>NZ_JBOFMC010000100.1:0-14506 GCF_051658185.1 Shewanella sp. | reverse complement strand
GTTTAGGTGGTTGACTCGCACCTGCGGCATCAAGCACTGCGGTGGCCTGTGGAGACTCGCTTGGCGCGCCGTCTATTTGAGCCCCCGGATTGATTACCACGCCCTCGGCTGCCGCACTTTTTGCGACTCCGCTTTCTGCTACTGAGCTTTCCGCTACTGAGCTTTCAACTACTGAGCCATCAGCAACCGCGCCATCGACAATCGAGCTATCCGCAGCAGCGCGAGCCGCCGCACTGTCTGTTACCCCGCTGCCTGCCCCTGCACCGTCTGTCACCGAGCTGTCAGCCGCCTGACTCTCGAAGGAAGACGAGTCAACCCCAGAGCTCTCGACCGCATGTTTAGGCAACTCATTACGATATAAGTCAATCATCCCCATCACCTCGGACAACGCCTTAGCATGGTCAGCCGTCAGGATCCCGTTGTGACCGGAGACAATTTCATCGGACACGGCTAAGACCCACACCGCCTGCATATTGGCATCGGGGCAAGTCTGTACGGTGCGACGCGCCTGCAAACGGGCGCGGATTTTCCAGCCAGATTGGGGCAACGTCATCATGCAACCGGGAATTTGGTCATGATTCATGAGCGCCGAGGACACTTTGATAGGGGTGTCACAATTGCCGCCAGAACACTTATCGATATCATGGGTAATCGCCCAAGAATTACCCACGGCCCGCTCCCCCTCTTTAATGTAATTAAAGGCTTCTTTTACCGCAAAATCCCCCTTGGACTGCAACACCACCATGCTGGGTTTTTGTCTATCTAAGCTCACCAAGGTATCCAATGGCTGATACTCAGTGGCCGGAACCGCGGGGTTGAGCAACAAGAATAAATTGGGATTATCCTGCCCTTGCTCAATCGCCGTTTTGATCCGATCCTTGCTGGCATGCAGCACCACGGCACCGCCTAAGCTATGGCCAATCACGGTATAACGCAGGAGTTTTTGCGTGGAGACTAAGGTATCGAGTTGGTCTAACAACTGAGATAACCCTTCCTGCCCTATGCGTTTGGCGACGCGTTTGCGCTGTAAAATAGTTGGGAAATCAATTGGCTCAATCCAACTTGTCGCATCATCCGAGCCATCGAGCCAGAAGGGATCGTACTTATCGCCACGCCAACCGATATATAGCCCTAACAAGTTACGTTGAGGATCGGAGGCCGCCATTTGCTGGTAAAACTGCTCAAAGGCGATAAAGTTTTCATCCTGAGGATGGGCACTATGGTGCCAGCCATGAACAAAAATCAATAATTCAGCGGCTTGGGTCGATGCCGCCTGCAGAATGCGCGCCTCGAGCGCTTGCCATTGCCGCACATCATGGGGCTGGCCTTGATCATTAAACTCAATCACATGAAAGGGTTGGCTGGCCGAGTGTTCATCCGGCTGGTGATAAGCCTGATCGGGAATAAAAGGAAGTAAAACACCAAGGGATAACAATATCACAAACAGTAATTTGTACTGGGTAAACGTCTTGAGGCTCATGGGTTACGACATTATTCATGGCCAAGTGCGGCCAACAGAGAGGGCTGACAGTCACTTAGTGCAAACCACCTAGAGCAACAGCCACTGACAGCAAAAGTGGCCAAATTATACGCGAAGGCCAGCCCCCCAGCTAGTGCCCAACAAGGTTTTCCTCGCTGCCAGCATCACTGGCTCAGCGCCAGCTCTCTGGCAAGCTCACCTGCTGCCACAACTGTGCACACAACAGCTGACTGCGCTGCCAATCGCCAGCCTGTATCCAATCAGCCAAGGCCGTTGCCACGCTCGGATACGCAATCGGCCGCGGCGCGGCCGCCCTCAACCAGCGCTTTAACACCGCCTCATCAAGATGGGCCATACTCTCGGCGGCGGCCATCAGCGCGAGTGCGGCGGCATTCGACTGCTGCTCAAACTGCCCTCGCACGGGTTTGACTAATAATTTTTTTCCTAAGGTCAGCGCTTCGCTCGCCAACTCAAACCCGCCATGGCTAATCACCCCGCCGCAGCAGGCTAAGTGCTGTTTAAACCCGTCATGGTTCAAGCTGTGCCAGTTTATGTGCGCGGCAATCGGGCGCACAGGCTGTACGGGGTGGTACACTAAAAACTGATAATCCTTGAAGGCGGTAAGAAATCGTGCGATTTCATCGGCATCCTCTGAGGGTAAATACACTAAGATTTGGTGAGGATATTCACAGGAACAGGCTGCGACGTCCACCAGCGGTGGCAACAAGGCGCAGCCAAAATGATGCCAATGACAGCCGAGCGCGATATCGACAGGGGCAAAATAATGGAGCCGCAATTCATTCCACCAATGCCCCCCCTGTTTGGGCACGGGATGCATCCAGGCCGCCTGATGACTAATACCAATAGAAGGAACACCTTGGCGCTTGGCTGCCCACGCCGAAATAGGCTCAAAATCGTTGAGCACCAGATCATAGCCACTTAACTCTAAGGCATGAATATCCCGCAACCGCCCCAACATACCGCCACGCACCACAGTTGTCCCATTTAACAAAGTTGCCCCATTTAACAAAGTCGTCCCACTTGAGTTTGCCCCGCCCCCAAATAGGGGACTTAACGATGGGTTAGCACACAGGTGGTCGTCCCCAAAGGCGGCCATATCCACCCAATACTCAGGCGCCCCCCTTGACAAGAAAAAGTCGACATGAAGGTCTTGCCGGCTAAGCGCCTTGGCCATAAGGCGTGCGCGGCGGATATGACTGTGACCTGAAGCTTGAACGCCATAGAGAATTCGCATGAAGAGCCCTTTATCTGCTAGTACGCTATCTTGGCGTGGAGCACTGTCACCACAAACTGCCATGGTCCAACATACTTTTTGTTTTGAAGCTGTAAGTGATGTAATGCCTCGGGTTTAATGCCTACGATTTATCGCCATAACACAACCAAGGTCCATCGGAGCCTAAAAAGCGACGATGACGCCACGGTGACAGCTTGCCTAACGTTTTATGACAAAGGCTTTATGCTAAGGGGGTTATGACGACAGTTTTACGACCACCGCGCCTGATAAACTGGCCCCACACTGCCGTGCAGCGGCGCTGACCATCGCCCCAGTTATCGCCCCTAGCGCAACGCAACGGCACAAAACTTGACCTTTAACGAAAAATTAACTACGGCCCATTACGGCCTCAACCACAACAATACCGTGATTGATAACACTTTTCTTTTCACAGATCCCTTTTATACTGGCGTAAACTCGCTAAACTGTACGCAACGCGGATCAATAGGAGTGTAACTATGGAATACAACACCTCAGAACTATGTGACATGTACTTAGATGTCGTTGATGTAGTCGAGCCCATGTTCAGTAACTACGGTGGTTGTAGCTCTTTTGGCGGTTCAATCAGTACGATTAAGTGCTTTGAAGACAACGGCCTCATCACCGAAGTACTACAAGAGGACGGCCAAGGCAAAGTCTTACTCGTTGATGGTGGTGGCTCATTGCGCCGCGCGCTCATCGATGCTGCGATTGCAGAACTGGCGGTCAGCAACAATTGGGAAGGTATTATCGTTTATGGCTCGGTGCGCGACGTCGATGCTTTAGAAGAATTAGATATCGGTATTCAGGCGTTAGCCTCGATTCCGGTCGGTGCTGATGGTAACTCCGTCGGTGAGGTCGAAATCCCTGTCAACTTTGGCGGCGTGACCTTTTTACCTGGCGATCATATCTACGCCGACAATACCGGTATTATCCTATCACCAGAACCCCTCGATATTGAGTGATCTGCACTTAGGTGACCATCAAGCCAGCTTCGCTGGCTTTTTTTATGGCGTTTTTAAGCAAAGAAAACTTGTGGATCATCGTCTTAGGCTGCGCCACAATAGGCTAACTCTCGCGAATGATGACCACCCCCATGCCTGAATATATGCCTTTTACCCACGCCGAGATGGCGGCCCTCGTCAGCCCCAGAGCTGGCGAAACCAAACTCGGCCAATGCGTGCATTTGGCCCACCCTGAGCATTCATTGGAAACCACCCTCGCCACCGCTAAAGCCCATGGTGCGCAATTTGCCATTATCGGCGTGGGTGAGGATATCGGCCCGCGGGCCAATTTAGGGCGGGCGGGCGCCACCAATGCCTTTCGCGCAGCGATGAGTCAATGGCTCAATCTGCAATCGAATCGTTTTCTGTGCGGCACCGAATGTTTAGTGCTAGGGGAAATCCACACCGCCGACCTACTCCCCATCTCCACCGGTGGCGAGACGCCCTCGCTAGAGCAGTTGCGCGAAGCGGTAGCCCAGTTAGATACCCGCGTCATCACTATGGTCAGCGCGATCTTGGCCGCAGGATTAGAGCCCATTCTTATCGGTGGTGGCCATAATAATGCCTTTGGTTTATTAACGGCCAGTGCCGCCCACTATCAGCGCCCTGTGGCGGCAGTCAATCTGGATCCCCATTCGGATTTTCGTCTCCTCGAAGGTCGCCACAGCGGCAATGGTTTTAGCTATGCCGCCGCTAATGCCGCCTTAGGGTTTTACCATGTGCTGGGGTTGCATGAACTCAAAAATAGTGAGGCCAATTTAGCTCAACTCAGCGCCTTTGGTGGCACTTGGCATAGCCTACAACAAATCTGGGTACGCCGAGAAATCAGCCTGAGCCAAGCCTTAGAGGAGATAGCCACCAAACTCAATGCGACCAAACTGCCCGTCGCTTTAGAGTTAGATGTCGATGCTATCACCAAGATGCCCAGCAGCGCCGCAACCACTGCTGGCGTGCCATTGCTCGATGCCGCCCACTATGTCAGCTATATCGCCCGCCATTGTCCCTGCGCTTATTTACACTTAGCCGAAGCGGCGCCAAGTTGCCACGAGGCCGGCCTAGAGGCGGGATTTAAGGACGTTGGCCAAAGCTTAAGCGAACTGATTTACGCCTATGTGCAGGCACGTTTGCAATTTTTGGCTAAGCCTGTCAACTCAAGCTTAACAACTCAGTACTAAGCTATTCACCAAACCGGGATATTGTGGTCTAATGCCAGTCCATTTTAGCGGGTTGGCGCAGCAACTGCGGCGCTATGCTGAGGGCTTAATGCCTGCTGGGTGGCGGCATGGCCACTCAACCAAGAGGTTATCTAAGCGCTGAACGCTGAGTTTACTAACTCGATCACAGAGTGATAGATCAAAGATTCAGCAAATGCAGCCAATGGCTTACACTCGCAACCCATACATTGCAAAACAATAGGAACACATTGATGTCTGAGGGTGAATCTAAACGTACCCACTTTGGTTACAAAACCGTAGAGGCCGATAAAAAAGCCGAACTCGTTGCTGGCGTGTTTCATTCCGTGGCCGCAAAGTATGACATTATGAATGACGTCATGTCCTTCGGCATTCACCGTTTCTGGAAGCGCTATACCATTGAAGTATCAGGCGCGCGCCCAGGCATGAAAGTGCTCGATTTAGCCGGCGGCACCGGTGACTTAACCGCCAAATTCTCGCACCTGGTGGGCGATAAAGGTGAAGTCGTCCTCGCCGACATTAACGATTCTATGTTAAAAGTCGGCCGCACTAAACTGCGCGACAAAGGCATAGTCAACAATGTCAGCTACGTTCAAGCTAACGCCGAGGCACTGCCGTTTCCCGATAATCATTTTGACATTATTACCATCGCCTTTGGCCTGCGTAATGTGACCGATAAAGATGCTGCGCTGCGCTCGATGAATCGCGTCCTTAAGCCCGGCGGCAAATTGCTGGTGTTAGAGTTTTCTAAGCCACAGCATGAGCTTATGCGTAAAGTCTATGATTTATATAGCTTCAAAGTGCTGCCAAAAATGGGCGAACTCATCACCAAAGATGCTGATAGCTACGAGTATCTAGCCGAATCCATTCGCATGCACCCCGATCAAGACACCTTAAAGCAAATGATGGTTGATGCCGGCTTTGAGCAAGTCGACTACACCAACATGACCGACGGAATCGTAGCCTTGCACCGTGGTTATAAGTTCTAATGTTGCCGCAGGAACTCGTGCTACTGACTTGCGCAGCAATAGAAACGGGCCTGAAGCAACTTCAGGCTCAGGCCAGGGATACCCATTCCCAGCTGCGCCCCTTGCATGGCAAGGTATTTTGTATCCAGCTTTCTCAACTCAGCTGGCCGATTTACTTAATCTTTGCCAGAGAAATCCAAGTGCTCAGCCGTTACGAGGGCGCTGTGGATGTCAGCCTACATGCGGATGCGACCACACTGTATCGCGTGTCCGAAGGCGCCAACCTGACCGAATTAATTAAGCAAGATAAGCTCAAGCTTGATGGCGATTTGAATTTATTACAAAGCTTTAGCCAGTATCTTCGCAGTATAGAGTTTGATATTGCCGAGCCGATTTCACGTTATATAGGCGATGGCCCGACGCACAAACTCATCAGCACAGGCCGTCAGGCAAAAGGCTTTGCCCTTGATGTGTTGCGAAAAACCCGCTCCCATCTCGGTCAACTTGCGATGGAAGAATACCGCCTAGCGCCCCATCGACTTGAACTCATTCATTTTTGCGATCAACTGGATGATTTAGTCAGCGACACTCACACCCTCGAACAACGGATAGCCAAATTAAGAGAGCAAATTAAGCCATGACATTTGCCAGTATCCGCCGCGGTTACCAAATCATCAAAACCCTACTGCAATATGGGTTAGATGAAGTGTTACCGCCAAAGATGACACCTTGGTACTTTAAACTTGCCCGTAACTGCCTATTTTGGATCCGCAATCAACACCCACAAAAACCCGCAGGTCAGCGTTTAAAACTGGCGATGCAAGAGCTTGGTCCGATTTATATCAAACTTGGGCAAATGCTCTCGACCCGACGAGATTTACTCAGTGATGAATGGGCTCATGAACTGGCCATGCTGCAGGATAAGGTCCCGCCCTTTGACAGTGCGTTGGCGCGCCTGGCGATAGAAGCGGAGCTTAACGCTCCCATTGAATCTCTGTTTGACGATTTTGATGACACGCCCTTAGCCTCGGCGTCAATTTCCCAAGTCCACACGGCCACCCTCAAAACAAACGGCAAAGCCGTGGTATTAAAAGTGCTGCGCCCCAATGTCGAAGCCCAGATCCAGGCCGATCTCCAGTTGATGACACAAACGGCGAATCTCATTGACTATCTGCTCGGGGAAGGTAATCGCCTACGCCCCGCCGAAGTGATTGAAGATTATCGCGTGACCATTCTTGGCGAGCTCAATCTCAAACTTGAAGCCTTAAATACCGTTAAACTGCGCAATAACTTTTTAGATTCCGACGCGCTATACGTGCCCTATGTGTATGAAGAATTATGCTATCCACGCCTCATGGTGATGGAGCGCATTTACGGCATTCCCGTCTCTGACATTGCCGCCCTAAAGGCCCAAGGCACTAACTTTAAACTGTTAGCAGAGCGCGGGGTCGAATTATTTTTTACCCAAGTGTTTCGCGATAATTTTTTTCATGCCGATATGCACCCCGGGAATATTTTTATCTCCGAGGAGCACCCTGAAAACCCTTACTACATCGGCTTAGATTGCGGCATCATGGGCAGTTTAAGCGACATCGATAAACGCTATTTAGCGGAAAACTTTTTAGCCTTCTTTAATCGTGATTATCACCGTATTGCCCAGTTGTACATTGAATCGGGTTGGGTCTCGGAAAAAACCGACCTACAAGCCTTTGAGCAAGCGGTGAAGCTGGTGTGTGAACCGATGTTCAACAAACCCCTGGATGAAATCTCCTTTGGTCATGTGCTATTAGAACTGTTCCGTACCGCTCGTCACTTCGATATTGTGGTGCAACCACAGTTAGTTTTATTAGAAAAAACGTTACTTTATATTGAAGGTTTAGGGCGACAGCTATATCCTCAGCTCGATCTTTGGCAGACCGCAAAACCCTTTTTAGAACAGTGGATGGCCGAGCAGGTTGGGCCTAAGGCCATGCTCAAAAAGGCCGCCACAAAATTGCCATATTGGTCTGATAAGCTTCCAGAATTCCCTGAACTGATTTACGACAACCTTAAATTAGGCAGGAAATTGCTGAGCTCTCAGCAACAGATGCTAGACCGCTATCTTAAATACCAGCAGCAGGCGCATAAGAGTAATTACTTGCTCATCACTTCTGCTATTTTATTGATCTGCGGCACATTATTGTTTAACCAAGACGCTACACTGTGGACCCCATACGTGTGCCTGATTTCAGGCGCGCTGTTGTGGTTTATCGGATGGCGATCTAGACCAAAGAATCGTAAATTTTAGCTAGCACTAATTAATCAGAGGTTCATAATAGAACCAATATCAATTAAGAGGATACCTCCATGGGTGGCATTAGTATTTGGCAACTTCTTATCATTGCGTTAATCGTTGTTTTATTGTTTGGTACCAAGAAGTTACGTTCTTTAGGTGGTGATTTAGGTGGCGCGGTCAAAGGCTTCAAAAATGCCATGTCTTCTGAAGAAGATAAAAAGGCATTAGAAGACGCTGACGCGGCTAAACCCGTGCAAACTGCACAGACCGCACAAACAACCCAACAGGCGACGGAAAAAAAACCAGAGTCTAACAAAGAACAGGCGTAACTCATATGTTTGACGGTATCGGCTTTATGGAGCTGCTGCTGATCGGTGTTTTGGGGCTAGTGGTACTTGGCCCCGAACGTTTACCGGTGGCGGTGCGTTCGATTTCAGGTTGGATCCGCGCGATGAAACGCATGGCCAACTCGGTCAAAGAAGAGCTTGAGCAAGAGCTGAAGATCGAGCAATTGCATGCCGATCTCAAAAAAGCAGAAGGCCAAGGCTTGTCTAACTTATCCCCTGAATTGCAAGAGTCTATTGAGCAATTGAAAAAGGCGGCGCAATCAGTCAATCGCCCTTATCAAGTGCCAGATCCCGCACCACAAGGAACTCCTGCTCAGGAAAATCAAATCCACAGTCCAGTTCAATCCAGCCAGACTCGTCCGACGGCCGCAGTAGAAGCCAGTCCGTCTGCGCCGGCGTCTCCGGCAAATAGCGAACCCTCTCAGGGCGCGGATAATCGCTCCAACTCGAAAGCCAACGGATAATTCATGTCGCAACAGCAGCCACTTATCAGCCATTTGCTTGAACTTAGGTCCAAGCTGCTTAAATCGATTGCCAGTGTGTTAATTGTATTTATTTGCAGCGTTTATTGGGCAAATGATATTTACCATTACATGGCAATTCCATTAATGCAGTCGCTACCTACTGGTGGCAGCATGATTGCGACGGATGTTGCCGCGCCTTTCTTTGCTCCCTTTAAATTAACCTTGGTATTGTCGTTTTTCATTGCTGTACCCTATGTGTTATACCAGATCTGGTCGTTCGTGGCCCCTGGCTTATATAAACACGAAAAACGCTTAGTCATGCCGCTATTGTTTAGCAGTACCATACTGTTTTACTTAGGCATTGCCTTTGCCTATTACGTGGTATTCCCCGTCGTATTCGGCTTTTTTGCCAACACCGCGCCCGAAGGCGTACAAGTTGCGACCGATATCAGCAGTTACCTTAATTTCATCCTAAAGCTCTTCTTTGCTTTCGGTTTGTCCTTTGAAATCCCAATCGCCGTCGTCCTGCTCTGCTGGGCTGGGGTCACCACTCCTGCGGATCTCAAAAAGCAACGCCCTTACATTATTGTCGGTGCCTTTGTGGTTGGCATGCTGTTAACGCCACCCGATGTGATCTCGCAAACGATGCTCGCAGTGCCAATGCTACTACTATTTGAGGCCGGGTTATTTGCCGCAAGCTTTTACAGCAAACCCGATGATGATACTGACGAAGAAGAGCCAACCCAGTAAGGTAGAAGATTAACTGCCGTCAGCAAGCCGCTCAACAGCGCACAATCTGTCGCAAATAGAGGCTGCTGGCGTCAGAGGAATATAATAATAAGGACTATTTGCATGCGCTTAACTCTTTTGGTTGCGGTCACCCTGCTCACTTCAGCTCAGGCCAACGCGAGTCTCGAGCAGCAACTGCGCCAGTGCGCTAACCTCACGGACTCATCAGCGCGGCTCGGCTGCTACGATCAACTCCAGGCAAGCCTCCAACAGGCCGCAACGCTTAAACATGCTCAATCAGCCGCAATCCCTGAGCCAGCGCAAATGGCTCAAGCACACGTTCAGCCCCCTCAAGCTCAACTAAGCTCTCGCACGCAAGCCGACACTCAACAGGCAAACCCAACTCAAGCCGAAGACCGCTTTGGGATGGAAGCCAAGCGCCCCGAAGGCTCAACTCTTGATACCATTCATCTTGAGGTGAGTTCAATCCATAAAGATACCTACGGCGCCCTCAAAATAACCTTTACCAATGGCCAAGTGTGGAAGCAAACCGAGGGGCGCAACTATCCCCTCAAACAAGGGGAGCGAGTCTATATCCAAAAAGCGGCCTTAGGCTCCTTTTTAATGGGAACAGAGCAACGCAACGCCAAGGTCCGGGTCAAGCGCCTAAAATAATGCCCTCTTATATAGATATCGCTGTCAATTTACTGGGCAGCGCACTCGAATCTGATATCCCCCAAATCGTCCAAGCTGCGGCCGAGCAGGGAGTGTCGCCATTGATTGTGATTGGCAGTGATTTAGCCGAAAGTGCTGCCGCCATTGAGCTGTGTCAGCACTATCCGACACAATTATATTGTACCGCAGGCGTCCACCCGCACCATGCCAGTGACTGGAACAGCGCGTCGCTGCCGCAACAAGCCAAACTCTGCGCGGCACCACAAGTCGTGGCCGTGGGTGAATGCGGCCTAGACTATAACCGTGACTTTTCACCGCGCAGCGCCCAACGCACCGCCTTTGCCGCTCAACTTGAATTAGCCGCGCAACTGCAAAAACCGGTGCTAATGCACGAGCGTGATGCCCATGAAGATTTTATCGCAATACTGCGGGAATATCGGCCACACCTCTGTGGCGCACTGCTGCATTGTTTTACGGGCTCATTAGCGCAGATGCACGCCTACATAGAGCTTGATCTTCATTTAGGTATCACTGGCTGGGTTTGCGATGAAAGGCGGGGCCAAGAATTGGCGCAGATTGTGCCTTTTATTCCAAAGCAGCGGTTACTCATAGAAACCGACAGCCCTTATTTGCTCCCAAGAAGCATGCGGCCCAAGCCTAAATCCAGCAAAAATAAGCCGCAATACCTGCCCTACATTGCCCAATATATTGCTAATTTACGCAATGAGGATGCAGAGGAGTTTGCCAACTGCTGCTACCTCAATAGTTTGGCATTTTTTAATTTGAGCCCTAACCATGGCTAGAGGCATAAGTATTTTTCAGTGTTTATGCATACTATGGTTTACTTTACTCTTCGCCTCTAATCATGCTGTCGCGACCAACCTCAGCATTGGCGAAGATAGCGCCACCCCCGTCAACCTTACGCCTTGGCTATTTGCCACTCACCCAGCTCAGAACCACCAATTTAAAGATATTCAACAATTAAGCCCACAACAGTGGCACTCATTTACCAACAAGGATACTCGCCACCTCAACGCCCATAATTTTTGGATCAGGTTTACTGTAACAAGCAGCGATAGTGACGGCAGCCTTGCGCGCATTTTAGCGATAGATAACCCCTTGCTAGACAAGATCACCCTCTACCATGTAATGGAGCAGCAATTAGTCAACACTGTCTATATGGGAGACAGTCTCGCCTTTTCAAAGAGGCCATTTCTCAATAATATTTTTCTCTATCCATTTAAAATCAATGCACAAGAACAACATACTTTCTATCTACACATCGAAACAGAAGGCAGTGCAACGTTCGCACTAAATCTCTGGTCTGCCAATGATTTAGTGCAGATAACCGATTCTAATGCCGTTGTGTCTGGATTTCAGCTAGGGGTATTAGCGGCAATTGGTTTGGTGAGTTTATTTATTGCAGGCGCATCTGGCTCATTCAGCTATCGCTATTATTCGGGATACGTCATCAGCATCACTTTGCTGGTCGCAACGCTAAACGGCTATGCATTTCGCTATATTTGGCCAAACTGGCCAATCTTGCAGCAGATCATGGTGCCCATTCTATTGCCCATTGTCATGGTTTTTGCGCTGATGTTTAGCGAGAAAATCCTCCAACTAAAACACTATAGCCGCCCAATTCTACTCCTGTGCCGCTATGGGGCTGTTTACATTCTCGTTATTGGTTTATTAACGCCATTTGTCCGTTACAGCACAGTGCTTTATATCGAGATCATCTCAGTGGTGATCCTCAGTGTAATTCTGATGGTACTAGCCATGATTCAAGCCATCAAAGGCCATAGACTGGCGCGGCTCTACTCCCTTGGCTGGGGAACAATGTTGCTAGGAGCGTGCACCAGCAGCCTGTTATACCTAAATATAATCGAGTTAACGATCAAGCCTCAAACCCCGATCATGTTAGGCTTAACCTTTGAAATCATCCTAATGTCACTGGTCCTGGCCATCCGCTACAACGACGAGCGCAAAACGAAACTGAGGATCCAGCAAGAGGCTTTAGCGCAAGCACAAAAAATCCAGAGCGCCCGCGAAGAAACCCTGCGGCTTGAAGCGCAAGCTAATGAAAAATTAGAAAGAATGGTACAAGAACGTACCCTAGAGCTCGAAATTACCCTAAGAGAATTAAACGAAGTCAACCAAAAGCTGACCGAACAAAGCACTATCGATAGCCTTACAGGGGTTAAAAACCGGAGCGCCTTCGACAAGCGCCTGCTTGCAGAAAGCCGCATCAGTCGCCGCCAAGAAACACCGCTCGCCTTATTAATGCTGGATATTGATCGATTTAAATCCATTAACGACCAGTTTGGCCATCTGGCTGGTGATCAGGCATTAATCAAGATTGCCCATACATTACAACAACATTTAAAACGACCAACCGATCTAGTATCACGTTTTGGTGGAGAAGAGTTTGCTATTATCCTGCCGAACACCCCGGCAGAAGGTGCACTTCAAGTCGCGCAAAGCATTCGAAATGCAGTGTTAGCTAACGGTCTTGAATGGGAGGGCAAACCCATTCCTTTAACCGTCAGTATCGGAGTCAGCGCCGCGATAATTAACAATGAGCAGCACAGCAGCGAATTACTCGAACAAGCTGATAAAGCGCTCTATCAGGCCAAAAACAATGGCCGTAATCAAGTCAAATTATATGCCCTATAACAGCAGAATCTAATTAGGAGTCAAATGTGAACATAATTACCAGTGCCTTTCCACAGCGTAGAATGCGCCGCATGCGTAAACATGATTTTAGCAGACGCTTGATGGCTGAAAATCATTTAACAGTCAACGACTTAATCTATCCAATGTTCATACTGGAAGGCACTAATCGCACCGAACAAATCGCTTCTATGCCGGGCATTGAGCGCTATTCCATTGATTTGCTGCTCAAAGAAGCAGAAGAACTGGTTGAGTTAGGGATCCCAGTGATTGCCCTGTTCCCAGTCACGCCTGCTGAGAAAAAAACCTTAATGGCAGAAGAGGCTTACAATGCCAACGCCCTAGTACAACGTGCCGTGCGTGAACTGAAAAAAGCCTTCCCACAGCTGGGTATCATGACTGATGTCGCCCTCGATCCCTTCACCACCCATGGCCAAGATGGCATTATCGATGAAACTGGCTACATTCTTAACGACATCACCACCGAAATCTTAGTCAAACAAGCCCTATCCCATGCCGAAGCTGGTGCCGATATCGTCGCACCCTCCGATATGATGGATGGACGCATTGGCGCCATCCGCCAAGCCTTAGAGGCCGCCGGCCATGTGAATACCCAAATCATGGCCTACTCTGCCAAGTACTCTTCAAGCTACTATGGCCCATTTCGCGATGCGGTAGGCTCTGCTGGCAATCTTAAAGGCGGAAATAAACACAGTTACCAAATGGATCCCGCCAACAGTGATGAAGCACTACACGAAGTTGCCCTCGACATCCAAGAAGGCGCCGATATGGTAATGGTCAAGCCAGGCATGCCCTATTTAGATATAGTACATCGCGTCAAAACAGAGCTCGCCGTGCCCACCTTTGCTTACCAAGTCAGTGGCGAATACGCCATGCACATGGCCGCGATCCAAAACGGCTGGCTGGCAGAAAAGGCCATCGTGATGGAGTCATTATTATGCTTTAAGCGCGCGGGCGCGGATGGCATCCTAACCTACTTCGCTAAACGTGCCGCACAGTGGTTAAAAGAAACGAAATAGCCAACACCATTCGGCCAATTGACAGACAAGAGCAGCCATAAGAGCTGCTCTTTTTTTGGCAAAAATGATACTCAGCAAACACTCACAATTCCATACATATCAACAATCTAGGCGCATATCTAGCAAGCCTACAGATCTACAGTTCTACAGACGAAATGGATGATAAAAGCCAAGAGGAGCTCTGATGTCAAAAGGAGTAAAAACAGATACAACAGAGAGTAGCGTGCAGATGCAAAATGGAGTCATGCGCAGATGCAAAAAAGCCCTAGCGTTAACTAGGGCTTCATTGGTATTAGGCGCTTGGCGATGCCCTACTCTCACATGGGGAGACCCCACACTACCATCGGCGCAATTGCGTTTCACTTCTGAGTTCGGGATGGAGTCA
>NZ_JBOFMC010000099.1:0-4549 GCF_051658185.1 Shewanella sp. | reverse complement strand
TCAGGCAAAACGGTAAGGATCTGAGTGAATTTGCCCACAATGCCGACTATCTTAATGTGCAATATGGTTGGTTAATCGATAAAAACAGTGCAGCGCTTTCGCGATTGATGGTGGGATTTACCCAAGATAAGCATGAGTTTAACTCTTCACCGCTCTACCCTACCGCCGCGCGGCCTCAGGATAGGGACTTTATGTATCCATGGATGGGTTACCAGTATATTCAGGATGATTTCCATGTATTAACCAATGTGCACCTTATCGGCGCAAACGAAGACTTTAACCTAGGCTGGCAGCATTATGTGCAATTGGGCTTAGAAACCAAAGACATTGCCGATAACCAGCCTGTTGGCTATCACCTCAAATGGCAAAGCAGTGTGGGCTATCAAGTTGAGCAGCAACTGTGGTTATTTGAGCTTGGCGGCAATAGCACCCTCGGCACGACTCAAGCCGATAGTTATCAGCTCAATGCTCAGGCCGAATATTTTTACCAAATCAATCCCAAATGGACGGCCTACGGCAAGGCATGGCTGAGCACCTCAAACAACACCTATCTTGACCTCATCCAAGGCGTGGGGGATGAAACCGGTGTGCGCGGTTATCCCAATGATTACCAACTTGGCGATCAACAGTGGTTATTCACCGCCGAAATTCGCAACTACCCCAATATCAATTTATATCAACTGGCTAACCTTGGCTGGGCAGTATTTACCGATGTGGGTCAGGCCTCAGGTGGCCCCCTCGCCGACAATAACGAAGTCAGCGGCCCACTGGGCAGTGTCGGCATTGGGGCACGAATTTATTCCTCGCGCTCAAGTTACGGCAACGTGGCCCATATTGATTTTTCCATCCCTTATGCCGGCGGAGAGTCAGTCAACAGTTGGGAATGGCGCTTCTTGATAAAACAGAGTTTTTAACTCGCCTATCCCTAAACATGCCTATCGCTAACCATGCGTCGCCGTCTGGCGGCCAGCGCGGCATTATCAGGGCATTGGCTGGCTCACGCTCAATATAAGCCGTTGTCTAACATTGATTATGTTATCAAATTGATTATTTTACCCAAAGATAGCCTTATCAATGGCAGCTCACCCCTTGAGCGGCCAACCATTGCCCCCCAATACGCACCGCCACAAATAACCAAACGCTATTGGTCACCAAGCACCATAACCCGATGCGTTGCCATCGGCCTTGCGCCAAAACCGACACAAGCCGCCAAGCCCGCCATAAACTCCAGCCCACCCCAAGCCAAACCAGCGCGCCAAACACCGCCATTCCGGCCGACTGACGCCCAAGCCCCGGGAGCAACCACGCCTGCCCGAATAATTGCCCCAACCCTTGCGTTAACTCGGTAATACCACGCATGGCCAACATCATCCCACCATGGGAGAGAAGTAAACACAGCACGAATGGGACACTGACTTTCGCCATCACTGATAACGCCCTTGACCAAGAGATGCGAGCCAAGCCCGCAACGGCCACAGCGCAACTTGCGGCCAAACCTAAGGTCAACACGATGGCAACCAAGGCAATGGATAAGCCGCGCATATCCAACCAAGCGAGGTTTATCGCGGTCGAGTGACTAAGGGAATTAAGCCCTTGTTCGAGCCAGTGCCATGGCATCGCCTCGCGCCACACGCTGCGGTCCCAACGGTGGGTCAATTGTGAGGTCATTGCCACTAACGCCGTGAGGATCAACACCGTCAACGCAGCGGGCATGCCCCAATCGGCACCCTGCCAGCGGCCAAATGTCAGAGATAAGCCCCGGCAATGGCGATAACACTCAAGGCACAGATGACAGTGGCCACCATCCCCCGTGTTGGCCAGCCGTTGCGGCGACAATTTTTGCGGACAAAGGCGCGCGCAATCGCCCTGCTGACACTCAAGGCAGGTCGCGGGATCGCTCCCAAGCCGCACGAGTCCTTGCTGGCCAAAGGTTTTAGTGAGGATCGCAAAAGGGCACAGCGAGCGGCAAAAGGGTGCGTCCCGATACAGCAGGGACAAGACGAGCATCAACACCACAAAACCACTGAAGAAAACCAAGGTAAATAGCAGTGGCAAACGGTGATATCCCACAGTCGCGGTGTTCACTAACCAATAGCTAGTCAACAGCATGATGGCGCTCCAGCCAGTCCAAGTTAGCCAGCGAGGTAAGCGTTGACGCAATCCTTGGCGACTGATGGCTCGGCCCATCACCCCAAGGGGGCACAGTCCGCAAAATAGAGGCCCGGCGATCATCAACATAGACACAGTGACGACGGGCCAAAAGCATCCCCAAAATAGGCTTTTGACCCAAAGCTCACTGCGCTCCGGTAACCACCAGCCCACCAGCAAGGTCAGCAAAAATACACTCACCCCACTCCACTGCACTAGCGTTAATCCATGCCGTTTGGCGATATGCATACTTTACCCCTCGCCCTTAAAACCGATAATGCACGGCCGCATTGAGGTGCCGTCCGGGCTGAGTCAGCCTATCAGGATTGAGCTGAGGATCGGCCTGCAGCCCCGCCAGATTGCCGTATAGCCAATACTTTTCATCGGTCAGATTCATGATGCCAAGCTGCAGTTTTAGCCGTGGGCTAGCCTGCCACCATGCCAACGCATCCATGTACAGATAGGCGGGCGCGCGCAAATTATCCGGTTCAGTCCAGTCATCCGCTTGCTTGGCGGCACTGTATTTGGCAAACACCTGCGCCCCCCAAAGGCCCGATTCGGCGTCATAGCCTAGGGTTAAGCTGCTGTTAAAGGGGGCCACACTATCTAATGCTCGGCCGGTATGGCGGTTTTCGCCCTCGGACCATGCTGCAGAGGCGCGGACGTAGCCGCCAGCGACCCAGCGATCAAGAGGATAAAAGGCCTTAAGCTCGACGCCGCGGATCCACGCTTCTCCCACATTTTGATATTGCTGGATTGCAGGGAAAACGCTGTCGTCGGTAACGCTGTCAATAAAGTCGCGGTAATCACTGTAATAGAAAGCCAATTCCGCTTGCAGCGCATCGCCGCCCCAGCGCAGGCCTAATTCAGAGTTAGTGCTTTGTTCAGCCTCAAGATTCTCATTAGGCATCACAATCACATGGGGCAGATCGAGGCGGTAATACAGATCGTACAAAGAAGGGGCGCGATAGCCACTGCCGACGCTAGCATAGGCCGACAGCGACTCGGTTACCGTCCAAATAAAACCGGTGTTGTAGGTGATCACATCACTCTCATGCCTTGGCAGATCCGCCGCCGGATCGGTGCGATACCGATCGTATCTTAAGCCGAAGTTCCACTTGAGGGGGAGCAGATCAAAAGCCAGCTGCTGCTTGGCAAACAGCCCAGCGCGAACCGCGCTCGCTCGGGGCATTGTGGTACTGGTTTGCGCGACGGTGCCCGCGGCAAAATCCCGATCTTCAAAAAAGGAATCAAATTCACTGCGTACTACAGATAAGCCATAACTCCATTCTTGCTCAAACGCCGACCAAGCAATCGATTTATCAAACTGACCATGCAGTTGCAAATGGCTATCTTCACGATCGCGGATCAGCGCGCAGCCACCTAAACAATCGGTGTTTTTAACTCGAAAATTGGTATTGTCAGTCGCGGCTTGCTGCCAGCTAAGTTGCCAATGAGACAGATCAAAGAACGGATTATCCGCACGCCACTCGTGGGCTAACGTCAGTCGCCACCGCGACTGCTCCGTCTCGAGTCGATTCGAGTGATAGTAAGTGTCCTTGCCACCTCTGCGGGCTGGCACAAAATAGCCCTCCATGGACCATAAATCAGTATCCCCGTCCTTGCGAAACACTTCACCGGTTAAGGCTAATGTTTGGTTTGATGTCAACTGACTCACGCTTTTGAGCAATAAGTTATGGCTCGCATAATCAGCAGGATCCGCCAGTCCGCGCTCAACGCTAATCACATCTTTACCTTCGCGATGGGTTTGGGTTTCCCCTTCATCCCTAAAGGTATAAATCATCATTCCCTGCCAACGACCGGCATCGATGGCCGCCTCCCAAGTGTTCTTCCAGCCCTGATTAGCCCCGCCATAACCTAAGGCCACATTGGTTGCCTGCGCTTGCCCCGCCAAAATATCGTCCGGTGATTTGGTTCTTAATAACACCGCGCCGCCAATGGCATCACTGCCATAGAGGCTAGAAGCTGAGTTTTTATTGATTTCTATCGCTTTGAGAGTATCAAGCTCGATTTGGCTCGAGTACTCATTAATCACAGTGGTATGGGGAGTCCCGCGGCCTGCCTTAAAAAAAACGGCCTGCTCAATGCCATCAATCAGCACCTTAACCCGATCATCGCTCATGCCACGAATGGTAAAGCTACCCAGGCCAAATTTACCCGTGCCAGCCACCTCGACGCCAGGCTCAGCTTTGATGGCATCCTGAAGGTTATTGGCAAGGCTCGCTTCGAGTTGTTCGGCGCTGATGGCAGTGACACTGCCGGCCACATTGGCAATCTCGGTGGCGACTCGGCTACCGACCACCACTAACGTCTCATCGGGAGTGTGCCCTGCAAGCGCGCTGGGCGACAAGGCCATTGCGACAGCCACCGCAATAGCGTG
>NZ_JBOFMC010000098.1:0-9134 GCF_051658185.1 Shewanella sp. | reverse complement strand
AGAATAAAAACCAGCAACAAGTTAGCACTCGTGACAATTTGTATCCAGCCATGCCATTTCAAGTAAAGCAACAAGCAACCAAGCTCATGTTTAGTAAGCAAATATTTTAAAGCTCAACCGGCTAATAGCTTTTATACATCAACCGATACGCATAACGCATTAGCCGCTCGTCACGTCCTGTCGTAACAATCCCTTCGGGAGTTAACAATGCTGCAACAACAAAAACAATCAAGGAACACATAATGAAATTGAAGAAGATCAGCATAATGACGCTCGCCGCGTTATATGCGACCGGAATAGGGACGCTTGTCGCCAACCCCTTATCCGACAAGCAATCGGCTCAGGATCCGGCTCAAAAACTGATTGGCATCAAACTGAATCCAGAACAGCTCGAACATTATAAAAATAAACCCACACACCCAGCTGCGCAGCAAGCCAATCGACCCGGCCAAATTGGCATGAACGTCCACCGTTCAGCCAAGGGCAGCAGCCACAAAGCGCCCTTTAACTGGGAAAAAGACATCAACGGCCAGCACACCTATATCATTCAGTTGATGGATGCGCCCGTGGCCCTATATCAAGGCGAACGCCCTGAATTGGCGGCGACCTCTCCTCGCAGCAATCAACCCTCGATGCGCAGCACTAGCCGCTTTGGCAATTTAGATGTCAAAAGTAGCAAGGTTAAAAACTACCAAGCATTTTTGACCAAGGCTCAAGATCAAACCGCGCAGCAAATTAAAACCGTGGCCCCCGATGCCAAAATTCAGCGTCGCTTTAATATCGCGCTGAACGGTATGACGATGGTGCTAAGCCAAGAGCAAGCAGCCGAAGTCGCTAAATTACCCGGCGTAAAAGCCGTGACCCGCGCCAAAGAATACCAACTCTTCACCGATGTGGGTCCAAAACATATTGGCGCTGACATGATTTGGCAAGGCAGCGGCGTCCCTGATGGCATCGCCATGCGCGGTGAAGGCATTATTGCCGGTATTATTGATACCGGGATTAACTCCGATCACCCTTCTTTTGCTGCGGTTTCGGCAGACGGTTATAAGCACGTCAACCCATTAGGGGAAGGCAAATATCTGGGCGACTGCCAAGAATATCCGTTGATGTGTAACAGCAAGCTTATCGGTGTGCGCTCCTACGATATCATTACCGATACCTATAAAGATCCGATTTTCCAACCCGATCTGCCACCGTGGGAAGTGGATTATAAACGTCCGCCCAATGGTGAAGATTACAACGGCCATGGCTCACACACTGCCAGTACCGTCGCCGGTAACCTGCTCTACAATGTGCCGTTTAAACTCAATGGCACTGATGAAAAATCCGATGGTTTTGATACCTCATTAGTGTTCCCAGAGGTTTCAGGTGTTGCGCCAAGGGCCAACATTATTGCCTACCAAGTGTGCTATCCCGGTAGTGGATCTTACGGTGAAAGCTATGGCGGCTGTCCTGGTGACGCCCTCGTCGCCGCCATTGAAGACGCCATTGTCGATGGCGTCGATGTCATTAACTTCTCCATCGGCGGACTTGAAAATCTCCCTTGGTACGATGCCGTTGAAATGGCCTTTTTGGCTGCGCGCGAATCGGGGATCTCGGTTGCCGCCTCCGCAGGTAACTGGGGACGCTTTGGCCCAGGCTATATCGACCACGTCTCGCCTTGGTTAACCTCTGTTGCTGCCAGCACCCACGGCCGCGAAATTGAGCCAGTCAAAGGTAAAATTACCGATTTTGTCGGTGCCGATGCTCCTGCTGACATCACAGGTTATGCAGTTACAGGTGATTTTACCGGTAATTTAGTCGACGCCGCGGCTCATAACGATCCACTCTGTTTGCAACCTTTCCCTGCGGGCACCTTTGATAGTGACGATATTGTCATTTGTAAACGTGGCGAAAATGGCCGAGTACAAAAAGGGATTAACGTCCAAGCCGGCGGCGCGGGCGGGATTATCCTGTATAACGCGGTATCTTGGGACGATGGCACGGGCAGCAATGGCCTTAACCTCAACCCATTCCCTATCCCAGGTATGCATATTGATGCGGCATCAGGTAATAAATTAGTCAAATGGGTCGCCGCAACCACCGACCCTAAGGCCACCATTATTGCGGGCAAGATTGCCACGACCGAGCGTGAAGCCGATGTGTTAGCCGACTTTTCCTCCCGCGGCCCAAGCCATACCAACCCCAATGTGATGGTGCCTAACGTGTCCGCCCCAGGGGTGGATGTGTTTGCTGCCTATTCAGATGAAATGCCTTTCAACCTGTATCCCTCGCCCAGCGATTATGTGGCGATCAGCGGTACGTCGATGTCAGGCCCCCATGTCGCAGGTGCATTAGCACTGCTCACTCAGGCGCACCCACAATGGACGCCTGCGATGATCCAGTCAGCACTGATGACCACCGCCGTGTTAGGCAAAGCGCCAACCTACGAAAATCCGCCAAAATTAGTGGATGCGACTTTCTACGATATGGGTAGCGGGGTGATTAACGTTGCCAGAGCGGTAAAAGCGGGTCTGGTGATGGATGAAAACGGCGACAATTATCGCGCAGCTAACCCGATGGAAGGTGGCGATGTGACCGCGTTAAACGTGCCTTACTTAGTCAATGCGGAATGTAAGAGTAGCTGCACTTGGATGCGTACCTTTACTGCCACCACTGACGGTGAATGGAACGTCACGGCCACTGAACTGACCGCCGAAGGCGCGCCATTCTTAGAGCTGAGCGTATATCCGCAAACCATCAAGTTAAAAGCGGGCGAAAGTCAGAGCATCATGGTGACGGCGAAAATCCTCGATGTGACCTCAGTCAACGCCAACTCGTCCTCAAACGAAGTGTTCGGCAAAATTGACCTCAAGCCAACGGATGCGAGCTTACCCGATCAATACCTGCCCGTTATGGCACGCTTTACTGGCTCTAGCTTGCCAGAAATTGTCGCCGGCAAAATCCACCGCGATACAGGCACCATGCTGACACCTGAGTTGATGACCAAAGAAATCAGCGACCTCAATGTCAAAGTGAGCGGCTTAACCGCAGGCACCGTGACCGAGCACAAGCTCAGCGCCGCCTATGTGAAGTTCAGCGATCCAGAAACCTTGGCCAATAGCCCAGGTATTGCATTGCACTTCTTTGATGTACCAGAAGGCACACGTCGCATTGTATGGGAAGAGGTTAGCGCCGATAAGGCCGCATCAAGTTCATTAGATATTGGTATGGACCTCAATAACAACGGCAAAGTCGAATGGTATGACGAAGCCATTTGTTACTCTTACACCGATGTGACCGACTATTGCGCGATCAATGACCCAACACCAGGCCGTTATTGGGTGATGTTAGGCAACTTTAAGCGCCCATGGGGAGACGAGATTGATACCAAAGACAGCATTAAAGCGAGTCTGGCAATCATCTCCGACACTGACACTAAGCAACTCAATGTGACAGGCCCGACAAGCACCAATGGTCTTGATCCTTATCAATTACAAATGAACTGGTCAGTCACAGGCAGCAAAGCCGGTGATCGCTTATACGGTTTAGTTGAAGTCGGTAATGGCGCGCAAAACGTGGGCAACATTGGCAAAATGGCCGTGCATTTAGTGCATGACGGCGATGATGTCAGTATCACCACCAGCCAACAACAAGCCAAAGAAGGCGATGTTGTTGAAGTTAAGATGATGATGGCACCAAACCTACTCGGTTTGGAGCGTGATGTGAATATCGCCTTAACGCTGCCAGAAGGGTTGCAATTATTGCCTGACACGCTAAAAGCGAACAGCAATAACCAAGATCTTAAAGCAGGCCTGACTGTTGCCGCGCAACAAATCACCCTCAAAGCGATACAACAAGCCAGTAATGCGCAAAAACGCCAATACACCTTTACCACCAGCGAGACCGATGAAAGCTGTCGTATCCCTGTTGGCTCAAATCCCTACTATTTGGATTTGTGGCAAGAAGCGGGTATTGCATCAGAACCCGCGATTGCAGGCCGAGCAAACGAAACCGTCTACATGCCGCTCAGTACATTTGGCATAGACAGGATCCCGTTATATAACAACCCTGAAGAATATTCCCATAAGGATACCTTAGCGATTTCTCCAGGTGGTTTTATCCAGCTCGACAGCCTACCGTTATTCTGGCCATTGCACTATCCAATGGATGAGCAATATTTCCCCGACACAGTGATCGCACCACTGTGGCGTGGCGATGGTTACACCCAGCCAGAATATAATATGACGGACGATATGTACGATGGCGTTTCATTAGCTGTCACCAACGACCGTCGCTGGTTAATTGTAGAATGGGACAATATGCGTCAAGAGTTTGCTTTTGGCGTTAACTTTGACCCAGATTACGATGCGCGCTACAGCTTTGAGCTATTAGCCTCCACCGAGCTTGATTTTACCCCAGGTGAACATGAGTTTATCTTCGCCTATGACAAATTAACCGGTGCTAAAGGGAATTTAGGCTCAATTGGCTTGCATGGTTATCACGGACCACGCGGCACCTTTGGCCCAGCCTATGGCTATATCGGCGATGGCTATGCCTTTAACGATCTGGATAAGAAAATTGCAGAAGGCTTAGTGGTTTGTGCTAACTACACTGGCCCAGAAGCCTCAGCAATTGCCATCTCCTTCTCTGCTCGTGTAGGGGCTAAAGCTGTCGGTCAAGATCTGCAAATTGTGGCCAACACGGACTACACTGGCAGCAACAGTGTCACCACCAGCGGCAGCCTCAAAGTGCCTTCAAATCTGGCCATTGGTGCCCTAAGCAACATGTCCGTTGCTGAAAACACCAACCTAAGCTTTGAAGTCTTAGTGCAAGATAAAGAAAACAGCGCAAATGGCATCCAAGTGACTGGCGCGCACATCACGTCAGTGGTCAATGGCAATAAAGTGACGATTACACCGGAAAAAGATTGGCACGGTGAAACCCTCGTTACCGTAAAAGCCTACGACATGGTTTACACCAATGACGCGGTCCAAACCAGCTTCAACCTCACGGTGAAGTCAGACGGCATTGAACCTAAACCAACCACACCGCCAACGCCACCAACACCAACACCAGCGCCCAAAAAAGACTCTGGTGGTAGCTTAGGATGGCTGACCATTGCAATGCTGGGATGGGTCGCGACCTCACGCAAGAAATGGGGCAAACTGCAGTAATGCACTAATGCACTCATGTGTTAATGCACCAATGTACTAGCTCAACCCTCACGGTGATGCTGTAATCACCTATCACAGGGCCTTCGTTGAAGGCCCTTTTTTATTCCGGCGCGCCATCCTTCAGGCCACACCAAGCAGACACAACGCAGATACAGGGTTGCTATCAAGCCGCCAATTCCCATAATAATCAGCAAATTAAGACTTTCATCTACTAGTGTTAAATTGCATTCCAAAACACTAAAACATGATCTGCTTAACAAAAAAACCGAGATTTCCCTGTTAGGAAACCGTAACTTATAACCAGTTCACATTTTGTTTTTTGTATACGAGTTAATCTACTCAGGCTAGGTGGTCGTGAATTACCTAAAGCAATTCGGTGTTTACGGTTAGCACTCTCAGATAGGAATCGTTATGTCTTCTGTTATTCAAACGCTCAACGGCGCGATCGCAACGCCATATCAAGCGAATATTACTGTCCCTAACTGGATGCTCGGCTCGATGGAACGAGTAATGCAGTATTACGTCGATAAAAATCTGCGCCTCGATACGCTCTCTGCTGAGATGATGCCCGCTCCCGTAGCAGGTAAAAAGTACATGCTGTATGCCCATGTGCCCTTTTGCCACACGCTTTGCTCCTACTGCACCTTTCATCGCTTTATGTTCAAAGAAGATAAGGCGCGCGCCTATTTTATCTCTCTACGTAAAGAGATGGAGATGGTCAAAGCCCTCGGCTACGACTTTGAATCCATGTACATTGGCGGTGGCACCACCACGGTACTCGAGGATGAATTAGCCCGCACTATCGAGCACGCTAAAACCCTTTTCCCGAATATTAAAGAAGTCTCCTGCGAGTCCGATCCGCAGCATTTAGACAGCCCCGGCTTTAAGCAACTCAAAGGCTTAGTGGATCGCATGTCTATCGGCGTTCAAAGCTTTAATGACGATATTTTAAAAATGACCGATCGGCTGGAAAAGTTCGGCACCGGCCAACAAGTGTACGACAAGATCATGGCAGCCAAAGAGCTGTTCCCCATCATCAATGTCGACCTCATTTTTGGTTTCCGCGGACAAACCGAAGAGGTCATTCAGCATGATTTGGACATGGCATCGCGCTTAGATCCAAGACAAATCACCACCTATCCGCTGATGATCACCCATCAAACTCGTAAGAGTGTTAAGGGGAAACTGGCAGCGCCCCAAGCGGATATGGCAAATCAATATCGCCAAATTCTAAACAGCTTAAACGGCCAATATAACCAATTATCCGCGTGGGCTTTTGGTAAGGCCAATGATGAAGGCTTTGATGAATACGTCATTGATTATGATGAGTATTTAGGCGTAGGTTCCGGCTCATTCAGCTTCCTAAACGATACGCTTTATGTCAATACCTTCTCCCTGCGTAAATACCAAGAGCGGATCGCCGCAGGTAAGATGGGCGTCGAGCAGCAAAAGAACTACAGCAAGAAGGATGTGATGCAATACCGCTTCCTGCTTGGGATGTTCTCAGGCCGCCTCTCGCGCAAATACTTCCGCGAAACCTTTGGGGTCAACTTAGATACCGCGCTATTTAAAGAAATGACGTCCATGAAAGCCATTGGCGCTATTAAAAATGATCCGACCAATCCCGATAATCTGATCATCACCGACAACGGCAAGATGATGGGGCTATTGATGATGAAAGAGTTTTACGCGGGTATGGACAACGTCCGCGCGCAATTGCGTAAACCGCTAAAACCCTGCGACATGTAAGCCCTTACTATCGTGTGCAGCGCTGATTGGCGCTGCACATTCGCTCACCACGGCGCTCAGCTAACCCTAGCCTAAGCTGCGTATTTCAGTTCAATGTCTCTTCACCCACAGACACGCCGCCGCTCTCACCTGCGTACACACGCATCAACACCACGACAGTACACCACCTCAGTAACAGTAACGCCACCACAGTAACAACGCTGCGTTTAGCCGCTATTTGCCGTATAATCGGGCGTCATTTTTCACAGGCAGGCAAGCATGTTCCATATCGCACTCTATGAGCCAGAAATCGCACCTAACACGGGTAATATCATTCGCCTTTGCGCCAACAACGGTAGCCAATTGCATCTCATTGAACCTCTTGGCTTTGATTTTGAGGAAAAAAAACTACGGCGCGCCGGCCTAGATTATGCCGATTTAACCAATGTGACTCGCCACCCAAACTTCGACGCCTTCCTGCAGGCAATGGCTGGCAAGCGCATCATGGCCTGCACGACAAAGGGCAGCCGTCCCCATACTGAACTGCATTTTGCCAAGGATGATGTGTTGCTCTTCGGCCCAGAAACCCGTGGCCTCCCCATGTCGATCATTGAATCGATTCCAACGCAGCAGCGGTTACGGATCCCCATGGCCGCCACCAGCCGTAGCCTAAACCTATCGAATGCGGTTGCCATTATCAGTTATGAGGCATGGCGGCAACTCGGGTTTGCAGGCGCCGTTTAAGTCCTCGCAGCAACACTAGCGGGAAAGCACCGGGGGAACGGGGTTCAGCTCAATCCCGCGAAACAGCTGATAGCGATCAATATCAGTATCTAAATACTGCATATTTTGCGTCCATTGCCAGGCTTGCCCTTGCCCCGCGCCGGCCTTAACCTCAAACAATAATTGGATCAATGCCGGACGGGCATTGATCTCCCCCTCCCCAAGCAAAGAATAATTCCCCTGCTGGCGATAAAGGCTAAAAAGCTGCTGCTTATCCGCAGACACGCCATCAAAATAGGTCAAAAGCACCCGCTCTCCCTGCGCCCGAAACCACCAAGTTTCGCTGAAGGGCGCGTGCGTCCCCACGCTCACCGACAAGATCAACTGCCGCCGATCCCCCGAACAAACGCCTGTCACCGTCACGGCCTTCGGCGCCTCACCCCATTTGGCAGCGCTGCCCGCCCAGTTGCCCGCTAACTCGGGGCAAAAGATCTCAAAATTGACCTTAGCCGCCACCGCCGAACAGGGAACAATCATCCCCAAGATAAGCACGGCGAGGCAAGGTCGTATGATTTGATTACATTGCTGATACATATCGATACCTAACAAGCATGTCACACACAGATCCACTGTAAACCTAAAGCCGCGCGCCATTAAAAAACCATCATTAATCAACGCGCTATTCAACGGCTATGTTGCGATGTTACACCAGTTGACAGCTAATAATTAACAGATGCTTACTAAATCCTGGGCAATACTCAGTTTAATTTCAGGCAGGGGTTCGATACTCTCAAACGCTACCAACACAATAATGACGATAGGTATGATAAGGAGTCACCGAGTGAAAAAGATAGGCATGATATTACTCTGTTTGCTACTGCCGCTGACCACGGCTGTTGCACAAGAGGACAAACCGCTTTCGGCAGAATTACTCTGGCAATTAAAACGTATCGGTAACCCCGTAGTTGCCCCAACTGGCGAGCATATTATCGCCCCCGTCACTGAGTACGATCTAAAAGAAGATAAAGGCGCAACCCAATTATGGCGCTTTGATCCTGAAGGGAAAAATAACCGCGCGCTGACCGCCAAAGGATTAAAAGTGAGCGAGCCAACCTTCTCCCCCGACGGCAAAACGCTGGCGTTTATCAGCGAACGTAACGAAGACGATGCAGGGCAAATTTACCTGCTCCCCATGGATGGTCCCGGCGAAGCGGTGCGCCTGACCGATATCCCCACCGGTGTCAATGGCATCAAATGGGTCGGTAAGCATCTCTATTTCATCAGCAATATCTTCCCATCGCAAACTTGGGAACAAATGAAAGCCCAGCTAAAAACCGATAAAGACAATAAAGTTTCAGCGCGCCAATGGCATGCTTTGCCCTACGCCCAATTTGATCACTGGTTAGATGAGCGGCGCGAGGCCCATGTGTTTCGCATCAGCGCCAGCGGCGGCGCCATTGAAGCGATCACCCAGCCTCTAGGCCGTGAGCTGCCGCGAGCCAGCCAAAGCAGCGCCAGTTACGA
>NZ_JBOFMC010000097.1:0-3190 GCF_051658185.1 Shewanella sp. | reverse complement strand
TATAGGGGGCAAAAACATGGATCTGAAGCTTTTAACCATTTTTGCCACGACCGAGCCAAGACCACCAAAGTCGCCATTTGCTACGAACGTGTAGCCATCATCGCCGAAAATAAATCCAAAAACAGGTGCGGAAAGTCGGGTTTATGAGTGATGACGATATTCCGCTGACGAATAATGAGGCAGAGCGAGCGCTGCGCGGCTATGTGCTGTGGCGCAAAGGGAGCTACGGCGTGTGTTCACATCGAGGGGAGCAGTTTCGTCAGCGGATCCTGTCATTGATGGAGACAGCGAAACGGCTGGGTCGTTGCCCCCAAGAGTGGCTGCGCGCCATCGTCCGAGCCTGCATCGAGAAAACGGATTACCCCATCCCTGCGGAGTTGTGCGTGTCAAGCCCTTGTAGGTGAACGGTTACAAGCGCGCAGGTGGGGCAAGATGCCAAAACATCTCAAATCGGCGCTTATCGTTGACCTATGCGCGTTCGAAGCCCAGACGATGGCTTGCGTGGTTTAAAAACTACACAGAAATTGCCTCGTTTGGTCCGGCATTTTGAACAGCGCTCGCAATCAACTTGGTTGTTATTGCCTTGTGCCCAGCGTTTAATTAATTGCGGCTCGGCTAATAATGGCCGTGATAGGGCAAAAAACTTAATATTGGTTGTGGCGGCGAGATCTTCGATTGCGTGAATATCGCTCAAGCCACCGACGGTGATCACGGGGATATCGATGTCGTTACTAATAACGGCGCCGTATTCACGGAAATACCCTTCCTGTTGAATGGTATGACCATCAAAGCTTTGGCCGATCAGCGTATTCGCATTGCCATGGTTATTACCGGAAATGATAATTGCATCAACGCCAAGCGCTTTTAGTTTTTTACAAATCTGGCGGGTTTCATTAAAGGTTAGGCCGCCAGTAAAAAACTCTGATGCGGTCAGCTTAACCAAAATGGGATGTTCGGCGCCAACCTGCTTGCGGATCGCTTGGTAAATTTCAACTAAGAAACGTAGGCGATTATCTAAGCTGCCACCGTATTGGTCTTTGCGCTGGTTATAATACGGGCTTAAAAATTGATTAATTAGGTAGGTGTGAGCTGCGTGAATTTCAACACCATCAAATCCGGCTAATTTTGCGCGTAAACTGGCTTGAGCAAACGCGTTGACAATATAATCAATCTCGGCTGTCGTCATTTCTTTACCCAATGTCTGGGTACTGCGTTCAGCGACTGCGCTAGGCGCAAAAATCACGCGCTCACCTAGGTTATAGGTGGTTTTCGTGCCGCCATAAGCCAGTTGCATTACGATTTTGGCGCCATGACGTTGGACTAAATCGGTTAGCTTTTTATATTCTGGGATGAAGGAATCATCATACATGCCCATCATGCCAGCATTAGGTTTTTCTTCAGCCACAATATTGGCGTAACCGGTCACGATTAAGCCAACGTCACCTTGGGCTAATTGTTCATAGACCGCATACAATTTTTCTGTCATATGACCGGTATCGGTTGCCAGATTTTCCCAAGTGGCACTACGTACAAAACGATTTTTTAACTTCATAGTGCCAATGCTGGCTGGTGAAAATACAATACTCAAGTGCATCTCCTTAAAAAATCTACCCAATGTTATATTTTCATTAGGTTACCGATGTTATTTAACAAACCGTGATTTTTGAATGACGGCCAAAGTTAATTATTTGTTAAATTACTTAATTTAGATCCAAATACAGATGAAATCAGCCTGTAGGCCTTGATTTTAATTGCGTTTAATTTGATTTGTTCGCATAAAGTAAAAGTGCTTATGGCAAATTTGTAAAATTATGCTGAATACTACCGTTCGGCAATGCGAGTTAGTAATATCGGCCTGAGGAATTATTTCATTTTAACACTTGTGGACGCTGAAAATAATCCTCTCAAGGGCTTAATTGGGGGCCGCGCCTAGGGAGGGTGCGAACAAGTCTGTGAGATGAGATCATAGTGTTCATCCGGAGCTGCACTCTTGGGGGGATCATCAGGGCGTCCGCATGAGTGTTTGTTTTTTGAACTAACAAGGTTGGTCTCGTTGTAATCGCGACTTATTTTGCACGATAAATAACCAATTTGGTTGGCGTTGGAAGTGTTTATAGCTCACTTCGTGCTCGACTCACAGAGCTACTGAGCTCAAAAAAACGTTCATGCGGACGCTTTGGGGGGATCATTAGCCATCAACTGACCTTCGCCGACGGTGAATTAAGCAGTAAGCGTCATTAGAGCAGAAAAGAAATTTTTTGTCCCGCATGGATAAGATCCTGCCATGGCAAAACATCCCCTAGGGAAAGTGCGAACAAGTCATTGTTGTGAGATCATTGGCCCACTTGATATCAGGGATGAGGTTCAGCATGAGCCACCAACAAATCTTCACGGACGGCGAGCTCAATGGCAAACGTCACAAAACCCGTAAAGAAATATTCTTGGCGCGCATGGAAGCGGTGCTCCCATGGTCAAAAATGCTGACGGTCATCGAGCCCGTCTATCCCAAGGCTGGTAAAGGCCGGCATCCTGACCCATTCGACCCCATGCTCCGCATTCACTGCATGCAGCAGTGGTATAACCTCAGTGACGGCGCCATGGAAGACGCACTCTACGAGATTACTTCGATGCGTCTATTTGCCAAACTCTCCCTGGACAAGGCCATCCCCGACCGAACTACTATCATGAATTTTCGGCATTTGCTGGAGCAGCATCAACTGGCACGCCAACTCTTCGATACCATCAACCTGTGGCTTTTTGATGCTGGCATCATGATGAAGCAAGGTACGCTGGTTGATGCCACCCTCATCGAAGCCCCCAACGCCACCAAAAACAAGCGTGGAGAGCGTGACCCCGAGATGCATCGTTAGCTCTGCGACTTTGGTGGCCAGATTCAGTGTGCCAAAACACTATATAAAGAAGAGAAGGTTTGAGCAGTTATGCGCTAAAGCTTTTCAAAACGCCATAAATGATCGATAAACTCGCGCAAGTCGTTGTATTTCATGGCATCACCGCTGTGGTTTCGACAGCTAAAGTATAAGTAAAACCAGAGAAAATGTGGATAAATGTGTGCAAAACATGGCGTATGCTTTGTATAAATCGAAAGTTCACGATTTTTGCAATTTTCTTTAAAAAAGCCCTTGCGCAAAATCGGCGGCGCTCTATAATGCGCCTCATCGACACGGCACAC
>NZ_JBOFMC010000096.1:0-3642 GCF_051658185.1 Shewanella sp. | reverse complement strand
CAACTAGGCGCCAGCTACCAGTCGGTAAGATTGGAGTAAACAAGATTGAAGTAAACAAGATAGGAATAAACAAACGGCGCCTAGGCTAAGCATCCCAAAGCTGCGCGCCTAGGCGAAATGAGCTGCACCTAAGAGAAATCAACAGCACCTAAGTTAAGTGAACAACGCCCAAGTTAAGATCAGCGCCTAAGCTCAACCCGATACAGCGACGTTCTAGGCAGAGCAGAATCGCTATCAGCCCTGCCGGCGTGCTTGCCACATCGCGAAACATTAGCCCCAGCAGGGCAAAGCGCCTTAAAGCACAAGACGATTGCCCGATGATGGCTGTGCAACGCTCACTTAAAAGTTAAATTTCAAGCCAACACTAAAGACATCGATGCCATCAAACTGCTCATAGCTGAGCTCTGCAGACGTCACCTGGCTAAAGCGATAACCGACACCGCCGCCAACACCAAATTCCCATGAATCTTCAGTACTGGAAGCTGTTTGCCCAAAATAGGATGCCTTTGCAGTAAACTCGGCATTGGCATAGGTGGGCGCAGCATAGAGATAGACCCCATTATCAAACTCAAACTGCCCACGCAGCGACAGTGCGATAAACGTATCTAGCTCGACCTCGACATCAATTCCCGATAATGAAAAACTATCGCTCCCCACGCCCGTGCCTAAACGCACTTCTGGCACCAAATAAAAGTTCTCACCGGATTTAAATTGGTAGCCAAGCGAGCCCGCAACACCGCCGACACTGATGTCCACCCCATCACTTTCATCGGACAAATTCATGTAGCTCACACCGGCCACCCAAGAATTGGTGGGCTCAACTTCGGCGGCCATAAGAGATGATGAGGCCACGGCGAGTAACATTCCCAATACTGAATATTTCATTTTACGCTTCCTACGTGATGTTAAGGTTATTCCCCATTACAATGCCCTGCAGATGCAGGTGCGCCCCAAAATTAACAAATCACAACAATAAAGTCACCAGAATACACATTTTCGATACAAACAATGTTGGGCGAGCAGAATAAATGGTCAAAACATCACAGGAACGCCTTGCGGCTCAGTGCCAGCACTGCGGCCGCGTTAGCCCGCTTGCAGGAGGGCGCAGGCTATTTTAATTGCGGAATTTCGCTGACCGGTTTTTTAAGCAGCTTGCGCTGTAAGGTGCGTCGGTGCATCCCCAGTTGGCGCGCGGTGGCCGACACATTGCCGTGATTTGCATTGAGCACCTGCTGGATGTGCTCCCACTCTAAACGCTTAGGATTCAGGGGAAAGTCATCGAGTTCATCCACTGGCAGCGGCGGGTTGTGGGTCTGTAATTCCTGCGCATCGAGGGCGGCAAGCAGAGTTTGCGTATCAACGGGTTTCGCTAAGTAGTTATCTGCGCCAAGGCGAATCGCCTCCACCGCGGTGGCGATACTGGCGTAACCCGTCAGCAAGACCAGTATGGCATTGGGCAATAGATTGCGCAGCGGCACAATTAAACCGAGCCCATTGGCCTCGGCCAATTTCATATCCAATAAAATATGGCTGGGTCGAAACTCCCTCGCCTGCAACAATGCGTCGCTGGCATCGTGGATTAAGCGACACTCAAAGCCATGGCGAGTGAGACGGCGGGATAAAATGCTCGCAAGGGCTTGATCATCTTCAACTATCAGCAGTCGTTTCATGCATCGCCCCTTGCTACTGACTCGCATTGTTCCCATGGCGCCGCGCCGGCCTGAGCCGTAAACCGCACCTGAGCAACCGTTCCCCCCTGGGGATGATTAGCCAAGACTAACTGAGCCCCGAGGCGCTCCAAACTGGCATGACTGAGCAAGAGGGCAACCCCCAATCCTTTAGGACTTTCAACGAGTAAGGTCCCCAACTGCGGCAATAATGTCGGAGCGATCCCCGGACCATAATCTCGGATCTGCAGATAAATTTGCCCGGCATCGGGCATCGCATCGATGTGGATATCCACGCGCGCCTCACCACAGGTCTCGCTGCTAGCGCGGGCGGCGTTTTCAATCAAAGCCATGATCGCCGGCGCAAGGCTCATATCGGTGACCACCCCAAGCTCACTTAACTGCGCCGCGCTGCAGGAGATCTGCCAATCGAGCGCGGTTTGCGGCATTAACAACAGGGTTTTCTGTTTAAGCTCATCCACCAGCTCGCCTAATAATAGCCGCCGCTGACGGCGGTCACGGATGGATTCTGTGGCTAAACGCAGTTCAGCCAGTGTGTGCTCACAACGCCCCAGCGCCGCCTCCATCTCACTGACGGCCCCTTGGCTCGCCGCACTTTCTTCTTTTACCTCATCGAGTAAAAGCCTCAGGGTGGAGAGCGGGGTCGCCAATTGATGGGCCATTTGCGCCGAGGCCATACCGAGCGCTAATAATTGCTCCTGCCGCAGCTGCCCTTCGCGCATAAACGCCAATTGTGCATCTTGGCGGCGCATACGCTTTGCGATGAGTGCCACACTGGTGGTGATCACTAACGCCGAAATCACAAAATTAAACCACATGCCTAAATAGTGGGAGCTCATATCCATGCCATGGTGCTGCATTTGCGCATCTGGGGCCGTAAAAATCATCAGGCTATAAGCTAAGGTGGACATGCCAGTCAGCGTCCAAGGAGCCCAAATCGGCAGCGTCACCGCAGCGAGGGCGATGGGTAATAGCAATAGTGAGATAAAGGCGTTGGTCGCACTGCCAGAAAAATACAACCAAGCGATCCAAAATAGCGTGTCTAACACCAGTGCAATAAACAGTCCGCTCTCTTTGGCAAATAATGGTTTACGCAATACCAAGGTGAGTGAGAGATACAAGGTTTCGAGCACAAACACCAGCACCAGTGGTGCCATTTGTAAACTTAGGCCAAAGGTGTCGGCGGCAAAGGTGGTTAAGCCAATTTGCAATAGCAAACCTAAGGTACGCAGTAGCGCAACTTGGTCGGCCGCCTGTAGGCTAGTGCCGAGTATTTTGGTCATTGCCAAACTCCGATAAGCTGTCATAAAGTGGTTAATTATAAAAACTTTTTACGTTTAAGCCGCGGGGCGATCCCCGTAACCCTATCCCAAAGGCTGAGGCTGCGGGATCCCACGACAAGGGCTGAATGTGAGTTCAATACTTCCTTTAATGTTGGCGGGGCCCATGCTGCGACATTGCGACGCCAACCACTTTACGCTGTGGTTTGTCAGTCGCGAGCCCTTAACCGGGCTAACACTGCGCTTAAATTCTCAGGATATTTGTTTGCAACAACATGAATTGCATCATCTTCCTCTTGGCGAGTTCGCTCATCAGTATCTTATCGCCCTCGCACGGCCAAACGTGCTCACGCCCCACGTCGTCACCGACTATCAGCTCTTTGCTGATCACTACGGCGATATTTTTGCGTCACTAACGGCCCTGAACTATAACAAAGCGAGCACACCAAACCTGTGTTTTACGCCCCAATTAACACATATTTTTCATGGCTCTTGCCGCAATCCCCATCACCATAGTCGCGATACTTTAGTCGCTGCCGACACTCACCTTGCCACCGTTATCGCAAACACCCCCGAAGCGCGCCCGGCGCTTATGATGCTCAGTGGTGATCAAGTGTATGTCGATGATGTGGCCGGCCCCATGCTCTATGCCATAGGGCAAGTGATTGAATTAC
>NZ_JBOFMC010000095.1:0-10409 GCF_051658185.1 Shewanella sp. | reverse complement strand
CGAGTATCAGTTAACTCAGTGGCGGTGAGTTTTATCCTCGTGCTAAGGTTAGCCCCATCAGCCTTAAGCTGCGCACCAATACGTTATCTTGGGCCCATTACTTGGGGGCAGTTGCGCTAACCCCTTGCAAAAATAGCCTTAAAATCACTGCGCTTCTCAATTATTTTATCTTGAGAGAGTATTTTATCGCTCGAGCTTAAGGCAGAATGATCGGGTCCGTAAAATTATTATGCAGGATATAACGGGATGACTATTAACGCATTATGGATACCCGCCTGGTATGAACTTGATCCATCTATCGTCGTGGGCGTGACCGAGCAATTTGTATTTCATAAGCCCGCTAACAACGAAACCTTACGATTTTACAGCGGTGCGAAAGCGGGCGATGCCGTGAAGGCGACCGGTGCGATTGCAGCGATTCATCATGCTGTCTTGGGGGCGATAGAAAGTGTCGATGCTCAGGGCTTAGATTACACCTTAGTGCTACAGGATGGCCGTCGGCTCTTGGTCAATGCACAGGAGGAGCCTGGCTTACTCTATGAATGGGTCGATGACAGCTGGCAACCTTCGGAAATTGGCATTGCGGATTGGCGCTTAGAGGTAAAATTTGCCACCCTGTCGCCCTTGAGCCCTATGTAAGCGGTTATGGGCAGCGATGCAGTGATCCTGTAATGCGCTGCCTTTGTCATACTCTTTTTATCACCCACTCTTTGCCGTGTCCGGCTCGCTAGCGCCCTTTCTTAGCGTGATATTCATCACCTCCTTTCGTTGTTTACCCGCCAGTTGCCGCGGGTAAATCTCATGTGTGCGCGGGACGCCTTTGCTTACCATGCGCGAAAACGCGTGCGTTTATCGCCCGGAGCATTTGCGTAATTTACTGATATAAACAGGGATTAAATTGTGTCGATAGGGTTTTTGATCTAGATTGGGGTCACTTTCTTTGTCGATAGCGCGCAGGTGTTGTGCGCGCCATGGAGCCTTGCAATGGCGAATATTTTACTGGTTGCCAATCTCAACTGTGATCGGATCTTGTTGCTGGATAAACCCTTACAAACCGGAGGGCGCTTTCATTACCAAGATGGCGGCCAGCGGCTCGGTGGCGGCGGGGCCAATACCGGGCTGGGGCTGGTGTGGGCCGGGCATCGGGTGGCTCTTGTCAGCCAAGTGGGCCGGGATAAAATGGGCGACTGGGTCATCGCAGAGGCGAGCACCCAAGGCCTTGATTGTCGCCTCGTGCAGCGGCGCGAGGGCAATACCTGTGAAATGTTGCTAGTGATGACCCCCGATGGCGAGCGCACGATTATTCGTCCCCAAAGGCCTGTATTTGAGCTATCAGTCCCGCCGAAGTGGCCGTCGTGGGATGCACTGTATTTTAATACCTCTGCCGAGGGCACAGTGAGTTGGGCTAAAACCGCATTAGCGCATTGCTTGGTGGTGGCGCAATTGGCCAAAGATGATCGGCCTCGGCCCTGTCATGTGTTACTCGCCTCGGTGAGCGATATGCAGGGGCGATGTGATGTACCATCCTGGGAATATGGCGTCAGCATTGGCGGGGCATCCCTGCGGTATTTTGTGGTGACCGATGGCATCCATGGGGCAACGGTATATCAAGGCGATCAAGTGCAACATGTGCCAGCTGTGCCTGCTACAGTGGTCGATACCACCGGTGCAGGCGATGCCTATGCGGCGGGCTTGATCCACAGCCTGTGCCTTGGTCAATCGATCACCGAGGCCATGGCGGAAGGGGCGATTTGGGCAGCGTTTGCGGTCGCCACCGACAGCTCAATTCCCGGAGATGCGCTCAGGCGCTACTTAGAGGCGCGGCAGGGAAATTAATAGGGAAAGCGGCGGGCGAAGTCATTTTTCTGTCATTTTCATCCGCTACCTTAGCGGCAGTCACAAAGAGCCGGTGTTCTTATGCTTTTGGTGCGTTGCTCCCACTTTGGTTGGTGACTCTACTGGTTAGCGAGTCCGCCTAGCCCCGTTTCCTCAACGGGGCATTTTTTTGCGCAAAATAAAGTGATTTTATTATCGAACAGTCACTTGATGAAATGTTGTGCAGTAACGGCGGGATTTAAGTTAACATTTGCGCATTAAACGGTTAACAACCAAAAGCGGCTCAAAGTGCCTTGGTGTCGTTGGAGTAAAGCATGGGCAATCACGTTTGGAATGATAAAAAGAAATTTATTTGGTTACTGTCGATATTGTTGCTGGTGGCATTTTTAGTGACCAGCGGCATCAGTTACAAAGTTGCCCATGATTCCCTGAGCCAGCAGATAGAAGGTAATACCTTACCGCTCACCAGTGATAATATTTACTCTGAAATTCAACAGGATTTGTTGCGGCCGATTTTTATTTCCTCCCTGATGGCGCAGGATACCTTTGTGCGAGATTGGACGCTAAACCGCGAGCAGGATCCCGACAAGCTCATCCGTTACCTGAAGGAAATCCAAGATAAATATGGCACCATCACCAGTTTTTTTGTGTCTGAACATAGCCGCAACTATTACCACTCCACCGGCATATTAAAAAAGATCCAAGACGTTGAGGTGAATGATGCGTGGTATTTTAGGGTGCGCTCTTTACCTCCCACTGAGCCATTTGAGGTGAACATTGATGCCGACACTGCGGATAGGAGCAAAACCACCGTATTTGTTAACTATAAAGTTTTTGATTTTGATGGTAATTTTATCGGTGTTACGGGCGTTGGCCTCGCGGTGGAAAAGGTCAAAGCGCTTATCGAGCTCTACCAAGAGCGTTATAACCGCCGGGTATTTTTTACCGATCGTCAGGGCAATATCACCCTGCGTGGAGATGAGTATCAAGGTGCCGATTCTTTGCAAAATACCCCGGGGTTAGATCAGCTTGCTACACGGATCTTAACCAGTCCGAGCGCGGCATTTAGCTATCAGCGAAATGGTAAAACCGTGTACTTAAATAGCCGCCTTGTGCCTGAATTTAAATGGTATTTGATTGTTGAACAGGAAGACGCTCCACAGGAGCAGGCGCTGCTCAATACCTTTTGGGGTAACTTGGCCCTAAGCCTAGTGGTCACCATAGGTATCCTGTTGATCTCAAATATGACCTTAGGTCGCTATCAACGAAAACTCGAGATCATGGCCACCACCGATAAATTAACTGGCGCCGCGAATCGCCAAGTGTTTGAGGAGTTTTTTGGGCAAGCATTAGCCAAGGGCAAATTAGCCAACACTCCCCTTGCCGTAGTGTTGCTCGATATCGACCATTTTAAGAAGGTTAATGATAACTACGGCCATAGCATGGGAGATTTGGTCTTAAAAACCGTGAGTCATCTACTGCGCGGCCAACTGAGAGCTGAGGATGTGCTATGTCGCTGGGGCGGCGAAGAGTTTTTAATCTTGTTACCTGAGATGGATTTAAGCCATGCCGCTGAATTTGCTGAGCAGCTGCGCAGCCTGATATCCCAGCGAGAAATTAAGGTCAATGGTATCCACATTTCGATTACGGCGAGTATTGGGGTGGCCGAGTTACAGCGCCAAGAATCGGCTGAGGATTTAGTTCGACGTGCCGATTTAGCCCTATATCAAGCGAAAACGGCCGGTCGCAATCAGGTGGTGCTTAATCAATAGCTGACATTAGGCTGTTGCGGGCGGCGTGATGAAAGCCGATAAAACTCAGGCGCCCTGGTGGGCGCCTGAGGCATTTTAGGGCTTACATATTAGGATAGTTGGGGCCGCCGCCACCTTCTGGGGTCACCCAAGTGATATTTTGACTGGGATCTTTAATGTCACAGGTTTTGCAGTGAATACAGTTTTGCGCATTGATCACAAATTTGCGCTGACCTGCGGCTTCAACAATTTCATATACGCCGGCAGGGCAGTAACGCTGGGCGGGCTCATTAAATTGGCTAAGGTTGCTGCCAAGCGGAATGCTAAGATCCTTTAGGCGTAAATGGCAGGGTTGATCTTCTTCATGGTAAGTATTTGATAGATAGACTGAAGAAAGCTTATCGAAACTCAATTTACCATCGGGTTTAGGGTAATCAATCTTGCTATAGGTGCTCACATTGGCCATTTGCGCGTAATCCGGCCGTTCATCACGCAGGGTGATGGGGAGGCGACCACCGAACCAGTTTTGATCGATATAGTTAAATGCCCCACCCAGGACGGTGCCCAATTTGTGCATGGCCGGGCCAAAGTTGCGCGACTGATATAACTCCTGATATAGCCAGCTCTGTTCAAAATGATGTTGATAATGGTCAAGATCTTTACCGGACTGCCCCTCAGCCATCATCGCTTGGGCTAGGGTGTCGGCGGCAATCATCCCGCTCTTGATGGCGGTGTGGGTGCCCTTGATTTTGGCAAAATTTAAGGTGCCGGCATTGCAACCTATGATCAAACCACCGGGGAAGCTCATTTTGGGTAATGAGTTTAAGCCGCCCTTAGCGATGGCTCGTGCGCCGTAGCTAAGGCGCTCGCCCCCCGTTAAATATTGGGCAATGGCTGGGTGGGTTTTATAGCGCTGGAACTCATCAAATGGGCTGAGGTGTGGATTTTGATAATTTAAATCGATAATGAGCCCAACCGCGACTTGATTATCTTCAATATGGTAGAGGAAGCCGCCACCCGAGGCGCCATCGGTGAGCGGCCAGCCACCGGTGTGGACCACTTTGCCAAGTTGGTGCTGTGCGGCGGGGATTTTCCAGATTTCTTTAAAGCCAAGTCCGTAATGTTGCGGCGTTCTTCCTTGGTCTAAATGGTATTTTTCAATTAATTGTTTGCCGAGGTGGCCGCGGCAGCCCTCGGAAAATACCGTGTATTTTGCATGCAGCTCCATGCCGGGCATGTAACTGTCCTTAGGCTGACCATCGGCACCGATGCCCATATCGCCAATGACGATGCCTTTTACGCTGTTATCGTCATTAAATAACAATTCACTGGCCGCAAAGCCGGGGAAGATTTCAACGCCCAAGGCTTCGGCGCGGCTGGCAAGCCAGCGGCACAGATTACCCACGCTGATAATGTAATTACCTTGATTGTGCATGGTTTTTGGCACTAAGGCATTGGGCATGACACGGCTGGCGGTGGCGGAGCTCAGTAGATAGATTTCATCCGCCGTGACGGCGGTGGTGATGGGCGCGCCCTGTTCGCGCCAATCGCTGAACAGTTCATCAAGCACTTTGGTTTCGAAAACGGCGCCTGAGAGAATATGTGCACCGACTTCAGAGCCTTTTTCGACGACACATACGCTGATGGTGGTCCCTGAATCCTGCGCGATTTGCATGAGCCGGCAAGCCGTGGCAAGGCCGGCAGGCCCTGCGCCAACGATAACAACATCGAATTCCATTGATTCGCGTTCCATCTGTTTACCTCTTCCTTCGCTTTATCCCCGATTGTTATCAGGTGTTGTAGTTTGTAAACGCTTGTTTGATCACTGTCGCTCACCTTACCTTAAAATGGGCAGAGGGCACAGCCTGAGACACGGCTGTTTTAGTTAAATTGCTGCAAATCTTTGGGTGAGCACTGTCACATATTGTTCACGCTAGGGTGATCGAGCCCAAGAAATACTTGTTTAGGGGTATAGTTGGCCGCAAGATTCGGCCTATAATCGAAGTTGACGGTTCTCCGAGCACACCTGCCTACGTCAAACAGATATGGAGGTGTAGCCGTGGTAATAATGCCACCGGGGTGAGTAAAGAAATGCACTCACCTCCCACACTTTGGAAAGGTGATCATGTCTCAATTACAAGACAGTTTTGGTCGGAAGTTTCACTATTTACGCATGTCAGTCACTGACGTGTGTAATTTCAAATGCAGTTATTGTCTGCCTGATGGCTACCACCCCAGTGGTAAGCCGCAATTCTTATCCCTCAATGAAATCGCCAATCTCGTTGCCGCCTTTAGCGAAGTGGGCACCGAGAAAATTCGGATCACCGGTGGTGAGCCGACGCTGCGCAAGGATTTTACCGATATCGTCCGGATCGTGGCCGATAATCCTAAGATCAGGACGGTGGCGACCACAACCAATGGCTATCGCCTCGAAAAGCATGCCAAGGAATGGTTTGATGCTGGTTTACGCCATATCAATGTCTCGGTCGATAGCTTAGATCCCAAAATGTTTTACCAGATCACCGGTGAAAACAAATTCGATGAGGTGATGCGCGGCATTGATGCTGCATTGTCGGCCGGATTTGAGCGGGTAAAAATCAATGCGGTGCTGCTTAAGGGATTAAACGATAAAGATTTGCCGCGTTTTTTACAGTGGATTAAGCATACTCCCATCGACTTGCGTTTTATTGAGCTGATGGAAACCGGCCTTGGTCGGGACTATTTTCAGGCTCATCATCTCGCCGGCGCCGATATCAAGGCGCAGTTACTGGCAGATGGCTGGCAATTTGATGCGCCTAGCGCCTCCGATGGCCCAGCGCAAAACTTCAGCCATCAAGATTACCTGGGGCGCATTGGCCTTATCATGCCCTATGCTCAAAACTTTTGTGCCAGTTGTAACCGTTTGCGGGTGTCTGCAAAGGGTAAACTGCATTTGTGTTTGTTTACTGAGTCAGGTGTCGACCTGCGTGATTTGCTGCAACATCCTGAGCAAAAAGCGGAATTAATTGAGCGACTCCAAGGTCAATTAGCGCACAAGAAAGAAACCCATTATCTGCATCAAGGCATTACCGGTGTGACTCAGCATCTTGCCTCGATAGGCGGTTAGGCAAGGCTCTCGCGCCGGATGCTCCCTTGGCACTTGCCTTAAGGTGCGCGGATATCGGCGCTGTTGCCGCTGCTCAATTAGCGTGTATTTTAAAGGAACCCCTTAATGAGTAATGTATTTACCCATATCAATGCCGACGGAAATGCCCATATGGTCGATGTGACCGAAAAGGCGATCACGGAGCGCGAGGCCCGCGCCGAAGCTTTTATTGAGATGGCGAGCAGTACGCTCGAGATGATCATGAGCGGTCGCCACCATAAGGGCGATGTGTTTGCCACCGCGCGGATTGCCGGTATTCAAGCTGCCAAAAAAACCGCCGATTTGATCCCTCTATGTCACCCCTTAATGCTCACTAAGGTTGAAGTGGAGCTCGAGGCTCAGGTCGAACATAACCGTGTGCGTATCACGAGCTTGTGTAAATTATCCGGCAAAACCGGGGTCGAGATGGAAGCCCTCACCGCCGCCAGTGTCGCGGCGCTCACGATTTATGACATGTGCAAAGCCGTACAAAAGGACATGGTGATCTCCCAAGTCCGCTTGCTTGAAAAACGCGGCGGCAAATCGGGACACTTTAAGGTTTAACTGCCTAAGGTTTCATAACTTAAGGTTTAACTGCTTAAGGTTTAATAACTTAAGGTTTAACGGTTAAGGGGGTGACTACCCCCATGGCACGCGTTGCCAGTTGCGTTAGCCAAGTTTCAGTGTTAACGGATAAAAGACGAGAGAAGATAATGATTAATGTGTTGTTTTTTGCCCAAGTGCGAGAATTATTGGGCACCGCTAAAGTCAGCGTTGAGGCCACCGAGCACACACAAACCGCTGAAGGCTTACGCGCGACCTTAGCCGCCACAGATGAAAAATGGGCCAAGGTGTTAAGCTCTGATAAGTTGCTGGTGGCGGTTAATCAAACCATGAGCCAATGGGATGCCGCCGTTAAAGACGGTGATGAAGTGGCCTTTTTCCCGCCCGTGACCGGAGGCTGATATGCGTCAATTACCCGCAGTGCGAGTGCAACAAATTGATTTTAATGTTGCCGATGAGTATCAGCTACTCGCCCAAGATGACAGCGATGGGGCTGTGGTGACCTTTGTTGGTAAAGTGCGCGACTTTAATGATGGTGCTGAAGTGACGGACTTAACCCTTGAGCATTATCCGGGCATGACTGAAGCTGTGCTTGAGGGCATAGTGCAAGAGGCGCGCAGCCGCTGGCCGCTCAACAAGGTGACAGTGATCCACCGCGTCGGCACGATGGCCCTTGGTGAACAAATCGTGTTTATCGGCGTCACCAGCGCTCACCGTAAGGCCGCCTTTGCTGCCTGTGAGTTTTTAATCGACTTTTTAAAAACCAAAGCGCCGTTTTGGAAGTTAGAGGCGGGCGCTCAAGGTAAAAATTGGGTCGAAGCTAAGGATGCCGATGAGCAGGCCGCGCAGTTGTGGCAGCACAAGGGCGCTTAAGATTCGCTTCGCTCTCCAGACTCGGTTATTTATTCAAGGTGTAACGTTATGGCGCGTGTGCTTCGATATTTCCCTCTTATTGGCGTGTTAGTGAGCGGCCTGCTGGCGCTCACGCCTTGGGCGAGCCGCGCCGACGCTCCGGTCCCCGCCATTGCGGCGGCGGCGAACATCAAGTTTGCCCTCGATCATATTCTGAGCAATTTTACCGCCGAAACGGGCCTGCGGCTGCGGGTGTCCTATGGTTCATCGGGGAATTTTGTCGCGCAAATTCAACATGGCGCCCCCTTTGAAATGTTGCTTAGCGCCGACGAGCGCTATATTGCCGAGTTGCATAAACTCGGGTTGACTCAGGGCGAAGGGGTGCAATATGCCATCGGCCGTTTAGCGATCGTCGCCCCTAAATCTTCTCCGCTCAGTTTGGATGCCCAGCTTGCCGGGCTTAAGGCGCTACTGGCGTCGGGGCAGCTTGGACGGTTTGTGATCGCCAATCCCGAGCATGCGCCCTATGGCGAGCGCGCCCGCGAAGTGTTGATGAAGCTGGGCGTGTGGGATGACATCCGGCCTAAATTGATCCTTGGCGAAAATGCCTCTCAGGCCGCTCAGTTTGCCGTGAGTGGTTCGACTCAGGGCGGAATTATCCCGCTGTCGCTTGCCGTCACCCCGCAATTTCAAGCATTAGGCCGCTATGTTGCCTTGCCCGAAGATCTGCATGGCGCGCTGGGACAACGTATGGCGTTGATGCCTAAGGCAAGTTCAACGACGGAGCGTTTTTATCAATATCTTCAGTCAGATGCCGCCCGCACCGTATTGAGTCAATATGGCTTTGGTTTGCCACAACAGTAAGGGACGCAATGGATTGGCAGGCGCTTTGGTTATCCGTAAAACTCAGTAGCATCACAGTATTCGTGTTGATCCCCTTGGCCATTTTGGCCGGCAGAGCCTTGGCCTATCGGCAATTTGTTGGCAAGTCTTGGGTGGAGGCGCTGATCATGGTGCCCCTCGTGTTGCCACCGACCGTCATTGGTTATTACTTACTGGTGGGGCTTGGGAGTCAGAGCTGGCTTGGCCAATGGATTGAGCAGCTCACCGGCCAGCAGTTAGTGTTCCATTTTTCGGGGTTAGTGCTCGCCTCTGTGTTGGTGAATATTCCCTTTGCCGTGCAACCCATTCAACGCGCCTTTGAAAGTGTGCCCCATGATGTGCGCGATGCCGCCGCCTGTTGCGGCATGAGTCCTTTTAAGATTTTGCTGAAGATTGAACTGCCAATGGTGTGGCCTGGAGTGCTGACGGCCCTCGTATTGAGTTTTTCCCATGTGCTCGGCGAATTTGGCGTGGTGCTGATGATGGGCGGCAATATTGCGGGCGAGACTAAGACGATTTCGATCGCCATTTATGACAGTGTACAGGCCTTCGACTTTAGCGCGGCCGGTACTATGTCATTAGTATTGTTATTGTTTGCGATCACCGCTCTCGCGTTGACGACCAGTTTATCCCGGCGTTTAGGAGGTCAGGGTGGCACAAATCATCGCTGATCTGCATTGCCGGGTCCACAATCATAAACACATTAAGCTCAATGCCGATTTTTGTTGTAAGGCGGGGCAGGTGCTGGCGGTCGTTGGGCCCTCAGGCGGCGGCAAAACCACGTTACTGCGAATGGTGGCGGGATTAAGCCATCCGAATGCGGGGCACATTCAATTTGGTGATACGCCGTGGTTTGACGATAAGGCCGGGATTGCCTTGAGTCCACAGCAACGCCATATCGGCTTTATGCCGCAGCATTTTGGCCTATTTCCCCATCTTACTGCCCTGGAAAACGTGGTCGCAGGGCTCGATCATCTCCCCAAGGCAGAGCGTATTGCGCGGGCAAAGTCTTGGTTAGAGCGGGTCAATTTACAGGGCTTACCTGACCGATTACCGGCGCATTTATCGGGTGGCCAGCGGCAACGAGTGGCGCTGGCCCGGGCGCTCGCCCGTGAGCCGTCGGTATTGTTACTGGATGAGCCTTTTTCGGCGGTCGATCGTGAAACGCGCGAGCGCTTATACCTCGAACTTGCGCGGCTCAAGGAGCAGCTATTGTGCCCGGTTATCATGGTCACCCACGACCTAAATGAGGCCTTACTGCTGGCCGACTCGATGATGCTGATAAGCCAAGGGCAAATGCTCCAACAGGGCGCGCCTTTTGAGGTGTTGTCCCGGCCGCGCAATGAGGCTGTGGCTCGGCAGATGGGACTGAGAAATATCTTTGACGGTGAAGTGGTGCA
>NZ_JBOFMC010000094.1:0-3395 GCF_051658185.1 Shewanella sp. | reverse complement strand
TACTTCCCTTAAATAAAGGGTCCAAGGCCGGCCAACCCGTTTCGGCAACGGTAAAAGTCCCTATTTTCTTAGCTAGCGCTTGGAATGGCAGCGTCGTTGTCGGGCCTTGAGTACAATACAGATCAAAGCAATCGCGGATCTCAAAATGGTCTTCGCGCCCTTTACGATTGATTTTCCCGGCATTAAAACCATGAAACACGCCGACTTTGACCCCAGGAACAAAATTTGGCACCACATTCCCCGGCACAAACACCGCATCAGGGTTCCACGCCTTAACCGCATCAATCGTCGGTAAGCGCTGCTCATCGGCCTTAAGAAACTGAGGATCCACCTCTTTTCCTTCTAAAAACCAGCATACTTCATCTCCTCTATCCCGGATCACCTGTTGGAGTGGCCTTAAAATGGCGTAGGAATAGTTTTGCGCGATATACATCAAGTAACGCTTTTTGGCTTGTGTGAGCACCTGCGTTGGTCTCCTAAAACATGAACGGTAAACTTATTTTGCCAATGACAAATATTGCTCAGCAATCCGAGTCGCATCCACTTTTGCCAATATTTCAGCCCGTTCAAGAGAGGGTGGACACTTGACGACAGCATCGATCATTTGCGCGAGCGCCTTAGGATCTCGCCGCGCCACCAGATATGACGCTAAATCTCCGGTTAAAATCTCACTCGGACCATGGGGACAATCCGTGCTCACAACAGGGGTTCCGCAGGCCAATGATTCAATCAACACAGTAGGCAAACCTTCAAAATCAGAGCTGAGCACTAGCGCTTTGGCGCGCTTAATCCAAGGGTAAGGATTGCTTTGAAAGCCCGGAATAATGACTCGCTGTTCCACACCAAACTTTTTTGCCGCCTTGATGGCTTTTTTATGGTTGTGACATAACAACACGATAGGCAATTGATTATCTGTGAGTTTAAGAGCCTCAAACAACACATCATGACGTTTTTGTTTGGCAAAGCGGCCCACGTGGATCAGATAATCCCCTTGGGGAATGTATGGATTTTGCTGCTGCGACAGGGACACTATTTCATTAAATTCAAATGGATTATAAATTGTCCGTATTGATGCAGGCTGCAATCGACTTTTGGATAGGATTTCTTTAGCGATGCCATTAGACACCGTAATCAAATGCTGGCCATTGAGCGCTTTTTTCGCCCTAAGCTTCTTAAAATAGGCAAAGGGTCCGAGCTTAAACTGGCGACTAAGCTCCTCTTCTACCGATGAATGCACAATCACATACAACGGCTGCACCCCTGTTTTTGTCATCATCAGGTTAGTTTTATCGAGGTTGGATAAAAACAAATCGAATTTACCCACTTGGGACTCAATTTCGGCAATTTTTGCCCGCAGCTTATTCACTGACGCCGTCAATCGGCCAATGCGATCGAAATCTTTATCGTCATTAGCAAAGCATTGGTGGACTGGCAAATTGTCTGGAGTCTCATAATAACGATTATCCTCCATAACCAAGAAATGCGGCTCGTGCCCCAACTCAATAAATTGCTTGGCTAAAGTAATCATGACCTTCTCGGCTCCGCCACCGGCTAAACTGTCGATGGCAATGGCTATCCGCATGATTTATCTCCTAAACAATGTTCTAAACAACAAACACGAATGCAAACATATACTAAGACGATGCTCCACCAAACGTCCCACGCAACACTTTAGCCAAGCTCAAACTGCAATACAGATTCAAACTTCTCTATCACGGCTTCAACACTGATGAATGCCATCAAGTCGGCCCCCTTCGCGCGGGTGCCCCATTTCACCTCACCGCTTTGTTGTGAGGCAATGGCCTTATCATAAACACTGACCACGTATTGCTGTGATAAATAGGGGCCAGTACGCCCGGGATTAGAATGGGCATATAACCCGATGACAGGCGTCCCCTGAGTGGTGGCCATGTGCGCGGGGCCCGTATCCGGCGCCAATACTAAGCTGGCGCGTTTGAGTAGCGCGAGCAATTGCGTAAGGCTGGTTTGCCCCACTAAATTCACTATCGGCCCTGAACATGCCTGCGTGATGCTTTCGGCCAAGGTCTTTTCCTGTTGGGTTGGACCGCCGCATAACATGACCTTAAATCCTTGATTCAGCGCATAGTTGGCAACGGCAGCGTAGCGCTTAGGCAGCCAATTGCGCTCTGCTTTACTGGCGGCGGCGCAAATAATGAATACCTTTTCACCCTCGGCAATATGGCTTTGGGCAAACTCGGTGTCCGCCTTGGGCACCGGAATATCCCATTTTGGCGTCAGATCGCTCACCCCAATCGCCTTGGCAAAACCCATAAAGCCTTCGAGTACATGGGGAGTCGCTAACGGTTCAACCCTATGATTGGTCACTAACCATTGGCCTTCTTTGGCGCGAGCGCGATCAAACCCTATACGCACTTTTGCGGGTATCGCCAGTGAGGCCAACGTCGCGCGCAGTGCCACTTGCATGTGCAGCAGCACATCAAACTGCCGGCCAGATAGGGCCTTGCGTAAATTCACATAACTGCGCCAACCTTGGGATTTATCGAAAATCACAAACTCAATACCGGGTAAGTGTTTTAGCAACTGATATTCCAGTTTACCTATCACCCAAGTGATCTTAAGCGTTGGATAGTGGCGCTGAATCGCCTGCACCATCGCCACGGCATGGCAGACGTCACCGATGGCCGACAAACGCAGTAAACAAAGGGAATTCATGCTATTGGGATCTACACTCATTGGGCTTGAAGCTCATCACTTATCAGGTTATTTGGCGCAAGCTTGGGATCTTAATGTAGAATGGCCCAAGGTGCCACGCTTAAAACCGATAATTCTCCCATGAATGCTCAGATACAGATCATAAAAACCCCTCAGGGTCACATCGCTCGCTGCCAAGACGCTCCGGCAGATATTGCCCCAAGCTGGTTTTCAGTGGATTTTTGGCGTGCAAAAGACGCCGTCGTCGGCTCATCGACTGGCCGCTATACCACTTGGTTTGTGGCTTTCGAGCAGCGCCATTGGGTACTGCGCCATTATTGGCGCGGCGGTTTAATCGGTAAATTCAGTAAGGATGCTTATATCTTTACGGGCCTTGAAAACACTCGGGCCATGGGCGAATTAAGGTTGCTCGATGTGCTTTACCGCGAAAATTTTGCCGTGCCTAAACCTATCGCTGCCAATATCGTCCGCGATGGCTTATTTTACCGCGCCGACATTATGATTGAGCGGGTCGAAGGTGCCGAAGATTTAGTGGCCAAACTCAGCAAAGGGGCCATGAGCACTGAGCAGTGGCAGGCATTGGGCGCCACCATCGCGCAATTCCACCAGCGCGGGGTGTACCATGCGGATCTCAACGCTAAAAATATTTTATTGCAGCCAATGCAATCCGAGGCGCCTGAGCGTTTTTATCTGATTGATTT
>NZ_JBOFMC010000093.1:0-3189 GCF_051658185.1 Shewanella sp. | reverse complement strand
TCGCAAAAGTATACGATGTTACACTTTTAGTAATTCAGTGATTAAAACCCAAAAAGTGTAGGTAAGTACACCTAATACTTACCCAAGTTGCCAGTCAAAAAAAACAAAACCCCGACTCAGTTACCCGAGTCGGGGTTTTCATTTTTCTCTTACAAGAATTTGGGTGTTAGCGATTAAGCTAAAGACCGCAGATGTTTTTGCGCAGGATAAATCGTGTTAGTACAAGGCGCTGTGAGCGTAGCATACGTTGTGTGTATGTGAGCGAGCAGCAACGCCGTAATCACCGATTTAAACCAGCAAAAATTACATCATGCCGCCCATTCCACCCATACCACCCATGCCGCCCATATCTGGCGCATCAGCCTTTGGCAGTTCAGCTACCATGGCTTCGGTGGTGATCATCAGACCTGCGATAGACGCGGCAAATTGCAGTGCGCTACGGGTCACTTTAGTTGGGTCAAGGATACCCATTTCTAACATGTCACCGTAGGTGTCGTTGCCGGCGTTGTAACCGTAGTTACCGCTGCCGTTTTTCACGTTGTTAGCCACAACAGAGGCTTCTTCGCCTGCGTTGGTCGCGATTTGACGCAGTGGCGCTTCCATTGCACGTAGGGCGATAACCACACCGTGTTTTTGGTCTTCGTTTAATACTTCAACGTCAGCAATCTTAGACGCTACGCGTACCAGCGCCACACCGCCGCCAGGTACTACGCCTTCTTCTACCGCAGCACGGGTTGCGTGCAGCGCATCTTCTACGCGCGCTTTTTTCTCTTTCATTTCCACTTCAGTGGCTGCGCCGACTTTGATTACCGCAACACCGCCAGCTAATTTAGCCATACGCTCTTGCAGTTTTTCTTTGTCGTAGTCTGAGGTGGTTTCTTCGATTTGTTGCTTGATTTGGCTGACGCGCGCTTCGATTTGCGCTTGTTCGCCGTTACCGTCGATGATGGTGGTGTTGTCTTTTGTGATCACCACACGCTTAGCTGTACCTAAATCTTCTAGGGTGGCTTTTTCAAGCTCTAGGCCGATTTCTTCTGCGATAACGGTACCGCCAGTTAAAATCGCCACGTCTTGCAGCATCGCCTTACGACGGTCACCAAAGCCTGGGGCTTTAACCGCTGCTACTTTCACGATACCGCGCATGTTGTTCACAACCAGCGTTGCTAAGGCTTCGCCTTCAACGTCTTCAGCAACGATCAGTAATGGCTTACCGGTTTTTGCCAGACCTTCAAGGATTGGTAACAGTTCGCGGATGTTAGAGATTTTCTTGTCTACTAACAGTACGAATGGATGATCTAATTCAACGCTGCCGGTTTCTGGCTTGTTGATGAAGTATGGAGACAGGTAACCACGGTCGAACTGCATACCTTCTACGACGTCCAGTTCGTTTTCCAGTGCTTGACCTTCTTCAACGGTGATCACGCCTTCTTTACCGACTTTTTCCATTGCGGTCGCAATGATTTGGCCGATTGACTCGTCAGAGTTAGCAGAGATAGTACCCACTTGCGCGATGGCTTTAGCGTCGGCACATTCTTGCGACAGATTTTTAAGCTCGGCCACTGCGGCGATAACCGCTTTGTCGATACCGCGCTTTAAGTCCATTGGGTTCATGCCCGCTGCAACGGCTTTTAAGCCTTCGGTCACAATGGCTTGTGCCAAAACGGTTGCAGTGGTGGTACCGTCACCGGCGGCGTCGTTGGCTTTAGAAGCAACTTCTTTCACCATTTGCGCGCCCATGTTTTCGAATTTGTCTTCTAATTCGATTTCTTTAGCAACAGATACACCGTCTTTGGTGATCAGCGGTGAGCCAAAGCTCTTGTCTAATACCACGTTACGGCCTTTAGGGCCTAAGGTCACTTTTACTGCGTTGGCAAGGATGTTTACGCCAGCAAGCATTTTTACGCGAGCGTCATTACCAAATACAACTTCTTTAGCTGCCATGTTGAATTTCCTTTACATTTTTAATGATTAATTGGAATGTCGAATTGATGCGAAGGATTAACCTACTACTGCCATCAGGTCAGCTTCTGACAGGATCAAGACTTCTTGACCGTCAATTTTTTCTTTCTTAACACCGTAACCTTCATTGAAGATCACGACATCACCCACTTTCACATCCAGTGGCTTAACGGTGCCGTTTTCTAAAATGCGGCCGTTGCCCACTGCGAGGATTTCACCGCGGGTTGATTTTTCAGCGGCGCTACCGGTTAATACGATGCCACCCGCAGAAGTTGATTCAACTTCTAAACGCTTAACGATTACGCGGTCATGTAATGGACGAATATTCATCTATGAACTCTCCTAATGATTTAATGCCCAACAATCGAGGCGATTTGTGATGAAAAGAAGGAGGCCAATCCGCCTTCTCCTTTGATGGGGGAGATATGGGGCTAATACTTCACGGATCCAAGTGCCTTTACAAAAAAAAATGCATTTTTTTGCGGGCCGTTTTTCAATGAGGTCCATTCCTGTTAGAATTTCGCTTCCGCTCGCAAACAAGGCACCCTTCACTCCATGAAAGACAGACACGGGCTACTGAGCGCGCCAATTAGTCGTGTACTGCTCAACATGAGCCTCCCGAACTTGATTGGTATTATGACCGTTCTCGGTTTTAGCCTTGCTGATACCTTTTTTATCAGCCAGTTAGGGACAGAAGCCTTAGCGGCGATCAGTTTTACTTTTCCGGTCACCTTAGTCGTCTCCAGCATTGCTATCGGCATTGGTGCCGGGGTATCAACCAATTTAGGCCGGCTGATTGGCTCGGGCAATGCGCCCAAGGCCAAAGTGTTTTTACATGATGCCCTACTGCTTACCTTTGCCTTAACCGTAAGCCTTGCAGCGCTGGGCGGCATTTTTATTGATCCGTTATTTCGCTTACTGGGGGCCAACGCCAGTAGCTTACCGCTGATCCACAACTATATGTGGTATTGGTATCTCGGGGCCCCACTGCTGGTGCTGTTGATGGTCGGCAACCAAGGCCTGCGCTCCACGGGGGATACCCGCTCACCGGCAATGATCATGGTGCTGGCGGCGATCATTAACCTCATCCTCGATCCCTTATTGATTTTTGGCCTTGGCCCCTTTCCGCGCTTAGAGATCCAAGGCGCGGCTATCGCCACGGTTATCTCGTGGTTTGTGGCGCTATCATTGTCAGGCTATTTATTGATTATAAAGCGAAAAATGCTAAAT
>NZ_JBOFMC010000092.1:0-22996 GCF_051658185.1 Shewanella sp. | reverse complement strand
CCACCGCAAAAAGCGATCCTTCGGATATAACTACTAAAAAACAGCAATTATCAGCATATTATATCGCGAATTCACCATTTACAGGTCAGATTATGGGTGATTATCAAGACTATAAGCGCGTAACACCCAATCTAGCCCGTAAGCCAGTAGGTGTTACTGCCTAACCCTAATGCACCGCGCTAGGCGAGCCATAGCTCAACATCACGGATAATAAAGTTGCCACTGTATGTCGGGTGCGCCTCACCGAGGGGCTCTAACTCAAAGTAGGCTTTGTGCTCATCAGCCAGCCCTTCATAGCCGCCAATCACTTGATAAATCCAGCTTTCAGGATCCCAAGGCAAGCCTTTATCCACCAAGTATTCGAGTGCCGATTGACGCAGGCCTGAAGCTATCACCTCAATAAAATACCCATCCACCGCCTGTTTAAGCGGGTTATCCGGTAGATCAAAATCTTCGCTTGGCCCAATCGGAACCGCCACCTCCTGCTCGCGCGCGCCAACGACCACAACATGACGACTAATGGCCTTAATATGGGCGACAAGATTGAGCAGTTCCAGCTCTTGGCTACTGTTATGCACATCCACCGCGGCGGGCGCCAGTATCGGCTCTGCGCGATTAAAGAGACTGGGCACGGCCTGCTGGGACACATGATCCGCGGGGCGATAGTCTGGGTGCAGCGAAGTGTACAACAACCATCCTTTAAGCAGCCGAGTTCGGCCGCGAATTTGCCTAAAGCGCCCTAATAGCTCCAGCAAACGCCCCTGTACGGCACTGAGCTCCTGGGCGCAATCGCTGATCGTTTCCTGCAGGGTGGTGACCAGCAATTTGCGTAACTCACGGATATCACCAGCGATCTCCCCAAGCTCACTGAATTGACATAGCTCTAAACCATTCAGCAACTCCGACACTTGGCTTTGGGCCAATTCGTTCTCACGGATTTTGGCATTAATCGTGCCGACATAACCAAACTCGTTATTGATCCGCCCCCACAGCAGCCGAATCGAATAACGCAAACTGTCGGCAAAGCTATACACATGCTCGCTTAAATCCGCCAAATAGGCCTCAGCGGCGCTATAGTCTGCGTTATGGCGCGCCTCTTTATAGTGGGAGGCTAAGGTCTTAATCGTCGCTAACGCCGAGCCGACGTTAGCATCAATTTGCCGATTGCGCTCATCACTTAACCCCTCTTCTAAGAGCGCGCGTACCGAGCGTTTAAGGCGCAGCGCTTGATCGGGCTCAGGTCGCCACAAAATCCCTGCCTGCTTGAGCTTTTCAACCACGCTAGGGTCGTGAGCGTCTTCGTTAAGGGCCCCTGCGAGATAGGTATCCATAATGATGTCGGCATGGCGGCCTAACTGCTTTAACAGCTTGACCCCCGCCTGATGCAAATTACTGCTCATATTGGCCTCCTTGCTCGCCTAAGCGGGCTAAGGCAAGGTGAGCTAACATTCTCCCCTGCGCCATCATAGCAAGTCTCGCTGGGTGGCGGTTTCGGCCTGCGCTTCGAGGCTTAGGCCTTCGGTTTCATCAATAAATCTAATAACTTCATAAAGATAATCTAACTTGCCCGTGGCGATATAAATTTGTTTCTCGGCATTAGGGCGCACTAAATAGCCAAGCTCCACTAAGCGTTTAAACACCAATTTAATCTGCGCATCGCTACTGCTACTGGTCGAGCCAAATAAACGGTATTGGCTGAGCTTAGCCAGCTGCTCGCGAAACGCGGGCGTATCTTCGATGCGACTTTGCAACTCAATTAAGCGCACGGGCGCACCTTCACTTAAGGGCGCATCTTGGCCACTGGCTTCTTGCACTAACACTAGCCATTCCACCAGCGGAATAAGTGACTGACAAATGTCCCTAAATTGCGCCGAAATCACCTTACGTTCGCTATCGCCTAACTGCAGATAACCGCAAAAGAACACATCCCCCTCGGCGGCGGAGGCTAAGGTACGGTTGATTTGGTTTAAATAGGCCTCAACCCGTTCGCGGGTACTGCTGGTTTTCAGGGCACGCCAGCCATCTTCATTGGTGGTGCGGCAAATAAATTCGCCCTTGAGGAGTAACTCAATCAAGGCGCCCGTGCCGACTAATACGGTTTGACTCATGATCACACAGTCTCCTTCGATAAGCGTTGGCTAAGCATGGCGGCAATCGGATTCGCCTTAGGCTTAACGACTTGTAATTTTTTGGTTTGTTTATTAATGATGTAGCGATTGGCGAACAAATTCAGCACCTCAGACTCGGGGTTCGGGAAAGCACCGAGCACACAAATATTGTTGTTTTCACAGGCATCAAAAATCTTCTTAACGTTGGTGTGGTGCAAGGTGCCTAGCTCATCAATCGGCCAGTGGATAGTCACATCGCTGCGACCCCGCAGCAAACGGGTAAAGGCTAACAGGAACTTACACAAAATCAGGTAAGCCATGCCGTGGCTTGAGGATTCATTCAGCTGGCGGTCGGTGCGGATAATCAAATCGCTGCTGCCTTCTTTGAGGCGCAGTTCAATCTCCAGCAACTTAGCGATCCCCCCGGTTAAGGCGGCGCGGCCGATAATGTCTAAGGCGCGGCGCATGCTGCTGGTATAGTCTTCATCGGGCAGACCATTAAAGCCATCGGCCTTCCAATGTTTAAAGGCTTTAACGAACTGCTCAAGTTCAGGCCAAAACTCTAACTCGCTGATCCGCGAGCGGATCCGTACCGCTGACTCGCTCACGCCTTCAAGGAATAGCTCTTCGCCCACCTCGCGGGTAATCCGCGCGCTTTGGGAGGCAATGCGTCGGTCGATATCGACAAGCACATCGTAAAATGCCGTTAAGTCGACGCCAAAAATTCGCCCTTGCTCCCGCAGTGCGGTAATCGATTGCGGTACGATCACATTCAGCAATTGTTCAAGCTGCGGCACGAGTTTACGATAATCCAATAAACGAATGCCTTTATCGTTGATAAAGCTTGATTCTTCGCGGGCGCGCTCCCAGGTTTCGGCAAGACCGGAGCCGGACTTACTGGCGATCACTCCATCAAAATGCTCCACATATTGTTTGACTGAGCCCAGTAGATAATCGCGTTTGAGCAGTAAATCTTCCCCTTGGCGCAAACGTTCACCTAAGCTACCTTGGGCTTCTTCATGATTGCTGCCCAGTTTAAGCTCGGCCAGTTTACGCATCACGGCGCGCAATTTGGTGAGGTTTTCAGAAGCGTCAACCTGAGCGGCATTGGATGCCTTAAGCTCGATTTCCCATTGCTGGCGGCGGTTTTTAACCTCTAAGGTTTTGGCCTTGAGCTGCTGCTCAAGCTCTGATACCGCGCGCTTAACCTCGCTAAGCTGGCTTTGCAACTTAGGTTTACGCATCAGCCAAGTGTGCTGATACCAATCATCAAAGCGCAGCACCTCGCTGCGGCGCTGTTCGGCGCGAGTGATCTTCGTTTCAAGCTCACGGATTTGCTGCTTGAGTTTGAGGATATTATCTTCATCCACCCCGCGGGATTTCAGCTCGTTTTTATACCAGGTCTCACAGGCCTTTTGCTCGGCTTTCGCACTGTCGCGCCGCGCGGTAATGGTCGCTTTCAGTTGGCCAAGTTGATTGTCTAAGGCGCCAAGCACTGCTTGCCAGTAGGCTTGTTTTTCCATGCGCGCTTCAAGCGCCTGCTCACGCTGCTCATCGAGCCACTGCGCATGTTGCTGTTTGAGCTGCTTTAACTGCCCATCAAGTTGGGTGAGCCGTTGCCCTGCCTCGGCTTTACGTGCGGCCAAGGCGTGGTTGATGTTTTCTTGCTCACTGCGCTTTTCATCCAACAATCGGCGCAAATCGTCGCGGCTATTTTTGTAGGCGGTGCGGGCGAAAGTGAGCTCGCGGCTCACCCTATCAAGCTCGGCATTGATGGTGATCAGCTGAGATTCAGCCTCGGATTGCAGCTCTTTGGCACTTTGCAGCGCCTCCTCGGCCTGCGTTAAACGAAGGCGCAGTTCCTGCTCCGAGACCGCGTATTCTGGCACTTCGATAGCCTTAAGATCGAACTGGATCCCAAAGCAGCTGTCGCTAGGATCGCTGGCAATACTGGGATGTAAATCGCTGCGGTGCAACAATTCAGGGGCGATCACTTTGCCTAAATGCAGCTCCCACCCTTGGGCCTCCTTACGCAAAAACTCCAGTAGGGTGTGAGACTGCGGGAACAGCATGTGGTGCAATTCATCCAACTCAGTTTGGCGCTCATTCGCCCTTAAGGTGGCAATCCGCAAGGCTTCGTTGGCTTGGTCGCGCTTAGCACGCTGCTTACGCTCATCGCTCGTGAGCCGCTCAACCTTCGCATTGCAGCTTTCTTGCTCTTCATCGGCGCGGGCGATGCGTTCATCAAAAATCGCGAGGTTAAGCTTTTCTTCCTCGGTGTAGCTCACGCTATCCACCCGCAGCTTGAGCTCGGCGGCCTGCAGCTTAATTTGGTATTCTTGCTCGCTAAAGTTAGCCTTGCCGATCTCAAGTTGTTGGCGCCATTGCTGCTCTAAGGCATCGATATCCACGCGAGCCGCTTCACGCTGCTTATCACGCTCTTCGCGCTGTTTGTCCTGCTCAAGATGCAAGCTTTCTAATTCGCGATTTAACTGTTCGCCAATCTTACTGCGCCGGGCGTTATAGGCCGCCTCAATATCTTGGTGTTTTTCGGTTTGTAATTTATGGCGCTCGAGCAGATGACCCACATCGGTTTGCCAACTGGGCAGCATGTCGAGGGCGGCTTTGGCTTCTTCAATATTGGCATCTAAAAAGGCGCCGTGCTGATCTTCAATGGCATCAAGCTCATACTCGCACTTGGCCACATCGCCCTTGGCGGCGGAAAGATCGAGGCTAAGCTCATCACGCTGCTCTTTCCACTCCTCATCGAGTAAGCGCAACTGTAAATGCAGCTCTTTGGCGCGGGTTTGCTCCCGCTCTTGGCGCTCGGCCTCTAAGGTTTCATCGTTACGATAACCACGGGACAGGCTCGCGAGCTTATGCTCGGCGCTCAGCAGTTGGTTAAACTCCTGCTCAAGCTTTTCAAACTCGGGACGAATGACCTCAAAACCTTGAATGAGCTGGCTTTCACGGATCCAAGCTTCAACCCGCTGGGGATTTAACCGCGAGCTTGGAGGATTAACCCCATCTTCCTCAAGAATGGCGGCGATCATCGACTTGACCGTCTCCATCTTGCCTTCTTTAGAGTGCACCGCCTTGGCTAACTTCTCGATATGGCGCAGCGAGTGCTCCCCTTCACACAGGGCATATTGACGAGCGTAAGCCCGCAGCTCGCTTCGATTACTGCCGGTGCTGAGCAAAGTGCGATCATTTTGAATAATGGCGCGATATTCGCGGGTATTCAGCAAATTAGTGGTCGCAACGCCGGCGCGCTTTAAGTCGCGGCCCAGTTCGGCCATGGTATAACACAGCACAGTATCGCCATGTTGCGATTTAATATAATCACTTAGCTCAAAACCTTTTGCGATAAACCGATAATTGACCCCTTTGCCCTCGCCCGCGGAGGCAAGCACCGCCTGATACAGTAAACCGTCGGCCTTTTGGTACTCGTAAATAATGTAGCTAGAGTCGTGTGGCAGATACCAACGCTCAAAACTGTCGCGGGTTGACGGCACTACTCGACTAGGATATTCACCATAAAAAACCGGCACTAAGCGCTGCAGCGTAGTTTTACCCGAGGCATTTGTCCCACAGATATTGGTGTGGCCATTAAGGGCCAGTTCCACCACACCCGGAAGGTGGGTATCAATCAACACGATACGGATCAAGCTTGGCATTTCATTCCTTATCCAGAGGGGAGGCTTATGCTGTAAACGGCCCGCGCGGGCGCAGTCAATGCAACCTATCAAATATCAGTTCATCATGGCGTACATCACGGCGGCCATAAGGTGTAACACCGCAGCCTAGAGACACGCTTCATCTTGCGGCCGTTAAGCTAACCCATAACGACCTTAACTCGTGGGGCGTTAACATAAGGCAATCGCACGGCATTGGCAATTCAGCGCCGCGCCCATAAAAACCGCTAATGATACGCCAACTTGACTCAATAACCTGACTAACAAAGCAGCAGTTGAGCACAAGGCGCACTCAAACCTTGGGCAGCGTCATACGCAGAGAGAAGCGACAAAAGCAAAGCACCGCCTGAGCGCAATCGCGCTTGAATCATACCCGCAGCGACGAGTTGGCATTGAATTTTAATAAAAAATACCTTGATTCTGACCAACTCAAGCCCAGCGCTAAGGACAATAGAGCAAAGAGCCGCTGCGATGTTCGGGAAAAATTATTTACGCATCCTCATAAAATTTTTTGCTTTTCTGCCACACTGTTTTTAGATAGAAAGCTTCTGTATCAACATAGCTTGTTTGTGTTGATAACCAGCCCTAGGAACAACATGAGGAATTCGTTATGGCTCATATTATTGAAGTCGTGCCCAACGATACTGAAATTGAGGCAATGACCACCCCTAGAAACAGCAAAGCGGCCGAAGTCATGCAACATAAGCGTGAGATTAAAAAGCGCTTAGAAGATTACCTCGAACGCGCCGAATTAAGACGAGCCTTAGGCGAGGATGATGCGTTCTAATCCATAGTCAAAACTGTTATTTAACAGTTTATTAGATCAATCATCACCTATTACGTTGATGATAGGGATAGCCACAAGCGGTGGCCATCTAGTTGCTCACCTTCCCCACCGAGGCGAGGCCACTGAGCGACTAGCTGGCTAGGTCGCTTAAACTTAAATGGGTCACTTAAATCACTTACATAAGTCGCTTAAATCACTTACATGAGTCACTTAAATAGTTCGCTTAACTTCGACAACGCCAACCCCCATACTTCCCGTCCGCTGAATTGAGCATTTAACCTAACCATCGCAATCTCATCGCACCATCGCCTGTCACGGCGCGACCACTGCTGAGTTACAGCTCTACCATGGCTGATTCACCGCGCGACTTCGGCTGACTCACAGCTCTACCACGGCGGTACAGTGACCGCCTTCGCGACGCATCAAGATGACTGGGGCGCTGACCGCAGTGTTGATGATTAGCGTATAAATCCGCTCACTTAACCGCTATCATGCGTCCATGCGCTATCGCCTAACACCCTGCAGGAATACGGATATGTCAGAATCCTTAGCCCAGTATCAACACGATCTTCGCCGTTTTTCCGATGAACTTATCCGCATTCAAACGCCCATTAAGATCTTAGATGCCATCAAATGGCCTCGAGAAATGGAGGATCGCTTTCTTGCCAGCAAGGCCAGCGCACTGCCCGCCATTCAACGCGATTTTTATCAAAATATTGCCCTGCCCTTTGATCCCAAGCAAACCCAAGCAGAACTGTTGAATCTCAAGCAAGCGATTCAGCGAGGCTTAGGCAAGCGGGATAAACTCGGTAAAATCTTGATCGCCAATGTGGACCAATATCGCCTCGTGGTGGATATGCTCAATCATCGCGGGACCCCGACCTTTGGCAAACTCAGCCAAGAATTATACGGTAGCGCCAGCCATAAGCTGCACGGCGATCGTCACACCCTGCGCCAATTAGGCGATAAGTTAAGTTATATCTTTTCTTTGCCCGCGGCGCGGCATATGAATAAGCATCACCCGAAAATCATCTCGGCTCCTGAGGCCGTGCGGGTGCTCAGCCAACGCTTAGAGGCCTATTTTCACAGCGACGATATGCGCGTGCGCCTGAGCGATGGCATCGTCTCAGATGCCGCCGTGGGCGGGGATACGGTCAAGCTCAACAGTAAGGCGATGTTTAGCGAGTCAGATCTTAACGTGTACGAGGTGCACGAAGGGTGGGTGCATGTAGGCACGACGCTCAATGGCCGCGCACAACCCCACGCCACGTGGCTAAGCGTGGGGTCGCCACGGGTCGCCGCCACCCAAGAAGGCCTGGCGGTATTGCTCGAAATGCTGACGTTAAGCTCCAATCCGGGACGCGCCCGGCGAATTAGCGATCGGGTCGCTGCAGTCGATATGGCCGAAAATGGCGCCGATTTTATTGAGGTGTTTGACTATTTTAGGGGATTACATTTAAGCGCCAAAGACAGCTACCGCGTCACCCAACGGGTATTTCGCGGCGGCATGGTCGAAGGCGGCAGTTGCTTTACGAAGGATATTGCCTATGTGCGCGGCTATGTCGAGAATATCAACTTTATCCGCAGCGCCATTACCTCTGGTATTCCTGAACTCATTCCGATGTTATTTTTAGGGAAATTAGCCATCGAAGACATTCCGGTGCTCTACCAAGCCTGTCAAGAAGGCATTATCAGCCCCCCTAAATATTTACCGCCGATGTTTGATAACTTTAGCGGCCTGTATGCGTGGTTTGGCTTTGCCTCGGGCTTAGCAGGCATCGATTTGAAAGGGGTACAGCGCCACTTTAGCCGCCTGTTTAAAGAAGTCCCTAATATCGTGCCCTCCCTCGAACTCATTGATGACACGGAGTTTGATAACAACTCGGATTAACCCTGACTCTGGGATTACCCCCTAAGCGCCGCAGAACCCCTTAAGCGCCGCAGAAATAACAAAGCCTCATGCCCACGCCAGCGGCGGGGCATGAGCATGTCAGATGTGAAAGTTAATCGCGTTAAACCTTATCCAGGTATCCACACCAATTTGGGCAGAGCGTTCAGATCTAAACAATCCCCTCGGGTCGCGATTGCCACCTGCTTAGGTTTGGTTTTCGGATCTTGCTTTAACACTTCAACTAACCCTTGCTGCGCCTCACTTTCACCGTGGACTAAGATAACCGGTGGCTGCTCTTCAAAATGGTGATACCAGCGCAATAACTCAGCCTGATCGGCATGGGCCGAAAGCCCACCCACGGTATGAATGTTAGCGGCAACCTTAATGCGATTACCGCGAATAGTCAGCTCCTCGGCCCCATCAACCAAAGCGCGCCCTGGCGTGCCAAGCGCTTGATAACCACAGATAATCACATCACATTCGGGGCGCCACAGGTTATGCTCTAGGTGGCAACGGATCCGCCCACCGTTACACATGCCGCTACCGGCGATAATAATCAAGCCTTGATGAATATCGTTTAGCGCCATGGACTCATCGGTCGTGCGGATAAATTCAATATTTTCGTGCAACGGATGCTGCCCGGGATGCTTGCGGGCAAAGCGCTTAAACTCTTCATCCATCAGCGCATAATGCTTGATATAGACCTCCGTGGCTTCAATCGCCATCGGGCTATCTAGGCAGATTTTCCAGCGGGCCATATCCCATTCTTTGGCATATAAATAAAACAGATACATTAACTCTTGCGCTCGCCCAACCGAAAACGCTGGCAAGAGAATATTGCCGCGGCTTTCTGTCACCGCCTTCGCGAAAATGCCTTTTAATTCGATTAGGGTATCCGTCCAACTGCGGTGGAATCGGTTACCGTAGGTACTCTCCATCACCACGAGATCCGCGGTGGAGACTCGAGTGGGATCGCGCAAAATCGGCATGCCTGCTCGGCCAAGATCGCCGCTAAAGACCACTTTTTTCTGAGCTTTACCTTCACCGATCCACAGCTCTACTAAGGCGGAGCCTAAAATATGCCCCGCATCCGACAGGCAAATATCCACATGGGGGATAACCTGCATCACTTGGCCATATTCTAAGGCCACAAATTGGCTGATGGCCTGCTCGGCATCTTCTACGGTGAATAATGGTTCGAGGGGGTCAAGATCATGTTTTGCGCGCTTTTTATTTTGCCTGTCAGTCTCGCGGCTCTGCAGCATCGCAGCGTCTTTAAGCATGATGGCACACAGATCTACTGTGGCTTTATGGGTATAAATCGGCCCGGTAAATCCCGCCTTCACCAACAACGGTAAGCGCCCAGAATGGTCAATATGGGCGTGGCTTAGGACCACGGCAGCCAGTGATGCGGGTTCAAAGGCAAAGGGGTCGTGATTGCGCAGCTCATCGGCCTTGCCACCTTGGATTAAACCACAGTCGAGCAATAAGCGTTCATGTTCAACCGTCAGTAAATGGCACGAGCCCGTGACTTCCTCGGTCGCGCCTAGAAACTGCAATGTCATTCGCATGGTGTCCCTCCAACGTATCTACCTTGTATAAAGATAGACTATGCCCTTATCTGCAAAAGAAAAAGGATTAATTCATGCCGACGGAGGATATTGCTTCAAGCCTGAAGCAGGGCTTCATTGATGATAAATAAAACAAATGTAAAACAATAAGATAAAATATCTCGCCACGACAGGCTCTCAAAAGACGGCTAAAAAATCAGCTGCCCGCACCCAATATGCAGGGGCGGGCAACCAACACAACAGTGAACCAGTAAAGAGATAAACTCATCTCTTTACACCCGTTGTTAACCTGCCTAGCGAGCCTCGCGTTAACGAACCTTTAGTTAACGAACGATTGTTGGCATGCCTACTCTTGTTAGCCTGCCCAAAGGTTAGCGCGCTTGTGGCTCATCCCCTTGATAAAGCCATCGATACAAGGTCGGCAAAACCAACAGCGTGAGCGCAGTGGAGCTAAATAGCCCACCAATAATCACCACTGCCAGCGGTTTTTGGATCTCACTGCCCACCCCCGAGGATAATAAAATCGGGATGAGACCGAGCGCCGAGGTCAGCGCCGTCATCAATACTGGACGTAACCGCCCCACGGTTCCCTCATACACACACAGGTAAAGCGCCTCACCGCTTTGCCTACGTTGATTAATCGAATCAACCAACACCACGCCATTGAGTACCGCCACCCCAAAGAGAGTGATAAAGCCAATAGAGCTTGGCACCGACAAATAAGTGCCGCTGAGGTACAGTGCCACGATGCCGCCAATCAGCGCTAAAGGCACGTTCGCCATAATCAATAAGACTTGCTTCACCGAGCCAAAGGAGAAGTAAAGCAGCAAAGCAATCAAAGCGATCGACACAGGCACCACCAACATCAACCGTTGCTGCGCCCGCTGCTGATTCTCATATTGCCCCCCGACCATCACAGTGTAACCCGGCGGCAAGTCGGCCTTTGGTACAATCGCGTAGATATCTTGCACTACTGAGCCCATATCGCGCCCCGCGACGTTGGCCTGCACCACCACTCGGCGCTGCACATCATCACGGCGAATATTGGGTGGCGCCATTTCCACCTCGACACTTGCCACTTCACCTAAACGCACGGTGGCGCCATTGGTGCCCGTCAGCAGCAGATCTCTAATCGCATCAGGACTTTGTCTAAATTCAGCGCCGAGACGTAAATGGATATCGTATCTCGCGTTGCCGTCGATCACTTGGCCGGCACTCGCGCCACCAATGCCTTGGCTAACTAGGCTCATCACCTCATCCACACTAATACCGTAGCGCGCTAAGAGATCCCGTTGTGGCCGCACCACTAACTGAGCTTCACCGCTGACTTGCTCAAGAGAGACATCCACCGCTCCGGGAATGTTTGCCACTAACTCACTCAGCACTTGCCCCTTTTGCGACAACACGTCCAAATCCGGACCAAAGAGTTTGATCGCCAGCTGCGCCTTCACCCCTGAGAGCAACTCATCAACCCGCGTTGCAATCGGCTGTGAAAAGGTCAGCAGCAATCCCGGGAAGACGCTCAGCTTTTCTTCCATCAACCGCTGCAGCGCAAGGCGTGAGTTGGCAGACTGCCACTCTTCTATCGGCTTAAGGCCAATGTAAATCTCAATGTTATTGACTGGCTCAGGATCGCCCCCCAGCTCAGCCGCACCAATACGGCTTAAGGCGTATTCCACCTCAGGAAACGTCAGCAGTATCGCCTCAAGCTTGGGCGCAACATCAAGCGATGTCCCTAAACTGGCCGTTGGCGCGAGGGTCACCCGCAGGTTAATGGTGCCCTCTTCTAATTCAGGTACGAACTCAGTGCCTAGGCGTGGCACCAACAACATACTCAGACCAAAGAGCAACAACGCACTGACCATCACCACTTTAGGCCGTGCCAACGTGGCACTCAGTAGACGACGATACCCCCCCTCAATAGGCGCTAACAGCGCGCTATCGCGTAACACCACTCCGCGCTTAAACAAGTACACCGCGAGGGCGGGCACCCCAATAAGAGCCACCATCAACGAGGCGAGCATCGCCAAAATAATACTGACCGCCATAGGCTGGAATAACTTGCCTTCCACGCCCTCAAGGGCAAACAAGGGAGCAAATACCACGATAATAATGGCGGTTGCGAAGAATATTGGGCTACAAACTTCCTTTGCCGCCAGCATGATACGCACCGCCATGTTCGGCTCGGTTTCCTTGCACTTCGCGCCATCTTCTCCGGCCGCGAAGGGATCAACCTCCCCCGAGGCCCGCAATTGTGCGGCGGCTAAATGGCGGCGATCTGGCTGAGTTAAGTGCTTAAAGATATTTTCAACCATCACCACCGAGCCATCGACCAACATCCCGATAGCGACCGCTAAGCCACCAAGGGACATTAAATTAGCCGATAGACCATAATAGGACATCACCAATAGGGCTAAACCGATAGAGACCGGGATCGACAGCAGCACCAGCAGAGTGGCGCGAATATTGACCAAAAACAGCGCTAAGATCACGACAATAAACACAAAGGCCATCAGCAGCGCGTCACGAACCGTCGTCACCGCCTTATCGACCAAATCCGCCTGATCGTAAAACACCTCAAAGGACACGCCCTTTGGCAGCGCCTGCTCGATAAGCTTAACGCGAGTGCCGATATCATCGATCGTCGACTTAGTGTTGGCCCCCATGCGCTTTAACACCACGCCGGCCACCACTTCACCGAGGTTCTCGGCTTGGCCCGCCTCATTACGCCGAGTCATGGTCACGGCGCCGACACGGATTTCACTGCCAAAATCGACGTTCGCAATATCGCCAATGCGCACGGGCGTGCCTTTATTCACCGTCAGCGGGATTTGGGAAATGGCCTGCAACCCTGCCTCTCCCGCAGGCAACATACCATAGCCGCGCACCACCAACTGCTCTTGACCTTGATCCATAAACCAGCCACCAGCGTTGCGGTTATTGCTCTCAAGGGCCGTGGTCACTTGGGTCATGGACAGGTTATAGGCCCGCAATTTATGGGGGTCGACCTGCACTTGATATTGACGCACATGACCACCAAATGACAGCACATCCGTCACCCCACCCACAGGCATGAGGATAAGCTTCACCAGATAATCATTCAGGCTGCGAAGCTCAGTGGCATCGATGCCAGAATCGGCATCGGCCCGCAAAATATACTGATAAATTTGCCCCAATCCCGAGGTGTTTGGCCCAATTTCAGGCGTCCCCACGCCGCTTGGGATCATCTCCCGCGCCGCCTGTAATTGCTCAAACACTTGCTGACGCGCAAAGTAAATATCCGTACCTTCGGCAAACACCACGGTCACAATCGATAACCCTGTACGGGATAACGAACGCACCTCTGTCACCGCAGGTAAGGCGTACATCGCCGATTCCACCGGATAACTGATGAGCTTTTCGACCTCTTCGGCAGCCAACCCTTCGGCTTGGGTATTGATCGTCACCTGCACGTTGGTCACATCAGGAAAGGCATCCAAATTTAATTTAGGCAACATGGCGACACTGGCCACTGTCATGGCTAGCAGCCCGAGTACCACTAATAGCCGATTTTTAATCGCGGCTTCGATTATCTTCTGCAACATAGTTTATTTCCCAAGGGAGAAGGCGGAACACTTAGTGGTTATGGATATCAAAGCCCGATTTGGCCTGCTCCGACGCAAGGAAAAATGCCCCAGCCACGACGACCTGCACTTGTGCTTGTTGAGCTTGCGCTAATTGCGGCCAACGCACTAAACTCAAGCCCCGTTGGCGCTGCACCACTTCCACCTCAACCGACTCAAACCCATCCGCATCTTGAATAAAGATCTGCCAATGCCCATCAGCGCTTCGGCTCAGCGCCGCATCTGGCAATACAATGCCATGATTGCGCTGCGCGCCCTTGGCTTCTCCCTCGGCAAAGTACAACTCGGCAAATTGCCCCGCATGTAACACATGCTCAGGATTAGGCATGCTCACCAACACCTGCTCGGTACGCGTCACACTATTGATTTCATGGGAGCGGCCGATAAGTGTGCCCGCGAGGGTTTTATCGCCCACTTGGACTAAGGCAGGGCTGCCAATGCGGATAAATTCTGCTTGAGCCGGAGTAAGCTGCGCCTCCACCCAGAGATGCGACTCATCGGTGAGCTGCATAAGGGGTGTGCCCGCGGTAAACACTTGACCCAGCATGGCAATATCCTGTTGCACCCGCCCATCAATCGGCGCAAGGAGTTGATAACTGCCAATGGCTTCAGGTGACGATTCCAAGGCGCGAATTTGCGCGCTGGTCATGTTAATCGCCGCTAATGTCGCCCGCTTCAGTTCGGCATCGACCTGCGCCTGCATCCGACGACTGACGCTCACCGCGCCTTCACTCATCCGCTTAACTCGGCTCCATTCGGCGGCAGCATTAATATACTCCGCCTGCGCCTGCGCAATAGCGACACCGCCTAAGGTTAATAATGGCTGACCTTGTTTGACTTCTTGGCCTGGCACCACATGGCGCGCCAACACCCGCACATCGAGCTGGGGGGCGAGAGTGGCAGTACGATCGCGGTCAACCACTAAGGTCGCCGTAGCGCTCATGTTGAGATTTAAATTGGCAGCCGCCAAACTGTCGCTTGATAGCGGCAACAAGCGGATCCCCGCTAATGCCAGTTGCGATTCGGTCAGTGTTAATGCCGTCTCGCCATGCTCATCTTCATCCTCATCGTGACCATCCCCAGATTTTACCGGCGTGGGATGTGAGTGCTTATCGGCGGGCTTAAATAGGGTGGGATGCTCATGATCATGGTCATCCCCAGCCCATGAGGATGCCGAGCTCAACGCTAAGCCACCCAGCAGCACTAAGGCTAAAGTGAGTTTTGATAGCGCCAACGGGCGCGGCAGGCAAGACAGGCGATAATGTGTAGTTGCATTCATGGCGTTGACCTTATTCGGTTACAATGTGGGCCGCTGGCGCCACCTTAAAAGTAGGATGAGCTCGACGGGTGCTTAAACTGATATCCGAGCCTAAAGTGGCACCAGAACCTAAAGTGGCACGAGCGCTTGACGTGACGTTTGCGCTAGGGTTTGCGCTTGGGTTTGTACTTTGGGTCACGGTAAGACGCTGCTCAATAAAGGGCATCAGCTGGCCGCTTTCTCCCATCCAGGTTAGCCAGCGTTGATAAATAGCGGTCTCAAGGTTTAGCCCCACCAAATAACTGGCCGCCAACTGCCGCCGGCTTTGTAAATACTCGCTGGTACTCACATCTCCCGCTTGCCATTGCTGACTTAAAGATTGGCTGACCTTGGCACCCGAGGCCTGCACTAATTCACGCCAATCCTGATAACGGGCCAGCAATCGAGGTAGCGCCCGCGTAAACTGGCTCTCTTTGGCACTGAGCACCCGCTCTCTGGCTAAGTAATTTTGCTCCGCAATGGCAATATCCTGCGAGGCCATCACATGCAATTCATTGTAATTGTTGCGAATATGCAGCGGAACTGCGACGCCGATGCCTAATTTGTTATCAGAACCCTCCTTTTCGGCGGTAATACTGACCGTCGGATCAGCAACGGTGCTCGTCTTCACCTGCTGCGCCGCCAATCGCGCCAACAGCACTTGTTGATAAGCTGACGCCAGCGCGGGCAATCTTGCGCCCTGCGGCGCTTGAGAGAGCACGGCTTGCTGGATATTGCCGATAAAGTCATTAAAGGCAAAAGACTCATCTCCAAGCAATTCAATCACCTTTGCCTCAGCCACTAATGCCGCTTGTTCAGCTAACGCGTGATCAGCGGTGTTGCTGGCTAACTCAAGCTGCATTAATTGCAGCTCCACTTCGGATAAATCCCCGGCGGCTAAACGCTGCTCAGCAAGCGTGAGCTGCGCCTGCGTAAACTTAAGTTGCTGCTCCACAAAGGTCAGCGCCTTGCGGCTTTGGGCCTGTTCAGCGAGCGCCAATAACCGCTCAGCCAACATTTGACTGCGCTCTAAGCCAATATCAGCCAAGAGTATTTGGGCTTGAAGCTGAGCAACACGGGTCGCACTCGCGCGCTTATCAGCCCAATCTAGGGTTTGGCTGATCCCCACGCTGTAAGCATCGGTTTCGGCAGATTGATAATCCACCCCTAGCTCTGGGTTATAAATGGCGCGATCCGCCGCTTGGATAGCTAACTCAGCCTGCTGCTGGCGCACTTGCTGAGCTTGCACCTCAGGTAACGAATTAAATTGATGGATTAATGCTGGCAGCCATTGCTCAAAAGTCGCCGTGGCCAAGGCGGTATTTTGCGTCGTAGCCGCCACTGAAGCCCCCTTAAGCGCAGTCACATTAAGTGCTGTCACATTGGGGGCAGGTTGTTGAGCCGCCAAGGCGCTAACGGAGGCGGCAGAAAGCAACAGCCCACCACTCAACACGCCCAGTAGGCTGCAGGGGATAATGGTTTTGTTCATCGAATATCCTAACAATATCAGCAAATGATCGGCCACTTGGCGATGCGTTATAAGGCGTATCATGCCAATAACGGTAGCGCGGCCGCTCGACTCCCCCCTTCAAAGCAAAGTCATATCGCAGTAACGCAAAGTTACATAGCAGTAAGGCACGCTATGCCGATGCATAGGGCGCATACTCAGCTTATTTCAGTAGGGGATAGCACTGAACAGTACGCTGCGGCCAACATGACTCAGCGGCAGCGGTTCAGTCACGCGCAATTACGCGATGGGAGGGCGATATTTAGGATAATTATCAGGAGCTAAATAGGTAAATTCGGAAGCAATATAAACACTTTCGCCCGCAACGAGGGGCTGGCTAATCAGCTGAGTTAATAATGCCACATGGCCACCATGGCATTGGCAGTCAAGACACAGGTCAAAATCTTGGATTTGAGTGCTCTTCACGAAATGAGCGTGAAAGCCATAGACGGGCATGGTGGATAACTGCAATTGATTGGGCGCGGCATCGACGCCATGCCGATCGGCGCTAACCTGGTCAGCCATGACCGTAAACGATGGGGTTCCCAAGGGCTCTGCCATAAAAGGGAACTTAGCAACATGGTCAATTGCCCCGCCTTTCGCTAACCCTTGCTCATTTGGGCACATGCAATCAACGCATTCAGTGTAAACCGTCACTTGAGCGCTAAATTGTAAATGCGGGTGATTATCGGACTCTTGCAAACCACTCGCCGCATGTAACTGATGGGCACCAAAATTCGCGCCGACAAACTGCAGCACTATGATAGCTATCAGGAACATCGCCATTCGGATCACGAAAGGCTTAGGGCTCGAAGTCAAATATCACCTATCTTAACGATAACAAAGTCAGGGTTACACCCACATCTGACCGGCATTTTAAACATAAGTTCGCCACTCGCAAGTCAAACCTCCCCAGACTGTGACCCTGCCCCGCCGCCAAGGCGCTTTCACGGGTAAAGTCTATGCAAAACAAGCGAGAACACCGACACACAGAAGTGAAAAACGAAAAGTGAGCAGCGAAAACCGAGTATCGAGTGGCCTTAAGCGACGGCATGCAAGCCAAGGATTCGCATTCTGGGCTTACATACCACGCTTAAGCACCCAAGTGCATTACTTAAACACGCAGTGTTTGGCGTAATCACCCATTTCGTTAGCCGTCCAATCGCCCTTTGGCTTTTCTTGCATTTTTTTACACCAGGCTTCACTGCCCACTTCAGGGGCGCAGGCGCTAAGACCTGCAATACAAGTGACCACCAGCGTTGCTTTTACCAAAGCAGACTTTACATGAGTAGATTTTAATAATGACATCATTAATTCCTTAGAAAACAATTCCCCCAAGCGGGAGACTACCGGGTCGAGCGCTTCGTTATCCACGCAATGGCCTTAGCCTTTTGCTCAAGAGGAAACCAGGCGACCTCACCCTGCATAAACGGGCCTAACAACTGCACTGCATTGCCCACCCAATCGGGGCCACCCACAAACACGAGCGCTTCAAACTGGGGAAGCTGGACTTCACCGCACCCCGTCAGCGAGGCAAACTCCCAGCCTTCAAGCAAGACATCCGCCTCAATATAGAGACAAACCTGCCCCCAATCCTTACGGTAACTCTTGATGGCCGGCTGCAGGCGGGTCCGATAATCGCTAGAAGATAGCCGACCGCTCGCGAAAAGACTAATAACACCCTTAGCAATATCGGGGATTTGGCATAACATAAGAAGACTCCAAATCGACAACAGAAAACTTTGCCCGCAAGCTGCACCTAACGCTGGCAAAGCATGACGCCGATGATAACAAATCTATTAAGGAGCCATAAGCACAAATCCTTATACCTCCTCAATCTATGCTGAAAAAGCTTAAGTGTGCCATGATAAATATTTCAAACCGTGTGGAACTTCAGGAAAATGAAATCGAATGGCAATTTATCCGCGCCAGTGGTGCGGGTGGCCAGCATGTCAATAAAGTGTCCACCGCAGCCCAGCTGATATTTGATATTCGCAGCTCATCCCTGCCAGAATATTATCAACAACGCTTGCTGAATAAGGCCGACCATCGGATCACTAAAAGCGGTAAAATCATCATTAAATGCCAAGAAAGCCGCAGCCAAGATGCCAACCGCCAAGCCGCGCTCGCGCAGTTTATTGCCCTCGTCGCCAGCGTGGCGCAAACCCCGAAAAAACGCATCCCCACCCGCGCGACCAAGGGCAGCCAAACCCGGCGCTTAGAGACAAAAAAACAGCGGGGAGCAACCAAAGCCATGCGCCAATTCAAACTCTAGGCCAAGCCACCTTTTAAGCTAAGCTGGCTAGCTTGTTTGATTTCAATGGCATAAACGATGTAGCAGATGCAAAATCCCTTTGAACAGGTTAACGTAGTGGCCTAGCTTTCCCTGACATTTGTAGCCCCGAACTTGACCTACTCCGTTCGGAAGAAAGGACCCCTATGACTCATAAAATATTGCTCCTCAATGGCCCCAATTTGAACCTGTTAGGACGCCGTGAACCTAACCTTTATGGGCAGCAAACCTTAGCGGATATCGTCGCCACCTTAAACACACAGGCAGTGGCGGCGGGCGTGCAACTCGAGCACCTGCAAACAAACGCCGAATCAGCCCTTATCGATGCTATTCACGCCAGCGACGCCCAGTTGATTATTATCAACCCCGCCGCCTTTACTCACACAAGCATTGCCCTGCGCGATGCGCTGCTTGGCGTCGACATCCCCTTTATTGAAGTACATTTATCCAATGTCCATGCTAGAGAGCCGTTCCGCCACCATTCCTATTTATCCGATAAAGCCATTGGGGTCATTTGCGGCTTTGGCGCTCAAGGCTATGAATTTGCCTTAGCCGCGGCAATCAAACGCCTCACGGCCAAGGCATAAACGCATACCCTGAGTCTATTTAAGGCCCTGAGCTTGGTAGGTTTGACTATTCCAGTCAAAGGCATACAGCGTCCCTTGCCACTCATACAAGGTGCGCCCATCGCGCTGAACCACTCTCGCGTTACTCGGCAGGCTCGAAAGACTCGCGCCAGCGCGAGGTTGTAAGGCAGGTTGAGCCGCCTCGCGGCCCTCACCAGTCACGCCGGCACCTGCCATGTTGGCCACCTGACTTACGGGCGTCGATACCATTCGCCGCGCATCAGGGGAATACTGCATACCCGTCGTCACCCGCACCGGGGAAGAGAATGTGTTCACGTCATCTTCGTCAGCCCTAGGAATGGCAAGCCCAATGCTTGAATAAGGCGAATGGCGATAATCCCAGCCATGAGTCACATAGCCATTATCGTGCTCACCAAAATACCCACCCTGATAGGGACGGACATGCCAGCCCCAGCCGTAATATGAGTTCCAGCTCGACGCAACCCCCAAACCCCAGCCCCAAGGATAGCCATGACGATGCCGATGGCGGTAATGCGCATCATGGTGCTTAGCACCAGTGCCGCCATCGCGCCGATAACCGCCGCGACTATGACTGATTAGCGCCTCGTTGGAGCGATTGTCCCTAAACTGATTGCCGCTGGCGCGGCTAACATTGTTCGGCTCAAAAGAAGCCACATCCGCTTGCGCCCGCGCGGCACTCACACCATTGACCAGTGATAATAACGCCAGCAGCGCCAACACGGCAGGCCTTGGCGGCACACGCAATTTGCTAGCTAATTGATCTTTAAGAGACTTAGCTTGAGTCAACCCAAAAGAAGCCTGCATATACACCTCGATAACCCAGCCTAAGGGACAAAGGCCGCCGCCCCCACAAATACCATTTACCCCACGGGCGGCGGATGTTCGCTTAATAGGTTAACCCTAAAACAGAAAAATGCTATAGTGCGCGCCACATGGATTTCCACCCTAGAGGCTATTTCCACATGAGTTTTAAGGATTTACGCAGCTTTATCGATCACCTTGAAGCCAATGGTGAACTTAAACGGATCCGCTATCCGGTCGATCCCCATTTAGAAATGACCGAGATCGCCGATCGCGTCTTGCGCGCCAAAGGCCCTGCTCTCCTGTTTGAAAATCCCAAAAATCATGCGATGCCCGTTTTGGCGAACCTCTTTGGTACCCCTAAACGCGTGGCGATGGCCCTAGGTAAAGACGATCCGCTGGCCCTACGAGACGTGGGTGAACTGCTGGCTTTTTTAAAAGAACCCGAGCCGCCCCGCGGTTTTAAAGACGCGATCGCGAAGATCCCGATGTTCAAACAAGCCTTGAACATGCCGCCCAAAACCGTGCGCAATCCGCCTTGTCAGCAAATCATCAAAACCGGTGAGGAGGTCGATTTAACCCAATTACCGATCCAACATTGCTGGCCGGGAGATGTCGCGCCTTTAGTCACTTGGGGATTAACCATCACCAAAGGACCGCGTAAAAGTCGACAAAATTTAGGTATTTATCGCCAGCAGCTGCTCGGTAAAAACAAGCTTATCATGCGCTGGTTATCCCACCGGGGTGGGGCACTCGATTTTGCCGATTTTAAACAGCAATTTCCCGGCGAACGCTATCCTGTGGTGGTGGCGCTGGGGGCTGATCCGGTGACCATTCTGGGCGCCGTGACTCCCGTGCCCGATGCCATGAGCGAATATGCCTTTGCCGGTTTACTGCGCGGTGAGCGTACCGAAGTCTGTAAGGCCATAAGCTGCGATTTAGAAGTGCCCGCCACCAGTGAAATCATCCTCGAAGGCTATATCGATCCCGATGAGCTAGCAGAAGAAGGCCCCTACGGCGATCACACGGGTTACTACAACGAAACCGATAAATTCCCGGTATTTACCGTAACCCATATCACTCAACGCCAAGATGCCATCTATCACAGCACCTACACCGGCCGGCCACCCGATGAGCCCGCCATGCTCGGGGTCGCCTTAAATGAAGTCTTTGTGCCGATATTGCGCAAGCAATACCCTGAAATTGTTGATTTTTACCTACCACCCGAAGGTTGCTCCTATCGCATGGCGGTGATCTCTATCCGTAAACAATACCCGGGCCACGCCAAACGGGTAATGATGGGCGCTTGGTCATTCCTACGGCAATTTATGTACACCAAGTTTATTGTGGTGGTGGATGAAGACGTCAACTGCCGCGACTGGAACGACGTGATATGGGCGATCACCACCCGCATGGATCCTAAACGCGATACCGTGATGATTGAAAATACCCCCATCGACTACCTCGATTTTGCCTCACCAATCGCAGGCCTTGGCTCCAAAATGGGCCTCGATGCCACCAATAAGTGGGAAGGTGAAACCACGCGCGAATGGGGCACACCGATCGTCATGGATCCTAAGGTCAAGCAGCGGATCGACGCTATCTGGGATGAACTGGGCATCGACGACAACCCCACCCTGTAACAGCACACTATGGCTTACGCCGTGACTCAAGGTCGCGGCGTAAACCGCAAATAGCCCTAAGGCCCTAATACGACACCTTAAAACGACATAACGAAAAAGGTGCAAAGGAAGTCTGATGAACACCATACGTTGCAAGATAGAACACGTGAGCCCCTTTAATGATGCCGTTTATCGTGTATTGTTAACGCCTGAAACGCCCTTCGACTTTAACGCGGGCCAATACCTGTGCGTCGTCATGGGTGAAAACGATAAGCGCCCCTTTTCGATTGCATCGGCGCCCAATGCCGAGTTTATCGAGCTGCACATTGGCGCAGCCGTCAGCGAAAGCTATCCCATGCAAGTGATTGAGCGCCTTAAAAATCAAAGCCATATCGATATCGAGGCGCCCGGTGGCGAAGCGCACCTGCGTCACGACAGCCTGCGCCCACGGCTGCTCATCGCCGGTGGTACTGGATTTTCCTACATAAAAAGTATTGTCGAGCAGCAAATTGCCCTCGGTCAGCGCGTTGCCACCACCTTGTATTGGGGCTGTCGCACTCAAGATGCGATGTACTGCGAGGCTCTCGCCCGGGAGTGGCACGCCACACACCCTTGGTTGCACTTTGTCCCCGTCGTGGAAGACGCCAGCCCACAATGGCAAGGCAAAACCGCCAAGCTACTCGATCAAATTCAACAGGATTTTATTAGCCTCAATGGCTACGACATCTATATCGCTGGCCGTTTTAATATGGTCGGCGCCGCGCGGGAGCGCTTTCGGGAGATGGGGGTGGAAGAAGCGCATCTTTACGGCGATGCCTTCGCGTTTATCAAATAATGCGTGAGTATTTTTTGGCGCGCTAACGTCGTTGCCAATCCCCCCCTGCTGTGGCAGGGGGATTCATCACCGGAGAGATTACGCCGCAAAACGCGCTACTCCTTAAAACTGACTGGCTCGCTTATTTCCCCAAATGATCGGCTAACTGTTGCGCACAAGCAGCAGCCCACTTATCCATCATCTTTTGCAACTCGTTTGTGGTAATTGGAGCGTCTTTTTGAACGGCGTCATCACTCTCGCGCGCATCTAACACTCGCACTAATAACTTACCACTTTGTGAATCAAGCAATTGCGCCATGCTCCTGATAAATACGCTGATGAGGATGGCTTGCACTCGTGTTAAATGCATTCAAAGGAA
>NZ_JBOFMC010000091.1:0-6447 GCF_051658185.1 Shewanella sp. | reverse complement strand
GGCGAGATAGCGCTGGCGCGATAATTGTGCCGCGTTTATTGGCATTGGTCATTAACATCGGTAAGCTTACATTAAAAAGAAAGTGACATATTCTCCCGCCACGGTTGCACCGTGAATTGCAGCTGTGATTGTTTTTTATATTATAAATCATATTTTTATGACTTTGATGTGGCTGAGCAATCTTGCATTACTGGCGATTGCGTACTAACGGTTAAGCTCGCGCCATGGTTATTTGAGGAAACTTATTGTGACGGTGACAACTTGGCAGGCGTTTATCGATGGGCAGAGCGCCGAGCCCTATTACCAGCGACTAATGGCTTTTGTCGAGCAGGAGCGGCAGCAGGGTAAAGTGATTTACCCTCCCCAGACCGATGTATTTAATGCTTTTAACATGACGCCACTGGATAAGGTGCGGGTAGTGTTACTCGGCCAAGATCCCTATCATGGACCAGAGCAGGCCCATGGCTTGTGTTTCTCGGTGCGCCGTGGCATCAAGCCGCCGCCTTCCTTGGCAAATATGTATAAAGAGTTGGCCAATGACATTCAAGGATTTACCATCCCCAACCATGGCGATTTAACCCAGTGGGCGCAGCAGGGGATCCTGATGCTCAATACGGTATTGACCGTGGAGCAGGGGCAAGCGCATTCCCATGCAAAGGCTGGTTGGGAGCAATTTACCACCCAAGCCTTAACATTGTTAAATGAGCAGACTCGCCCTATCATTTTTGTGCTGTGGGGGAGCCATGCTATTAAAAAGGCGAAAGTGATCACCGCGCCCTGGCATCAATTGCTCACAGGACCTCATCCATCCCCTCTATCTGCTTATCGAGGCTTTTTTGGCTGTGGGCATTTCGCTAAAGTGGATCAGTTATTGGAGCAAAGGGGCGAGCCCCCAATTCAATGGCAGGTTTGAGCGGCAGACAATAAAAAAGGTCTTATATAATAAGACCTTTTTTATATTCGAACTGGAAATACGGATTAATGATTACGATCGACAGATAACTTCGCCAGTGAGATCAGTGCCGTTTTAAAATCACTCTCTGGTAAGGCTGAAAGTGCCGCAATCGCTTGTTCAGATTGCTCAATTGCCTTTTGCTGAGTGTAGGTTAATGCACCGCAGTGATGTAAGGCGGCCACAATTTTATCGATGGCGTGGGTGCCATTACCTTGCTCAATCGCTTGGCGGATCAATTGCTGCTCCTCAGCGGTACCGTGGGCAATGGCATAGATTAACGGCAGGGTTGGTTTGCCCTCGGCCAGATCGTCACCAATATTTTTGCCTAACGCTTCAGTGTCTGCGGTGTAATCCAATAAATCATCGGTTAATTGGAACGCCGTGCCAAGGTATTTGCCATAGTCACCAAGGGCGCGCTCTTGTTCTGGGCTGGCACCGGCTAAGACGGCGGCAAGTAGGGTGGCGGCCTCAAACAATTTTGCCGTCTTACAGTAAATCACCCGCATATAACTGGCTTCAGTGGTATCGGGGTCATTGCAATTCATCAATTGCAACACTTCACCCTCGGCCAATACGTTGGTGGTATCGGCCAGCACACGCAGTACGCGCATACTGTCGAGCTCGGTCATCATTTGGAAGGAGCGAGTATAAAGAAAATCACCTACCAGCACGCTGGCACTGTTGCCAAAGAGGGCGTTAGCGGTTTCGCGGCCTCGTCTAAGCGTGGATTCATCGACCACATCATCATGTAATAATGAGGCTGTGTGGATGAACTCGATAATGGCAGCCAATTTAAGGTGAGCATCACCTTGATAATTAATCGCCCGCGCAGCAAGCACAGATAGCAAAGGACGAAGACGTTTACCACCACCATTGATAATGTAGAAACCGAGTTGGTTTATTAAGGCAACATCTGATCCAAGCTGTTTATATATCAGCTGATTGACTGCTTGCATATCAGTGTCAGCCAGTTGACGAATCGCGTTTAAATCCATAATAGACTCTGAGTGTGTGGGCTATGAGCTACCCAGCCTTTTATTTTAGGCTTATGTGTTATATAGCCCGAATTTTACCTAAAATTCTGTCATATAACAGCATTGGCACTATTAATGTGCGAGTTATTCCGGCCTTTTTTTATTCTTTCCTAATTAGGGCTTGCCATACGCAGATTCTTCGCGTAAACTCCGCGCCCATTGTCAATAAAGTTTTTATAGCGCCCTGCCTCCCAAAAGTGCGAGCCAGCGCGTTAGGAATATCGGAGTAAAATAGCTATGTACGCTGTTTTTCAAAGTGGTGGTAAACAACACCGTGTAGCCCCTGGCCACACAGTTCGTTTAGAAAAATTAGAAGTTGCTACAGGTTCAACTGTTGAATTCGATCAAGTTTTATTGATCGCTGACGGTGAAACTGTGCACGTTGGTGCTCCTTTAGTAGCTGGCGGTAAAGTCGTTGCTGAAGTAGTAAGTCATGGTCGTGGCGAGAAAGTAACTATCGTTAAGTTCCGTCGTCGTAAGCACCACGACAAGAAAATCGGTCACCGTCAATGGTTCACCGAAGTTAAAATTACTGCTATCAACGCATAATAGGAGTCTAACTCATGGCACATAAAAAAGCTGGCGGTTCTACTCGTAACGGCCGCGATTCAGAAAGTAAACGTCTAGGTGTTAAGCGCTTTGGCGGTGAATCAGTTCTAGCTGGTAACATTATCGTTCGTCAACGTGGTACTAAATTCCACGCTGGTGTAAACGTAGGTATTGGTCGTGACCATACTCTGTTTGCTCTGACTGACGGTAAAGTAAAATTCGAAGTTAAAGGTCCTAATAACCGTAAGTTTATTAGCATCGAAGCTTAATTATCGAGTCTAGCTTATACTGTTAAAGCCCCGCCATTGGTGGGGCTTTCTGTTTTTATGCTTCTACTTACACTGCATCAATGGTGAATTGGGTAAATGATTACCGGATTAAAGGTGTGGATAGGTAAGATGGGGCGCAAGTATCTTGAGTTTTTTGGCGACCAATGAAGTTAGACGGTATAATTGCTTCATTCAGTGATGCCAGGAGTAAGTATGAAGTTTGTCGATGAGGCAGTAATTAGGGTCGAAGCGGGCGACGGCGGTAGCGGTTGTGTCAGTTTTAGGCGCGAAAAGTATGTACCTGATGGTGGTCCTGACGGGGGTGATGGTGGTGACGGCGGCAGTGTGTATTTGCAGGCCGACGAAAACTTCAACACCTTAATTGAATTTCGTTTTGAACGTTTTCACATGGCCGAGCGCGGTGAAAACGGGCGTGGTCGGGATTGCACCGGCCATAGCGGTAAGGATTTGATCTTAAAAGTGCCAGTGGGTACTCGTGCTATAGATCATGATACCGAAGAAGTGCTTGGGGATTTAACGACCCATGGCCAAAAGCTGTTGGTTGCCAAAGGTGGCTTCCATGGTCTAGGTAATACCCGTTTTAAGAGCAGTACTAATCGTGCGCCGCGGCAAAAGACCTTAGGTACTCCGGGAGAAGTGCGTAGCTTGAAATTGGAGTTACTGTTGCTCGCGGATGTTGGCTTGCTCGGTATGCCGAATGCGGGTAAATCAACCTTTATTCGGGCGGTGTCGCGCGCTACGCCTAAAGTGGCCGATTACCCCTTTACTACTTTAGTGCCAAACCTCGGGGTGGTGAATCCTCGCCCGGGTCAGAGCTTTGTGATCGCCGATATTCCCGGTTTGATCGAAGGTGCTGCCGAGGGGGCGGGCTTAGGTATTCGCTTCTTAAAGCACCTTGAACGCTGCCGTATTTTATTGCATATCCTGGATATTGAGCCTATCGATGGCACCGATCCGGTTGAGTCGGCGCGTGCGATTGTGGGTGAGCTTGAAAAGTATTCCCCTAAATTAGCGAGTAAGCCTCGCTGGTTAGTCTTTAACAAAACCGATTTGTTGCTTGAAGAAGAGCTGCAAGAAAAGGTTGAACGCATTGTTAAAGAGTTGGATTGGCAAGGTGATGTGTATACCATCTCGGCCTATAACCGTGAAGGTACCAAAGAGTTAGCCATTAAGTTATTGGATTACATCAATAGCCTTCCACCGGAAGATACCGTTGTTAACCCCGACGATGAAGTCGAGTTTAAGTGGGATAATTATCATCAAGCGAATCTTGATTCTATTAATGAAGATTATGATGATGATTTTGACGACGACTTTGATGATGATGACTACGACGTAGAAGTTATTTACCAAAGATAATCTTCATCTCTGAGTGTTGAGAACGCTGTGTACGCTGATACTCAAAATGACATTACTCGGCAGGTTGTGCGCGTTGCACAACTGCTGCTGGCCTATGGTGCTGAATCTGATTTAGTTGAAGAAATCAGCCAGCGCCTTGGCCGGGCTCTCGGCCTTGCCAGCATTGAGCTGTCCATCTCTTCTAATTCCCTCGTATTAACCAGTTTGGTACATGGTCGCTGTATTACGACCACTCGGCGCATTCGTGAACATGGCATCAATATGGCCATCGTGTGCCAATTGCAGCGTATCTGTTTGTTGGCCGAAAAAGGGGTTTATGGCCCGAATGACGTCCGCAAACACTTAGCGCGTCTTGAGCCTCGAAGCTATCCACCCATGTTAGTTATCCCGATGATCGGCCTCTCCTGTGCTAGTTTTTGTCACTTATTTGGTGGGGATCTCGCGGCCAGTGTGATTACGTTTATAGCGGCAGCGGTCGGGATGGCGGTGCGCTTAGCCTTTGCCAAGCGCCATTTTAATCTGCTGATTAATTTTGCGGTCACGGCTTTTGTTAGTAGTTTGATCGCGCAAACGGGTTATTTGTTTTCCCTGAGCATGACGCCCCAGTCTGCGATGGCGGCCAGTGTGTTAATGCTAGTGCCTGGTTTTCCGATGATTAATGCCATTTCGGATATGGTAAAAGGCCATATGAACGTCGGCATTTCCCGTTGGGGACACGCCACCCTATTAACCGTGTCATCGGTTATCGGTATTACCCTTGCCATGCAGCTAGGGGGTAACTTGCTATGATGGATTTGTTGTTCTTGCTGCTGCATGATGCGGTGTTTTCCGCCATTCCCGCGGTAGGGTTTGCCATGGTATTTAACGTTCCTAAACGTTTTTTACCTTACTGCGCGTTAGCTGGCGCCATTGGGCATAGCTCGCGCACCTTGATGTTGCACTTGGGGTTGCCCATTGAGTGGGCGACTTTTGCCGCAGCCGCTTTGGTTGGTATGCTCACCATCGGTTTTGCCAAGCGGCATCTCGCGCCGCCATTGATGTATGCGGTAGCGGCGATTATCCCAATGATCCCTGGAACTTATGCCTTTAATACTGTGATAGCATTAGTGCAACTTACCGCCCAATCCCAAGTGAGCCAAGAATTGACTGGGCAGGTTATCAGTAATGGTTTAAAAACGGTCTTTATTCTTGGGGCATTATCGGTTGGCTTAGCGCTGCCGAGTTTGCTGTATTTTAGAACCCGCCCCGTTATTCAATAATTCCACACTATCGACAATAGAGGACTGAGCATGCGCATTGCGATGATTGCTGCGATGGCGAACAACCGAGTTATCGGAAAAGACAATAAAATGCCATGGCATCTTCCCGAGGATTTGCGTCATTTTAAGGCCATGACATTAGGCAAACCTGTGGTTATGGGGCGCAAAACCTTTGAATCTATTGGTAAACCCCTTCCTGGACGCCATAATATTGTGATTTCGCGCCAAGCGGGCTTGCAGATTGACGGCGTCAGTTGTGTCACCTCCTTCGATGCGGCTAAACAAGTGGCGGGGGAGTGCGCGGAACTCGTGATCATGGGCGGGGGACAGCTTTACGCTCAACTGTTGCCATTGGCAGATACTTTGTATTTAACTCATATCAATCTTGATGTTGAAGGTGATACTTACTTTCCGGCGTGGGATGGGCAGCAATGGCTTGAAACAGACCGTTGCCGTGGTGAAAGCGCCAATGGATTGGAATATCACTTTATCACCCTGATAAAAAAATGTTAAATTATGGTGTTGTTTGTGTACCCTGCACGTATGTGTTGCGGTAGCTCACTTGCCTAGCATTAGCCTCATCTCGTCTCACGCTCTTGCCAAATGCGCGAAGTCATTTACTCACGTAATGTGTAGTGCATGGTGTTTGTGCAATCAAGTGACTGCAGGCGCGGATGACAACGTCATGATTAGGCAAATATTGCTTATAAAGTAACATTATAATCAGTCATTTAAGTTAGCTACCAACGCAACCGTACAAAATAATAAGAAATGAGAAAATATAAAGGAGTATCGGATGCGTTTAATGTCTATTGCTTTAGCGGCGTTGATTGGACTGGGTGGTATGAGTGTGCCTGTCACTGCATCGGCTGAGGCAGATCCCTTGGTGGCGAGTCTTTGTGATTATGTCAAAGCTAATGATAAGAACCGATTACGCAAAAAACTCAAGGAGAGCCGCGTCAAGTTACGTCAGGTCTATAGCGGGATTAGTTGTGATGGTC
>NZ_JBOFMC010000090.1:0-4210 GCF_051658185.1 Shewanella sp. | reverse complement strand
CCGTTGCCAGTACCACTAATCCTCTGGTGAAACCCTGTTCACGGCTCGCCTTCAGTGCTGCTAATGCCTCCATTTGTAGGGCATTGGGCGTGGGCGGCTCGATATGTTCTTGTTCTTCGTAAAGACTAACGGCGGCAATACCCCGTTGTTGCTTCGTGTGTTGGTAGCGACTAAGGTAGCTGTCGATCCACTCATGGGTCAGCGACTGACTCTGATTGTGGTTAAAAATCGCCTCAAACTGCTGACGGATATGGGCAAACTCAAGCGCTGCGGGTGAGGTGCGTGGCAACTCAAAATCATGGCGTAAGGCCCATTCATGGCTGTGTAATAGCGCGGTTTTACTGATGTTATTAGAGCCTATCCATGCGCAACCTTCGATTATTTCATCCTGCTCACTACGGATAAAAATGTACGACTTCATATGAAAGCTTTGCTGGCCGCACACAAATATTTTGCACTTGGCACCGCGTTCGGCCAGCAGCATCAAACGGCGCAGGGCAACAGGATGGCTGATGCAGAGATAATCCGACGTCAGCAGTTTTAAGCTCGCACCACTTTGTAAGGCATCAAGCAGCGGATCAAACAGTAAATCGAGACCTGACGGTTGGATAAAAGAGACGGAAATTTCGATCTCACTGGCGTGATTGATGGCTTGAATAAGCCTTGGTAGCAAGGGATCGTTTGCCCCGCCGTAGGACAGTTTTTTGCCTGAGTAGAGTGAGATTTGTTGTTCTATCATGGATTATCGCTTAAGGAGCACTGCATTGAGCCATTGTTCGTTTTCGCGCCCTACGCGTAAATCGGTTGTTAGCCAGACTTTATCAATCGCAAGTGGTAAACCGCTTAATAGCTCAGCTAAGAGCGCTTCATCACAGTGGGTAAAGCGGCGGCCATCACGTTCGACTTCACCCTGCCCATATTTGAATGAGCAGTAAAACCCACCGCCCGATTTCAACATACTGGCAAGATGCGCGAAGGTATCTGGTAGTGAGGCTTTTGCGACATGCAGCAGCGAGGCACAGGCCCAAATACCGTCATATTGCTGAGTCGATGTGAACTGCATAAACGTTGCAACCCTTACAGGCTTGCCGAGCAACTGCTGCGCGAGCGTGGCAAGTGCCTCGCTGGCATCAAAGGCATCAACGTGAAAACCAAGGTCGATTAACCGTTTGCTGTCTCGACCAGAGCCGCAACCCGCATCAAGCACGCGGCCACTTTTCGGTAAGTAAGGGGTAAATTGTTCCAGCAGGGAAGAAGAGTCGACTTCTACCGTCGAGGCATAAAACGAGCTGGCGTGCTGGTTATAAAAATCGATAGACATAAAGACTCCTTATTTGGTTAACGATAGTAGCGTTTTAGTCTTTATTGTTCAATTGGTTGCATTCTGTTTGGCTTCTTCTGATTTTTAACCTTCTAAATAAATCGTCCATTTGAGCAGACACTTTCGTTCAATCTGGCTTGTCAATATGTGGGCTCTTTAGTCAGTGTTGGCAATTATCTTGAGCGGCGGTGAACAACTTGCCGATATATTGCTCGACAGTGGTATTGGTGTGCCAAGGCAGTCGATTGACGTATATGACTTTGAGGCAGACCTGTTGTTTGCGTAGATTAGTTAGATGCATATACTAGTTAAAATCACTGAATACGCTTAGATTTTTCGCTAAGTGCTTGTTCAAATTTGGCTCTGGTCATTAAGATTTTTTCGGTGTTTGTCGTTCCAAGTTTTTTTGCTAAACGTTTATCAAGGCTTTGCTGCTTTTGATAATGATTGTGGTGTTGGTGGATATTGAGCGAGGGGTCAACAAAGGCTATCGACAGTTACGCCAAATAATATTTGCAGACCTTTGTTAAGGCTTATGCTCGCTTAAATTATTTGGCAAAAATAAAGACTCGGTATTTTGATAATACTCGTCAGTGCGTTGGCGGTAGCCCAATTAGAAAGCTTACAGCGCGATGAGCTTATGTAGTGTTAATGTCGCTTGCTGTTGGATTTTAGGTAATCAATTAAATGTCTAAATGAGACTTTTTAATTTTACACATGATACTGAGTAATCATTTTTTATGATGATAATTGTCAGTGCACTATGCTGGTATTAACTTTATTGCCGCTAGGTAATTGTCGATTTTATTGTTGATTAATTCATATTGAAACGGACTAAGATCACAATAATATAATGTGTAGTATAACGTTGTTCTATCTTGTTTTTGCTTGCGTTTGGGTATGCTTTGCTGAAAGGTAATATATCAAAGGCTAATTAATCATTTGGGACTTTAACGGGTCTAAATAATGTTTCTATTATCATCTATTTACAATCTTGACATGTAAGTCACAAAATTTATGTTTGAATTTAATCAATAACAATCAATTAAGGTTTGATTCAGTTTTAAAGCGCTTTATTGAAACGTCCGGAAAGAGATGTTGAAAATAAGGACTAATAAACCATAGCTTAATATGGAACTTACTAATATAGAACAATACTCCCCTGCAACTGTTTTATATTAAAAATAAAATGGAGTAATCGTAATGATGAGCAGTAAATTTAAAAAATCATTAGTTCTTACCATGATGCTGGGAGGCCTTGCGGCATGTAGCGATGGCGAAGATGGTAAAGATGGGATTAATGGTGAAAATGGTAATAATGGCGCTGACGGTGAAAATGGACTCGTTATCGCAACATCCGCAACGAGTCTAAATCTGGAGTTTTTATCCTATGGGTTCGATGTCGATGGTGTGCGTTCAGCCAAGTTTAAAGTAACCAATGAACTTGGGTTACCAGTCGTCGGGATCCCTTCTGTGCGTTTTCTTAGTTCTCAACTGGCAAAGTTAGATAAAGGCTACACTGAGCGTCAAGGTTTAGGCTATATCACATGTACAAATTCGCCGGATAGTTGTCTCACGGATCACAAAGATGGCACTTATACGGTTATTAACTCGACCAAAATTGCAGATTTAGATTTGAGTGCCAAATCTTATCGTTTTGACCCTAAAGCACCACAGCGTTTTATGGTGCGCTTACAAACTGCTGACGGCATTCCTGGGATCGGTAAGGTCACTGATATCATGCCTGAAGTTGATTTTATGATGGATGGCAGTGCGATCAATCTAACTCGTAGCATGGTCAGCACTGAAAGCTGTAATGCCTGCCACACTGACATTGCTTTCGCACGCAGTGGGTATTTTTCAGGTCCTCATTACGCCAATAATGTTGAATCTTGTGCTACCTGTCATACCACCGGTGAAAAAGACAGTAAAGGCACGATTGTTGAACGTGCACATCGCTGGCATAACGGCTTGCCGAATAACTTAGTCGCCAGTTCTTATGATTGCACCAGCTGCCATACGACTGAAAATACTGAAAAGTTACCTAATGGTGGCGAATGGTTAACTGCAACAGCAAATGACAAAGCTTGTACCAGTTGCCATGCGGTTGATTCCCTTAAGCATGGTGCAGAGTTACCGCTGACCTGTGCGAGCTGCCATGATGTCGGCAAAATTCACTTGACTAAAACCGATGCGAAAAAAGCTGCGCGTGATGCTTTCAGTATTAACATCACTAAAGCCAATATTGCGCCTGTCACTTCAATTCGTGATGGTCATACTTACCAAACAGCCGAAATTACGTTTACCGTAAAAATTCTTGATCATGAGGGCAAGCCTTTAACCGTAACGCCAAAAGACGCTGGGTTCTTTGCTGATATGCGTTTAACGGCAGCTTGGGATATGCAAGCGGGATATCGCCTTGCAACGACAGAAACGCAAGACAGTGGCGAATTAAGTCGTTTGGCTAATCATGCAGTTAACTATAAGTTTATCGGTAACGATCCTATTACGGTGGATACCACAACGGGAGAATTTACCTATGTACTGTCGGGCGATCTTCAGGCCGATTTGGCAAAAGGTGATACAGGCTTAATCATTCCAACTGGCACAGATCTGAATACTGGCGTGTTGGCGATTGAAGCAACGTTGAAGGCGGATCCATTAACGGGTAAGCCAAATGCGCAGGGCACATTGACGGAAAGATTACGCTCCACTACGGCGTTTTTCACTTTAGATGGCATGACTAAAGATGGCCGTCGTCAAGTGGTCGATAATGCACTATGTGCCTCATGTCATGGCGATCAAGCTTATGGTTACCATGGTCGTCGTAATGACTTGGCACAACAATGTGTTGCTTGTCATAACCCAGGTAACGCTGAGTGGGATAAA
>NZ_JBOFMC010000089.1:0-2107 GCF_051658185.1 Shewanella sp. | reverse complement strand
CAGGGGGCGCTTAGCTCTGACATTCACGGACACGCAACAATAAAAGATATTGCAGGGCGCGCGGTAATGGCCGCTGATGCGCTACTGTTACAGCTCGCTAAAGCCAAGTAGTGCCCACCACACCCAACTCCGCCAAGCCCGCGTCCTGCGGGCTTTTTTGCGCCTGCGACAAATATTCCGCATCTCATCTTCTCAGCATTAAGGCGAGGCTGTATCATTCCGCATCCTTTTTCCGGTTGCGTGTGACATGGAATACCCACTTTCGCCTTACCCGTGTCTATATATAGACGTGAATGCTGTTAACGCAGAAATCGAGCAGCTTGGCACAAAAGAAAAAATGTGGATTTGTTACCCTCCCAATGCTCAGGCGCGTTCGTTGCTAAAATTCTCTCGGGAGAATACTGGTGAGCATTGGGCAGAAAAGTGCGCTGCAGAGCTTTGCTGCGCGCTTGGTATTCCACACGCGCGCTATGATTTGGCTATCGTTGGTGGGCGTCATTGTGTTTTGTCACAAAATTTCATCCCTGATGGCTACCGTATGTTGATGGGTAACGAGGTGTTGCACGCCTTGGCAACGGATTACCCTGACCCGCAAGCGCCAGCCGAACGTCTAGTGCGCATCAAAGAGCATACTATCGATAGGGTAATGGCTTGTTTGGGTGACGAAGCTATTTTATTGCCGCAGGCTGCCCAGTGGCCTACGGGTTTTAATGCAGCGGATTTGTTTTGTGGCTATTTGTTGCTCGATGCACTGATTAGCAATCAAGATCGCCACCATGAAAACTGGGCGATTATGCAAAATGAGCGAACGGGCGAGCGCTATTTGTGCCCAACTTACGACCACGCCGCTAGCTTGGGGCGAGAAATGCGAGATGAGGAGCGTATTGAGCGGCTGGCAACACGAGACAAGAATCGGCAGATATTGGCTTTTGTAAACAAAGCAAGGTCAGAACTATTCCTGTCACCGAGTGACAAAAAGCCTTTGCTCACAGTGGATGCTTTTAACTGCGCCGGCGAGATCCGCCCCGAAGCAAGAAAATACTGGCTAAGGCAATTGATTAATCTATCTGACGCTTGCATTGTGGGTATATTTGCTCGGGTGCCAGATGCGTGCATCTCTGCAAGCGCAAGGCATTTTGCTTGCGAGATGGTTAAAGAGAACAAAAAAAGGTTATTACAGTATGACCGATGACAATATCGTTTATTTAGCGTGGCAAGATCCTGAATCTCGTCGGTGGCACACGGTGGGGCAACTGGCAGCTAAGCCGCATGGGTATCTTTTTGCCTATACCAAGGGGGCAAAGAGCTCGCCGCGCTTCATTGCTTTTGATGGCATGAGAGAATTTGATGGCGCGTATTTTTCGGCTGATCTTTTCCCATTATTTAAGAATCGGCTGCTATCGGCACGGCGGCCTGAATATAAAAAATTCATGGCGTGGCTAGGCTTTGATAGTGAGCAGCATGGCGCCTTCGATCCTTTAGAGGTGCTATCTCGCTCGGGCGGCCTGCGCGTTACGGATAGTTTGCAGATTTATCGCGCTATTACCCCTATGCGCAGTGGTGATGTTGAGCATTATTTCTTTGCGCACGGATTGTCACATTTGGGCGCCGCCACCGCCGTGCGCGTCGCCCAGCTTAAGGTGGGAGAGCGACTGGCTTTAACCTTGGATGTGCAAAATCAGCATGATGAAAATGCTGTATTGATTCGCGCCGATGAGCCGGCTCAAATTGTCGGCTATTGTCCGCGCTTTCTTTCTCGGCCGCTTCGCCAATTATTATTGAGGGCGCCAAGCCAATTCACCCTGACGGTTGAAAAGGTAAGCACTGAGGCCCCAACTCATTATCGCCTCCTATGTCGCCTAACTGGTTCACTGGGAGCCGAGTATGGCCCCGCGCTTGAGCCCGACTCAGAGTGTTCCCCGCTGATTTAGCGCCCTGGCACCATCAAGACCCCAGCCCTCTGCATGAGGGCTTTTTTGTGCCTGCGAGGCGGAAAAATCCCCGTTTACGCCCGTGACTAGGGCCTATGCTAGCCACATTCATTGGGCTAGAAGAGGAGTCGTCATGCAGCAGCCCCCCGTTATTGTGTACAACTTAAAACAGCGCG
>NZ_JBOFMC010000088.1:0-1615 GCF_051658185.1 Shewanella sp. | reverse complement strand
TACTTACTGCATTAGTCGACCAATTTTACTCTGAAGTGCAGGCCATGGGAGGCAGCCGCTGGGATACTTCAAGTCTATTAGCTCGATTAGAACAATCGGCGAAATAAGCTAATCCCACCCAAGCGTGTGGCAGTTTGCGTGAGGCTAATGGCGCCACCCTTTAGCCTTTGGCTTATTGCACCGACCTTGGCTATGCCGTCTGCTGTTATGGTGTTGCGCGCGTGCGCCGTGATGTGACCCAAAGCGAAGAATCACTCTGCCATAACAGGACATCTTAGATAAAAGGGGCGTGGAAGGTTGCCCGCCAAGGGTGACGGGCTACTTTGGCGATGACTAAAGTCGGCTGGTTGCCGCTTAGTCTTTCCAGCGGATATGGGTGACTAAGCTGTGGGTTTCGCCCGGTGCCAGTTCTAGCTTATCCTCTAACACATTGGCGGCTTCTAAACACAGCATTGTGAGATAGTCGTTATCATTGAACCTTGCAAGACGTTTGGATTTTTCAATCCATGGGTTCCATAGCACCGCCGAGCGGCTATTTTCGCGGCTGACTTCGATAATACCCTGTGGGGTATGCAGTAACTGGACGGGCCCAAGTTCGGTGTAAACGCGATCGGTTTCTCGATCAAATTGCACTTCATCTGTGGTTTGCGAATAGGGACCTTTGGCAAATTCGATGTATTTCGCGCCACTAAAACCACTTGCCGTTACTTGATGGATATCCTCAATAGGGAAATAACTGTGCAGTGCTTGGGTGAGCGATATGGTCTGCTTGCCAAGGTTCGTGTTCACCAAGCTGATGCTTAAGGTATCGCCGAGGCTGAATAGCACGCTGACTTCGGTATTATGGGGCCAATAGTGCTTATCTTCCTCACTGATCTTTAAGTCAAAACGTAAATCGACCCATTGATTACGCATTGCTACCGAACTTAAGTTCCAGATCCGCGTGCGGGCAAATCCATGTTGTGGAAAGCCTGCTTCGGTGCTCATGCCAAACCAAGGCCAGCATACGGGCACGCCACCGCGGATCCCATTCCCTGGTTGGTAATCGTCAGCCTCAGAGACCCATAATAGCGGCGGTTTACCTGTGGGTTGAAAGTGATCGATTTGCGCGCCCTGTAAAAATATTCTGGCTTGGCACAATGCCGTATTGATTTCGACGTAATCAAGTCCGTTTGCGTGCTTTTTAGTGGTGACTGAACCCATAGTGATAGTATCCTCAACCCTGATGATGTATCAGAAATATAAGTACTTAGCTTACAAACTTTTGTGGCGGAGTATAAGGCCTTGCTGCGATCAATTTTGTTTTTGCGCCGTGTTGCTATCAATCTTACCCTACTGAGTGCTGTTTATTTAGGCAAGCCTCGTTTAAGCGCTCAGCGTTAACGCGCTAAGATGTCCCGTGGAATAAGCCCAAGGGCAGCAATCAGCCAGTCTAGCAAGCATCACAAGGTGACTATCCATTGCTTGTCGGTGGTATTACATCGTGATCTGCAAGATGCATTGAATGACGTTGGCTCGTTCACTGCCGCACTGGCAGCTTAGAAAAAAGCATGACTATGCCTTTGTGGATGGGGTACCTCTCTGGTGTCGCGGGTCGTTATGAAGGAGATATACC
>NZ_JBOFMC010000087.1:0-11327 GCF_051658185.1 Shewanella sp. | reverse complement strand
GAGCATCGCCCAGGCATAGCTGGGCGATGAGTGTTAGCTAACCGATTGAGATTAAACCATTAGCAATCCATTATGGCGTGTTGATGCTCAGGTTAACTTGAGCCGCATCTTGGCTGAGTGTTACTCGGCTTTCGAGTAAAAAAATCCGCTCAGGTGCTATGCCTTGGGTATCGACGAGATAGGCTTTGACGGTTTTGGCGCGTTCTTGGGCGAGATCGCCAAGTTTACTCTGGGGCACATTTTGGGCGTTAACCAATTGGTTATAAAGCGCGATATGCCAACGAGTGGTGATGTCCTCTGCCGTTAACTCTGCATTGTTGGCTTCCATGGCAATTGTGGCTCTGATCGCTTTGGGATCTGCCGAAAATTGCTGTTGATAGAAATTGATTAAGGCATCGGCAAGCGGCCCTTGAGTGGGGAATTGACTAGGGCTAAGATCATCGGGTAATTCATTGACTGGGATGTTAGCCAGTTTGGCCAGTTGGGTTTGCATAAGCTGCTCAGCGATGGCTTGGCTGTCGTGAGCGGCATCGACTGCACCCTCTAAATTAAGCTGAAGCATTGGCCTTTCGGTTAACCCTTTGGCGATCTTATCTAAATTTGCTTGTCCTTGGCTATCAAGGCTGGCGCTGCCAGCGGCAAAATCAATGTTATCGAGGGTCTCATCTGAGCCGATAAGGTGACTGATAAAGGAAAACGGCGCGGTGACGGCTTTAGTGATCACATTGGTTAGCGCTGTCATGATGATATTACCTAGGCTAAAACTCGGCGAATCGAGATCGCCAGAGACTTCCACGCCAAGGTCAATCACCCCATTGCGGTCCTGTAACAGGGCAACCGCCAGCGAGACTGGTAGGCTGGTCGCCAAATCGCTGTGACTACGCTTACCCAGTTTGAGTTGATCGATCACTAAATGGTTACTGCCTTTGAGTTGGTTTTGCTCAAGTTTGTAATTGAGGGCGAGGGATAACTGGCCTTTATCAATGTAATAACCCGCATAGGTGCCTGAATAGGGATTCACAGAGGTGAGTTCGACGTTCTTAAAGACCAAGTCAAGATCGAGATACGGCATGTCTAACAATGGATTGATATCGCCTTTGAGTGTTACAGGGGCGTATTTATCTATTTTGCCTTTAATGTCGACCGACGCTGTGGTGTTCGCTGCTGAAGATAATTGGCTAATGGTGCCTTCAAGCTGCTCAATCCCTGAGGCAAAATTAGGGGTCAGGGAATTATCGGCAAAGTAAGCCGAACCTTGGTTAACGCTGATTTTGTTAATCGCTAAGCTAAAATCCGCTGGGGCGGCAGGGCTTTTTGCCGTTGGTTGGGCAGCGACAGCAGTGCTGTTGTTGGCGTTCACTGCGGCCTTGGGCGCGTTGCTGGCGCCGGCGGGCACTGAACGTTCTACGATAAGATTACTGATATTAGTGCTTCTATCCTTGGCGATTACCACCTTGGCATAGGGTTGATGAAAGGCTAAATGATCAATATTCAGTCGATTGAGCTGTTGATTAAAATCTAATTGATTTATCTTCATTTTTTGCCATTTTAGTAAGGGTGTTTTTTGCACATTATCTAAAACAGTTAACTCATCGAGTTCCACATTGCCTTGGTAAATCGCATGGCCTTTGGCATTGGCCGTTAATTGCCCAGTGGTGCTTAAGAAGCCATTTTTCAGTTGAATATTGATATAAGGAGCTAAGTAGGGCTGAAATTGCGCGAGTGCCAGCTTTTCTAATTGCACCGTGGCGGCAATTGCTGCCGCAGGCACGTCAATCTTGCCTTGTGAACTTAGGCTACCATTGCCATTCACACCTAAAAAGATGTTGTAATCTATCGGTGTTGCTAAGTCGCTGTTGATCTGAGTCGTCGAAAAATTCAGCGGATAAATACGCCATGGCTGAGGTGTCGCCGTGACGAGTTGCTCACTGATGTTAATGTCATAATTTTCAATGTTGAGCCCGCCGAGTTGTACCGACCAGCTAGCTTGCGCCGTTGCAGGATCATCTTTTTGAGCAAGGGCTTGATGTTGGTTATTAACGGATGGGTCATCTGCCTTGGCAGTTGATTGAGCCTCTGTGTTTGTTTCTGGCGGAACGGCGCTCTGTGCCTGAATGGCAGCTTTTGGAGTAAAGAGCGATGCCAGATCTAGGCCTTGATCATTCACCTTGGCGTGCAGTACTAAGCCATCGCTGTGGATTTGCTCGATGGTTAATGTTTGCTGTTGTAAATCGGTCGCGATCCCATCAATGGTCAGTTGTGGCAGATTAATCAGGGGATGTTCGGCATGATGAAAAGCGAGCTGTTCAAGGTTAACTTGCCCACGGTTGATGTGCAGTTGGAGTGGCTCATTATCGGCCAGGGCCAGCTGATAATTGGCCTTGGCACTGATTTGTCCCTGACTGAGATTTACCGCAAATTGCTCATCAATAAATTGCCAGATTGGCGCCAGCGCCAGTTGGGCGATTTCGATATCGCCGGCAACCTTGAGGGGAAACAGTTGAAACTGCCCTGTGAGGTTAATGTTTGCCTGATGGGCATCAGTAAGCTGGATGGCATAATGGTTAAATAAGGCTGGAGCCTTAAGGCCTGTCGCTGGCGCCGTTTGCCCAGTACTGGCATGGTCAAGGGGCGCAATATTGGCGGCCTCATTCGCCTTTGCCTGCAGCGCCATGGAATGCGCGGTATCAATATTGCTGATGTGAATATTAATATCAGGGTAATCCAGGCTTGCCTCGGTGATGTGGTCATCATAACGCAAGCGCCCATTATCAATACTTACCTTGCCAAGCACGAGTCGCAGTGGTTCAGTATTCTCAGTCGCGGGCGATGCGGGCTCAGCGGCAGCGTTTGCCGTAAGGGAGAGCAGTATGTCGTCAAAATTAAACTGTACTTTGTTATCTTGGGTGCGGCGACTCATGTGGGCGTAAGGCCCTTGCAATTGAATGGTATCAATGACGGCCGCACCTTGAAGCAGTGATTGCCAAAAATGGAGTTGAAATTGCAGATGTTCGAGTCCAGCAAATGGGCTGCCATCTTGCTCTTGAATCGCAAAATCCGACAGCGTGACATCAAAAGTGAATGGATTGATGCGGACTTCTGCAAGGCGAACAGGGCGTCCTAAGAGCTCCCCCAGTTTTTCAGGGGCGAATGCCACGATGCTATGGGGTAGGATAAGCCCGAGGGTAATGGCATAGCCTACATAAGTCGCCCCGAGGTAACCCAGAACCCTTTGGTATGTGGGGCGATTAACAAATGAATTTTTCAAAGATGAAAGCGGGTTCTGCATAGTCAAATCGAGGCTCCGATACACAAAGTAAGGATTAATTTAAGGTGTTGATTAATTTATAGTCTCGTTAGCGCGAATGTGCTACCGAATCGCGACTGAAGTCTTCGCGGGTGATTAAGGCGACTGGCGCATTAAATCGAACAACAAATGGCGTAAGTCTAGCTAATTACGCCATTGAAAACAGATCTTGTTTTATATTTTGCTAGCAAAATCCTAATGTTATGCTTGTTCAACATCGCAATGACAAAATTGAGGCCTGGGTCCAACCTTGGGTTTACATGCGCTGCTTGTGGTTAACGGGCTGCCACCGTTTGGTGGCGCTGCCGCGCAGTAAAAATCGCGGCGGATGGGGTGTGTTAAGCGGTTGCCTCCCCGCTTTCTTTGTTATCCGCTTTATTTGCTATCCGCTTTACTTGCTGATGACAAGTCCATTCTGGCTTGTGAGCGGCAGTTCGGTATCGCCAATTGGGGTAGGGCGTTTGCATGGTTACCATCAAGGGGACTGAGTGGCGCTTTGCATCAGAAGCTTTTTGAGTCGTTCGCCAGACTAGGATTAGACCTAGATCGTAATCAGTTGATAATATAACGCGATCTGTTTGCTTCATGGTTTTTAAGAGGATATGAGATTGAATAAAAGTGTCGTCACCAATGTATTATCGGCCGTTTGTGTTTTAGTCGGTTATGGTATTAATTCCGCTATTTTGCTGAATGTAGGGTTATTTGCCCTGTCGGGGGCGATCACCAATTGGCTTGCGGTGTATATGCTATTTGAGAAAGTTCCCGGTTTGTATGGTTCGGGTGTGGTCCCTTCACGCTTTGAGGAGTTTAAGCTTGGGATCCACCATCTGATGATGAAGCAATTTTTTACGACCGAAAATATTGATCGTTTTCTCTCAGAGAAAGAGGGGATTAACCAGATTGATTTGGCGCCCGTGATCGAAAAGCTCGATCTTGAGCCGTCCTTTGATGCGCTGGTCAATACCGTCGCCCAGTCATCTTTTGGTGGCATGTTATCGATGTTTGGCGGTACTGCAGCCTTAATGCCGTTAAAAGCCTCCTTCATTGAAAAGATGAAAGCATCGCTCATCGATATGGCACAAAGTGACCAATTTCATGCGTTATTAAAAGAAGAGTTAGAGCAGCCCGATGTAATGGCCGATTTGCAATTGAAGATTGCCAATATTGTGCAGCAGCGCCTAAATGAGTTGACGCCGCAAATGGTAAAGCAAATCGTACAAGAGATGATCCAAACCCATTTAGGTTGGTTAGTCGTGTGGGGCGGCGTGTTTGGCGGTTTGATTGGTTTGGTTGCCGCACTGTTTCAAGGCTAACGCGATGAGTCCAAGGCTAACGCGATAAGGTGTCTGCAGTGCTGAGGTCAGCTGCACGGCGTCGTTATCGTGAGAAACTGAGCGTGTTAAGCAGGCCGCTCTTTAGCTGCGCCCCCTCAAACGGGGCACTGGGACTGCGGCGGACAGTGAGATGTCACTGTCCGCCGTGTTGGTCCATCAAGGGATAGAACTTGAGTCGAGCCTAATCTATTGCAGTGCATTTCAAGCAATGCCAGTCAAGTATCCTAGCCAATCGGATCGACGACGATATATTCAAGTTCAATCGCCGCGACCGCCTGTAGCGCCTCCATGCTCGCTCCCACTAAACTGATTTTGCCCTGGGATGATTCGATTAATAGCGCGCGGCGGATCTCACTACACTCACGGTTATGGCGGCTTAAATTCGACAGTGCCATTTGCATGGGTAACATCGAGGGGTTAAATGCGGCATTTTCGGCATAGCGGCCACAGTAGGTCGCGCCATCTTGGGTCTCGAGGACCACGGCGGCAAAACTGTGGGTGTAGGGGGCATAACTTAAGCCGGCATGATCCAATCCTTCAATGACCATAGGATCGCTACTGTCTAATGCAAACTCAATTTGTTGCTTACTCAGCAGTGGCGTTGTGACATGTAAATCGTTAGGACCAAAGGCATAGGGTAAATAATGGGCTAATGAATGGCTGGGCTGAGCGGGTAGCAGGATGGTGACATTGGCGCCATCAACTAATTCGTTCATAAATTGCCGACAATGGCCACAAGGGCTGGCGTTGACGATCATCTTAAGGATTTGGCTTTCACCCTTGAGCCAAGCGTGGCTAATGGCACTTTGTTCGGCATGGACTGAATGAAACAGGGCCTCGCCAGGGAGCTCTAAATTGGCCCCCATATAAATATCGCCACTTTTCCCTTGAGCGATAGCCCCCACATAAAACTCACTGATGGGCGGTTTCGCGAGGGCGGCAGCAATCGGTAATAATGCCAGCAGCACTTCGTCCTCTGGCATCTGGCTCACTTGGCATAAGTGCGCCAGTTGGTCTGCGCGAATGTGCCCGGCAAAGTCTTGATGCAACATGGGAATAAGCGCATCTGCGAGTGAGGTTGGCAGTTGGGTGATGCTCCGAATAAATCTATCTTGCATTGCCCGATTCCTTTTATTGGTTAAGTTAATGACATCAAACTGGAGTCGCCCCCCGCAATCTAAGCTCGGCGCCTAGAGTGGGGGAGGCGAATGAAATATTGCTCTTGATACCAAATATTGATAGCGAATATTGGCGACTGGATAAGTCGCGTCTGATTTGGGAGCCGTCATTTGGATGCTTGAGTTTGGCTGATGTTGTCAAAGATCTCGCAGGTAATGACACAGGGCTGAAAGTAATTTTTGTTTAGTTTCATTTGCCTCGGTGTCTTGTAATAGGTTTTCAAGTTTAAGGAGATAATCTTGATCCGCTAACCGAGCTTGACAAAACTCCCGCCAACGCAGTGATTCTTGATAGTCGAGTAACTCAGGGTAATTACGGGCCCGGTAACGGAAAAGCATTTCGGGAATACGGCTATCGTCAAATTGTAGTGCCAGCGCGGCCAGATTTTGCGGGGCGGTATGACGGATAATTTCCATTTTTGCTTTATCTGCGGGGCTAAAAAAACCGCCGCTATACAGCATTAAGTCGGGATCGCTTATGGTGCTTTCTGCATCCGATTCAAATAATTGTGCGAGTTTTTCTCGCAGTTCAGGGTGACTTTTTAAACGCTTATATTGCGCTCTGGCAAAGTCTTTATCGATGTTGAGCCTTGCTGCCTGTGTATCATCGAGTATTTTAGCCGACGTGATAAACGGGCATTTATTGATATGGATTTGTTTGACTGGGATAGGAAACTCATCCTCTGCCAGCTCGCTTCTTGGGGTATACATACGCGTTTTGATCTGCTCCACATCCAGTTCAAACAGCGGACTTAAATCCATCGCCAGATTGACGCAGATGACGGCATTTTTATTGGTTGGATGGTGGGCCACCGGCGCGATTAATGTCGTACAGCCATGCTGGGCACTAATTTTAGAACTGACATGGGCCAACGGCTGCATATTGAGCACATCGACTTGGGCGCTAACCGCGGCTTTACGACGCAACTCAAAATAATAGTTGTACAATTTTGGCTGTTTTTCTTTAATCAGTTTGGCCATCGCGATAGTGGCATACACATCGGACAGTGCATCGTGGGCTTTCTCGTGACTTAAGCCATTAGCTTGAGTGAGGTGCTCCAATTTAAAACTAGGTGAACCATCTTCTTTCAATGGCCAATTGATCCCTTCGGGCCGAAAGGCATAGCAGGCTCTGACTAAATCAATGATATCCCAGCGTGAATTACCCTGTTGCCATTCTCGAGCGTAAGGGTCGATAAAGTTACGATAAAAACCATAACGGGTCACTTCATCATCAAACCGTAAAGAATTAAAACCTGCAACACAGGTATTGGGTTGACTGAAAAGTGTTTGGATCCGGCCCATAAACTCGGTTTCGGGAAGCCCTTTAAGATTGGCTAGCTGAGGCGTGATCCCGGTAATTAAGATGGCCTCAGGGGAAGGGAGGTAATCGCTGGCTTGTTTGCAGTAAAAGGATTCAGGCTCGCCGATCACATTCAACTCGAGATCGGTACGGATCCCTGCAAACTGTGCTGGCCTATCCTTTGCAGGATTGGCGCCGAAGGTTTCATAGTCGTGCCAGAATATACTTGGCTGGAATGATGTTGACATAGTTTATATCAATTAACTGTTTGTCGAAGGGGTGCATCTTAACACTTAAATCTCTTGTAGTAACATTAGCTGCCAACTCAGTTGGCGCAAATGAGATTGAAAGAACTTGTTATAACAGGTGATATTTAGTGGCATTGAGCGTTACAATTCAGCCTCAAAGGGGAATGAATGTCTTATGTATCATCAATATTTAAATGAACCCGTGGTTTTTGAGTTAAGCCATAACACTCTGGTGACGTTAACCTTATCTGAGGACATCAGCGATTTTGTGGTGTTGCAGGCGATGGGGGGACCCTTGTTAGAATTGATCGTCACCCAAGAAGGCCCACAACCTAAAATAGCCCTTCGTTTTCAACCGTTAATCGGGTTAACCCTCGATATTCAGCCGCTTGCACCAATGGCACTTAATGGGCGGCATTATGCTCAATCTATTCTTCGTCAGCAAGGACAAGGCCTGCGCTTATACAGTCGCATGGGCATCGCCCCCAAGTTTTGCGCGGCGCAGCTAAGGGCTGGCGTTGCATTTAAAATTGATGCTGAGCAAGGCTTGAGTTTAGCATTGGCATCCGCATCGGCAGCGAAATTTGAGTTGGTCTCCTTAGAGCATGATCTGCGGATCTTGCATGAGCCTCAAGTCATATTACTGGCAAAAGAGCTGTTAGCCCGGCAATATGATTATGAGGCATCATCCGAATCCCTCGCTGTCTATATGGCTGAAATTGAACAAGTGCGTACGGATTTACGGGCTTTGTTACAAGGAGAGCTTGGGCAGAGTCATGGGCGTTTGGCTGAAGAAGCATTAAGACTTGAACCATTACTCTTGCAAAAGCGGCAATGGTTATTTCGATCTTATACTAATATGTTTGAGCGCCCAAATTATAGCCGCGCGGCTAATGATGCGCAGCATATTGATAATGCCCTGAGAAAGCTAGAATGTTATGAGTTGCTAGCATCACCAGAGTTAACGCAAATGGTTCATCGACTTATGGAAGATGACTCCTAAACGCAGATTTTTTCCATTTTTCACATCAATCGAGCAAGTTATGTATTATTTATGTCCCCTGTGTACGGCACCTATGGGGTTAATTGGGCGCAGCTGGGTTTGCCCACAGCAGCATCAATTCGACATTGCCAAAGAAGGCTATGTGAATCTTCTGCCGGTGCAAAAGAAAAACTCCAAGGACCCCGGTGACAACAAAGAGATGATGGTTGCCAGACGGGAGTTTTTGAATGCCGGGTATTATCAAGCCCTAAGTGATAGGGTTAACCAGCTGGCGGTTGAGTATGCGGGGGCGGCAACTCGCCTTCTCGATATCGGCTGCGGTGAGGGTTATTACAGTCACCGTTTATTTGAGGTTTTTGAACAACGTCATGTATGTCGCCTTCAAGGTATTGATATTTCAAAGTCGGCAATTAGGTTTGCCGCTAAGCGTTACCCTCAGCTTCACTTTTGTGTTGCGAGTGCCTATGAAATGCCGATAGCATCAGAGAGTATCGAACTGGCTCTTAGAATTTACGCCCCGTCTAAGCGTGAAGAATTGCAGCGGATCATGGCCAAAGAGGGCATATTGATCACCGTTGCTCCTGGGCCACGACATCATTTTGCGTTAAAACAAAAAATCTATGCCAACCCTCGTTTACACCCAGAGTCAGAAGCGGTGATTGATGGCTTTGACTGTTTGCACCATGAACGCCTCACTTATCAGCTCGAACTCACGGATAGCCAACACATAGCGCATTTTTTAGCCATGACTCCCTATGCTTGGAAGTTTACCGCAGAACAAAAAGCCAACTTTATGTCACAGGGATTAAGCTGTGAATTGGACTTCCAAATCGAAGTTCATCGTATTCGAGATAAAAGTTAAATTTAAGTTGTTGAAATAAATTATTTAAAATGTTTAACTGTTATCTGCTGAGCCGCAGGAACAATAAAATTCTGCGCGCCGGTTGCAAAACCTAAGTTGTTTTAAGCAAAATAAATATTTCAAAGTGTCGCTGTATGTTGACTTATCTTTAGAATGGTTTATAGTCTTACAAGCTTGAAGGTTGGGCTTATATTTATGTGTTCAATACGACCCGTTCGTCCTGTAAACATAAGTAATACCGGCATTTTCCAGCTCCACCCGCCGTTAAGGCTTTAATTTTTTATTTACAGGATTTATATCATGTCTCAAGTAACTGGTGTTGTTAAGTGGTTCAACTCTGACAAAGGTTTCGGATTCATTGAACAAGAATCAGGTCCAGACGTATTCGTACACTTCCGTGCGATCAACTCTGACGGTTTCAAAACTCTTGACGAAGGTCAAAAAGTGTCTTTCACTGTGACTCAAGGTCAAAAAGGTCCACAAGCTGAAAACGTAACCATCATTGGTTAATTTTCAGTACTGTTAGCCTCTGCTAATAGTAATGGATTGAAAGAGCTATGGTTTATACCATGGCTCTTTTTGTTTTTATCGATATTGCTCGCTTACTTTTATCTTCCTACTGCTTTATGTTGTCTTTGCTGCTTTTCTCGTAGACAAAATGAGCTCCGATTCAACTTTTTCTACATACTATCCATACTATCCATACTATCCATACTATCCATACTATCCGTTCTATCCATTAATTATTCCATCGTGTTCAAGCTCGATGTATTTAGTGATGGTAATGCAGATAATCCTGGCCGTTGAACATGGCTCTACAGTCTTTTCACTACAAATAAAATAGCGGTTTGCCAACGGGTGCGGTCTCACTATTGGCATGCTTCTCTTAACTGGAGCGACTTAATGTTGCATAGAAGTCGCATTTACCTGATTTTTGCTCCACAGGTTCAGCCATTTTAGTTTGAGGCAAATCCGCGTCTTCTATCACCATTTTGCTGAAGTGACTATCGCGGCCCTTGTATTGATGTGAATGGGGCTCACTTTACATTTGGGGGGGCTGTGTGGGAATGTCTTTAGTGAAATGCAACAAAACAAGATAGCGCTGCGTTTATTCAGCTTTAGCTAATGCAGTAAGTGGATATTGGGTCATAAGTGACATAGAAAGTGGCTATTGGCTGTATGAGGGCATCTAGCTCAGATTGGATAACGTAAATCAGGGCGTTGGTTTTATAGTGGCCAAATTCAGCCGGAGTGATAATCGTGGTTAATATGCTGCATGGGGATGGGGCAGAAAGTCATCGTAGATACAAAAATGCCATTCGCGAGCGAATGGCATTTTTTATGATGACTTTTTGACTAAGACGTTTATGGGCGAGCCATATCGGAACCCGCACTATTTGTCAGTTTTATTTTAGCCGTTGATGCTTCATCGGTTGTGGCATTATCGTATTCACGACCTTTTGGTACTTCAACCTGCGCTCTCACTTCCACAACCGGTTTGGTCATTTCCGATGAAACCATCGCTCCAAAACGACTGGCAGCTTGCGGCTTGCTCTTGGGCTCAGTGGTCTGAACGCTAGCCGATGTGGCAGCTGCTTGAACTACGGCAGCGGGTTTAACGATCGCCGCTGGCTTGGTCATGGGCGCGGAGGCAATAGCCTTGACGGGATCTTTTAGGGATTCAGTTACCTTTAGATCAACGGCAGGTTCGAATGCCACAGGAGTGTCAATTGCTGCTGGCGCGATTTTTACCGCAGTGACCGCCTCAACGACAGCTGCAGTGACAGCGGTAGCCTCTGGGGTAGTGTGGGTTGTTGCTGTGACATTTACGCTGTCAGCAACCGATACACTCGCTTCTGTGGCTGCTGCACTTATTGTGCTTTGCTGCTGGGCTGGAGGGGTAGCCTCAGGCGCAGCGACGTTGAGCGTTTCGGTCATCACAGTGGGCAATGTTTCTTTTGCCACTTCTACAGCCGCTTCGGTATGCGCCGGTGCGGCAACTGGCGCAGCTAACGGCTCGGTACGCTCTGTTGATGGCACTGCAGCCATTAGCGGTTCCTCGATGATGGCGCTTGGATACTGTTGATCGGCT
>NZ_JBOFMC010000086.1:0-2877 GCF_051658185.1 Shewanella sp. | reverse complement strand
TATGCTGATTGACATTTTTTCCACCCGAAAAAAACAGCATTTAGCGAAGGAGAAAAGCGCCATAAATGCGCGCCACAGCTAAAAAACGCGATCAAGGGCACACAATTGCACAACTTAACGCCAAGTTGTTGATTTTATGCGCAATCAAACTAAGTTTTAAAAAAAATGCTTGCGCGAAAAACTTAACTCTCTATACTCCCACCTCGTTGCCCGGGTGGCGAAATCGGTAGACGCAGCGGATTCAAAATCCGCCGGTGAATAACCGTGTCGGTTCGAGTCCGACCCCGGGCACCAAAATTCCAGTCAAAAGGCCACTCTTCGGAGTGGCCTTTTGCTTGATTTTTTAGCTAAAAATCCATAGAAATTAAACATTTTTATCTTAACGATAAGCATCACTCACATATAATTTAATTAAAGAATAGTTTTTATTACTAGGTGCTATTTTATATATAAACTAACATAAATGTGACTGGAATGAACAATTGCCATTTTGATAGAAACAAACATGTTTATCGCAATGATGCATTCGTTGAACTAGTTAAGGATGCTATTAGATTTTTTAATGGTACACCTGTTCACGATTTGCCTCCGTCAGAAAACTTTGTCGGCTCTGGAGTATATGCACTTTACTATACAGGAAAAAATGCTTTCTATTCCAGATATAGTGAAATAAATAGATTGTCTTATGATTGTCCAATTTATGTTGGAAAGGCAGTGCCCAAAGGATGGCGCCAATCACGTGTATCTGATGCAATGAAAAACAAATCCAATGAGTTATACTCTAGATTAAAAGAGCACTCTCGAAGTATTTTATCTTGCGAAAACCTAAAAATAACAGATTTTTCATGTCGCTTTGTTATTTTTGAACAAGATAGTTCAGATATGATCAGCTCAATTGAGGCTTCTTTAATTAAAATAAACAGCCCTCTTTGGAACTCTTGCCTAGATGGTTTTGGCAATCACGACCCTGGTAAAGGACGATATGAACAAGCCAGATCTGATTGGGATGTTTTACATTCAGGCAGAATATGGGCCGAACGACTAAAAGGGCAGCCAAATAATATGAATTATATAATTGAAAATGTTAACGCCCATCTTCTAAATTTAAAGAAATGAAAAAAATGAAATCTCTTGAAATTTTTTCTGGAACAGGCGGACTAGCTAAAGGGTTAGAGCTTGCAGGGTTTGAGCATGCCGCATTCGTTGAGTTTAATAAAAATGCATGTGCATCACTAAGAAAGAACTTTAATTCAGAAGCAGTATTTGAGGGTGATATTGCTGATTTTAATTTAAATAATATAAGTGGAGTTGATATAGTTGCTGGCGGGCCACCTTGCCAACCTTTCTCATTAGGTGGGAAACACAAGTCTCACAATGATAATAGAGATATGTTCCCTTACGCAATTAATTGCATTGAACATCTTAAACCAAAGGCTTTCTTTTTTGAGAATGTTAAGGGAATTTTACGGCCCTCATTTTCAAAATATTTTGAATATATTTTGCTTAGGCTTTCTTATACTGAGTTAAAAATTAATAATGGAGAGAGTTGGGAGCAACATTTAATTAGACTTCAACATGTAAAAGACGTCGAATATAAAAAAGAAAATTATCATGTCACATTTAAATTGATTAATGCAGCTGATTATGGTATTCCACAAAAAAGAGAGCGTGTATTGATAGTTGGTTTTCGTTCTGATTTGAATATAAATTGGCATTTTCCAGAACCAACTCACAGCGAAGATCGCCTAAGCTGGGATAAATATGTAACCGGAAAATATTGGACAAGGCACAACACTCCCAATCAGAAAAATGATTTAATTGCAAATCAGATGAAGGAAAAATATGGTATTTTCCCTCCAGAAAAATTGCCGTGGTTAACCGTACGAGATGCATTGATTGATGTCCCTGATCCAAATACATTACATCAAATTCCTGACCATGTATTCAAAGATGGTGCAAAAATTTACCCTGGTCACACAGGTAGCATGATTGATGAGCCAGCGAAAACTATAAAAGCAGGCAGTCATGGAGTACCTGGAGGAGAAAATATGATTCGGTATGATGATGACTCTGTGCGTTATTTAACTACTTATGAAGCAAAATTAATTCAGACATTTCCAAAAGAATTTTCTGTTACAGGTAGCTGGGGAGAAGCAATGAAACAAATTGGCAATGCTGTTCCTGTAAAGCTAGCCGAAGTTATAGGAAAAGAACTAATAGTTAAACTTAAAGAAGCCTAACGAGTATCGAAAAAATCCGCAGCAATACGGTGACTACAGCCGCCAGCGCAGTCATTTTCCGTTGATGTGGCTGGAAAACCTTGCCAGCTCGCGCAATGACTCAAAGTGAGTTGGTTTTCTATAACCCAACCCCTCCCTTAAAAAGGGAGGGGCCTTTTACACCGAACCCCTAACCTGCAACATGGGCTACGCCCCCTTGCGCTGGCGTAGGCGGGAGCTGGGGGAGGGTTTATGTTCAATGTTTTATTTAAGCTGCAACGGAGTGATGCGCTATGCCGGAGTTATTGCGTCTAATCACACCCGAGTTTGAGTTTTCGATTTGGGCCAATGATATTCGTGCGCGCGCACAAATCTATCAGGCCACGCTAGCTAAGCGCGCGGCGTTAGACGGCGAGCTATTACCGACGTTGAAATTTACGCCTGCACTCAACTTAACGGCTAGCGCTGAACCAAGCGATTTGGCGCTGCCAGACGATGCCACGCCTCTGCACACACTGTCGCTGCCGGCGCCGCTGTTTTTTGAAAACACGCTGTATCAATTTGAATGGGTGTTTTTCGGCCCAGTAACCCAGGCCGAGTTGCAACATCGCCGGCAAGCGCTTAATGCCGCCTTTCGCTTTAGCCCTGCGCGCGGGCG
>NZ_JBOFMC010000085.1:0-6513 GCF_051658185.1 Shewanella sp. | reverse complement strand
ATCGTGGTGAGAAGGGTGGGCGGATGATTGATGTAAGTAAGGTTGATGTAAGTAAGATTGATGTCAGCATGGGAGCAGCGTGGGCGCAGGCCTTTATCTGGCAGGATGGGCGCTGGCTATTTCGTGAGGGGCGCGGCCACTATTGCGCTGCGAGAGCCGTGGCCAAGGCGTGCGATCGTTTTATCCCCGACGATGAAGATGAGCATATCGATGATGAGCTGCGCTCTTGCTATAACTGTCAGTATCGGCGCTGGACGGTGACCGGCTTTGAATGCCTCGCGTTGGTGGCAGGGTAACCGATAGCGGCTGGCTAATGGTCGGGATAGCATTGCTGTTAAGCGTCCATTTTTAGATCAAGTTTTGGAGCACGTGTTTAGCGCAAGATTTTAGATCAGCAGCTTAACTCAAAGATTTAGCCTTGATGTAAACGGCCCATGTTAGGGGCGCTTGTTTGTATTTACCCCTTTGCGGCCTTGGGCGGCAAGTGGCGGCGGCCATGGCAATCACCCTCAACACGCTTCATCATGACCTCTCGCGCGCTTGTTTCTGTGATGTTTGTAATAGATTGCTGCAAAAACAAGCTAGTAACTTGGTATAACAGCTTATTTTCAAGTAAAGCGTATAGCGATTTACTCAAAGCTAGCTTAGAATCCCCATGTCGCGCGGAGTTTTTCATTAAGTGCCAGCAAATCAAGCACATCAATTGCAAACGCAGCGAAAGTTTGCTCATCAAATTGGGCCCGTCGCGTAGGTTGTCAAGTGATATTCTGGTGAATCATGCCTGAGGTTGTAGTGATGAGTGAGTCGGCATCATCGGCTGAGTTAATCAAATTGCCCGTGTCCAAGTTGACGTTAGGGATGTTTGTCAGCGCGATCGACAATAATAACAAACGGCTTGCTGTCGCCAATGCAGGGCAAATTAAGCATAAAGATGCGATTGTGCGGCTAACGAGGCATGGCGTTAAATTTGTGTGGGTTGATAAAGAGCGCTCCGCGCCCCATTGCGGCTTTCACAAAAAATCTCGTGAAGATGCTAGCTCAGGCAAAGCGCTTGCGCTGCGTGAGTTCCAGCAGCATCAGGCCAAAACTATCCTCAGTGAAGCCAAGGATTTGCTGCGTAAGGTGCTGTCAGAAACCTTTGAAGGGAAAGCCATTGAGGTCACCCCCTTTGAAGCGCTCGCCGATAGCATGATCGAGTCAGTTCTGCTTGATGCCGACGCGTTAAAATGTGTCTCCGCCCTGCGTACTAAAGATGCTTATTTACTTGAGCATTCCGTCAATGTCGCGTTTTTATTGGTCACCTTCGGTAAATATTTACAGCTTGAGCGCGCTGAGCTACGGGAAATGGCGATTGGCGGTATTTTGCACGATATCGGCAAAATAAGGATCGATAATAACGTCCTGCACAAGCCCGGCAAATTGACGCCGGAGGAGTTTGAGCACATTAAGCTGCATCAAACTTATGCCCTTGAAATTATTAGCCAGACGCAAGGGCTGTCGCAAATGAGTCAGGATATCTGCTTGATGCACCATGAGAAACTCGATGGTCGAGGTTATCCAAGGGGGCTAAAGGAAGAGCAGATCCCGCTACATGGGCGCATGAGTTGTATTGTTGATATTTTTGACGCACTTACCGCCACGCGTTGTTATAAAGAGGCGATGAGCCCAGCGGCGGCGTTTAAAATTTTACTCAGCCTCACGCCTTTCCATCTCGATCAGCAATTGGTTTACGATTTTATTCGCTGTGTTGGTGTGTACCCTGTGGGTTCTTTGGTGGAATTATCCGATGGCCGAGTCGGGATCGTATGGACCGCCAAAGGCCGGGACGCATTAAACCCGATCGTGAAATGTTTTTACTCATTAAAATCAAAGTGTTATATCGAGGTGGCAATGGTCGACTTGCTCAAGTCAGATCTCCATATTGAGCGCGGAGTGTCGCCAAGTTCACTGGATATTGACCCTAGCCCTTTTTATTAACCCCTTGCCCGTACGGTTAGCGTTTATAGCTATTTGTTATTTAAAATCGATATTTGTCGGGTTTTTGATTCTAAGAAATAATGGGCAACCTCTCCATTTGCGGGAAGATGCCCTTGAACAACGCCTTTATTATCCTGTTTTGCCTGATAGCGACGCTCGCCTCGACCCAAACCAGTGGTTTGCTGCGCTCGCTTATCGAACTTAGCGCCTTTTGCACTCTCGTGTATTGGGTATGGCATCGGGTCACGCCAAAATAATCCCGGTACATTCACCCTATTGATTGAAATACAGAATATACACTAACGAGGTGACGCCAATCGCTGCCCATAACATCAGCCCCAGTATCAGTGGTTTGGCGCCGCTGGCCCGCATTTTTTGCACAGTGATCCCTGAGCCTATCAAAAATAAACACAGGACTAAGGTGTGTTTTGATGCCGTAAAGAGGCCTTCATACAGGGAGTGAAACTGGGGTAGCGCGTGGGCGATAGCGATAGCCAAGCAATAAAAACCAATAAAATAAGGTAGATTAAGCTTACGCTTATCCCCCCCAAACAACATGGCACTCACCAGTGCGATGGGAATGATCCACAACGCTCGGGCGAGTTTGATGGTCGTGGCGGTTGTTAAAGCCTCGTCACCATAAGCTGAAGCCGCCCCGACAACCGATGAGGTATCGTGGATCGCAATCGCGCTCCATACCCCAAAATCGTATTGGCTCATATTGAATAAATGGCCCAGTACTGGGAATAAAAATAGCGCGATAGAATTTAGCACAAACACGCAGGCCAGCGCCGTTGCGGCTTGATCGTTGCGCGCATTAATCGCCGGGGCCACCGCAGCAATGGCGCTGCCGCCACAAATCGCGGTGCCCGAGGCAATTAAATGACCCGTGATAGGGTCGAATTTAAGCGCTCGGCTAAGCAGAACCCCAAGGATGAGGGTGAACAAGATTGAGCCGACAATTAAGCCAAAATTGTGAGTGCTTGCTGCTATCGCCGCATCAAGATTGATGCCAAACCCGAGGCCGATGATGGAATAGGACAGCAGTTTTTTAGTCAGTGCAACTATGTTCCATTGTGTGGGCACCCAGCCTAGGCTGGCGAGGGTAAAGCCTAGGACCAAGGCCATGGGCGATGAGATAAAGGGCGTGAGGCAGACAAGCCCGGTACCGATAAAAATCACCTTGCGGTAATGGTTCGGTAATTGTGATGCTGATGGTAGGTTCATAAGGCTCTTAAATGCGCATGGTTTGGCGAATCTTGGTAATCAAAATATCAGCCAATCTATCGTTATAATATGCTGATAAATATTGATTTTATTTTATGCGCGTAATGAATTTATAATTGGCTCGGTATTATAGCGACCAATTAGTGAATCAATAAAATAAATTTAACTTATCCGTAAGGTCAAATTAATTGACGCTAAAGTGCCGCGAGTAAGCCGCCAGCAACGAGGGGGAAATGAAGCGATACTGCAGGACTAAGGAGCTCGAATTGGGCGAGCTCCTTAGCTTAGAGATTAGCGGTGTACCGGGTACAGCAAGGCGTGGTCGCGGTTTCCAGAGCGCTAAACCGCGCGTCTTAAGGAGTATTCGTGGTTGGCATGCCCGCTTGCAGTAGGCTGAGCCAGTGGTGACTCCGATTCGAGCGGGTGTCTGGCGCGCCCTGTTTGTTGGCGCTCTGGCTGGGTAGATTTTCTAACTTGGCCAGTTCCCGCGTACCTATCATGCCATTTCGATCGAAGTGGAGTTCGACATGGTAATCCTGATCACATAACTCGATGGCGCAGGGGGCATTTTTGCTGCCGTTAAAATCCACAAAATGTTTGGGATGGCGTAAACCACTTTGGCTACCATCGGCAAAAAAAGCCAGCAGATGTTGATAATACACAACATAGCTGCAGACATCTTGATGTGAACCGGTGCTGAGTGGAAAGACGCGGTCGAGAAACCGTTTGGCCGCGCTGAGCTTTTCTTGTTCCGCTGCCGCCACTTGGGCATTGACGCAGGCGGCTTCGGCGATGAGGCTGTGTGGCTTGGCTGGGTTAGCATGGCTGTAGGTTGACATATTCATCGCGTATTCCTCTGGATCATTCAATCGAAAACAACAGGTTAATGATTCATTTGCCGGTGATGACACACTAGCGCGTATTAACCCGCTTAGCCGAGTGGCACTAAGTGGGTGTCACTCGCGGCATAACGATTCGTGACTCGCCCTTGTACTCCCTTAAGCACCGCAATCGTCGGGTATGGCCGAGTTATCGAATGCATTGCTTGATTTGTAGTCTAGTTGTTTTTTGTTTACAATTTCACAATAAAAATTTTACAGTGTGAATTTTACAAAATGCGCATTGATCAAAGCCTGATGAGAAAGTCCCATTTCCTGGGTACCAAAATACGTAACCTACGGAAGCGTAACAATTTAACCATGGAAGATTTATCGGCACGCTGTATCCGCGTCGATGCGGGTAGTGCGCCCTCGGTGTCATATTTATCGATGATCGAGCGAGGTAAGCGCGTGCCCAGTGCCGAAATGCTGGCCGTGATTGCGACAGTGTTTCAAAAGGACGTTGGCTGGTTTTTAGATGATGCGCCCGAAGAGAGTGCCATCACCCCAGACAAGGGCCGCCGCGGCGGGATTAGCGGTATGGCGCTCGAACCCAGTTTTCTGTTTTCAAATGATATTTTGCAAATTGCCATACCCGAAATGTTGTCGCAGACCGGGATCTCAGGCCGACAATTTGCCCATTTGCTCATTCGCGCCCATCAAGAACACCACCAAAACCATTTCCCCGATCTTGAACGCGCCGCTGAAGAGGTAGGGCTAAAGCGTATGCCCTTATCCCTCGAGGATATGCTGGATATTGCCAAGGGCGTTGGCTTAAAAATCAAGTGGATAGATAGCACTCCTCAGGAAGTGATTGACGAGCGTGGCGTCAGTTCGCATCAGTTAGTCACGTCTTTTTTTGAGCCACCCAGCACGATTTATATCAATAAAATGCTTAAAAACCGCCCCAGTCGGCTGAAGTACGATCTCGCCGCCCATATTGGCCATTGCGTATTACACAATAAGGATGGGCTTAAGAGTGTGATGATCTCCGGCCGTAAATTGGAGATGGATGAAGAAGTGACAATGCAATCTAATACCCTGAACGCACAGGATATTTTGCATGCATGGCGCGACTTTGAGTCCAGCTTTTTCGCGGGAGCCTTGTTATGCCCTAAAGTGCCTTATCGGCAATTGCTCGACCGCCACGGCTACGAAATTGAGGTGCATAAACAGCTACAAGTGTCGGCCTCGGTTGCTATGCGGCGGATGACCGTGGTATCGCCTTATCCCCATTGGCATTATTTTGATGCCTACGCGCCGGGCAAACTTAAAGCCGTTTATCGTGGCAACGGTATTCCCCTGCCTTGGGGCAATATGCGGCTGGTGGAAGACCCCTGCCAACACTGGGCGGTGTTTAGAATGATCAGTGAGCCTTCCGTCGGGACATCGGCGCAGATTTCGATTTTAAATGTGGGGAATGAACCGCGAATTTATTGCTGCGAATCGATTAAGGTCGAAGATTCGGCAGGCAACCCTCATGTGCTCTGCGCTGGCATTGATCTCAATCCGGCCATTGAGGCTCAAGGTAAAGATGCGCTCTCTATCGCCCATGATCTCAAAGCGGCCTGCGTGGCGGGCGGCGGCTCAGTGGCGATCCCTAAGCATATCAAAAGTGACTTAGTCAGCATTGCTAAGATATTGAATATCAACTGGATAGAACGCGGGATTAAAAACGATGCCCGCCTGATTTGCTCCCGCGGCGCCGTCTGCCCACGCCAACCCAGCTGTTATCAAGCGGGTAAATCGCAGTGTGATGGGAAAGAGTAAGATGTCGCAGAGGGGATTGAGGTTAAGCACGCTCACCTCAATAGCGCGCTGGCTGTTTGTTTTATCAGAAGTATCCAACATGGCTAGACGGTGACCTCTGTAGTACACAAAAGTGAATGGATAGAAGGGCGTTAAATATTGAAGGGCGAACCATGGTATTTGCTCAACGACACGGTGAATAGAAACCTAGGGTTTCTGAGCTTATGAACGAGAGCTATGGATGGCGAACTGGCTGTTAAACACGGATGTTGTTCAAGCTCATCCTTGGATGCAGGGCCGCCCGTCTGATGTGAATGGATTCACGAATGCAGCGATGGCATGGATGCAAAAAAGCGGCCATGGGGCGGACGGTCGTCTCGCTAATCACCATGGTTCACCTATTTAGCACTGACGTAGCCTGTAGACTTTTAAAAACCTAAGGCAGCAGGCTTTGGGACAAAAGCGTGATAGCTCCTTTTCTCTAACTTGTCAGTTTCGGATGAAAATTTCTATGGAGATAACGCCGCCATAAGCCGCGCGTGCTTGCGAGAGTCGGGCGACCGTATGGAGCGTATTTAATGGCCTTGTTATAGGGCTAACTCGCTTTCTTGAGGAACTGGCACCGCAGACTCTAACACTAAAATTTCTGAATACAAGGCAATTAAGTGTTCAATAGTCAAAT
>NZ_JBOFMC010000084.1:0-16686 GCF_051658185.1 Shewanella sp. | reverse complement strand
GGGCGCAGGACTTCAATGCCTTTAGCGCCGTGATCACGTCGATACAATCCAAACCTTAATCCATCCTGTATCCTCTTATCCCTAAACTGTGGACGATAAGATGCTGTGACGATGCGGAAGATGCTGGCGTCGGCAACTCAGTTGGCGGCCTTTCCTGCTGCGCCAGCGCTATTAGTTATGGGTGATAAACTATGAACGATGAACGATGAACTATGAGCTATGAACGATGGGCGATGAGCGATGGGCATCCCTTTGTCTCTCACGCCAGACTGTTACGGCGCCAGTTGCAATTTAACACCTTGCCCTTTTGCTCAGGGGTTCATATTGCTTCATTGCCTCAGAGTCTCTGCTGCCGTTCGGTTGTGCAGGGTACTGGTTCCGTTAATCCGCTCTATTCATCAAGTCACTGGCTCCTTGAACTGAATCGCTTGATCAGAGTCGCTTAATCAGAATCAGTTAATCATTGTCACTTGTACGAAGCCATTAAACACAGTCCCCATCTGCGAAGTCCTTAACAAAAATACCACTGTATTTTTATGGCTTAAGACTTGCCCACCGCGAGCTTAGCCTGCAAATATCACCCGCCCTTTGGGCTCTGCGCCACACGGCGCAACATTGCCGAGCACAACCACTCTGCAGACTGCGCTGTACGGTAGTCCCAACACGGCCCCGATGTTCAAACCAGCCGAACAGCTTGGTACAGTTCTAACACACTGTTTTATATAGACCGTCACAGCAAAGTGTGTCATTTGCGTTACAATTTTGAGTAAAAAAACAATACAAATCTTTAAATTAACCTTTCATTATCAATTGCTTACATCATTGGAATGAGAGTTGCTTCCTTAGGGCGGTAAAACGATGTTTGCTGCCCTCTTCGCGCACAAACGCAACGACCTAGGCAACAAGCTGATGTCCTAGCCGGCAAAAGCTGTCACACCGGCATAATATGGAGAGTATGCTTTATGAAAACGTTCCAATGTAGCAACCTGCTCAGGATGGTCAGAGCCACGCTGATAGGCGGCGCGGCGCTCACCGGCGCCCTGAGTCTTGTGCCCGCACAGGCGTCCTTTTTTCCACAAAAAATGGATCAAGCCTGTATGGCAGAACAGGCAGGCTTTGCCCTGAACTGTACCGCCAATGATGTCCGGGTCAGCAAAGTCGATAACATCAAAGATCTCAACGGCCAACCCGTGGTTGAGTGTGCCTTGGGTGAAATGGTAACCTTTTTAGCCGACGTAACCGTAGAAACCACGGCCACCGCCCGCTATGACTATTCGGTATATTTGCCTGAAGGCAGTTGGAGTGCCCAGGATCCTAATCCGAGTAACGAATGCTCTGTCCTTATCGGCCAAACCAATGGCCCTGGGGTCGATTTAGAAAAAAAACAGGATGTCTGCGCCGATATCAGCAAAGCGGCAGGATATAACCCCATCCATGTGTACAAAGCCGAACAAATCACCCTGTTCTGTCGTGACGATGATAACTCCGGCAAGGCCGAGTTCAATTACTGTATGGGCTGGCACAACAAGGACGGCAAGGACTGTAGCGAAACCAATCCCGCCGCACCCGGAACGCCCTCTAAGTGCCGCTGCGACTCCTTTGATATCAATGTTTTTGTCAAACCCACACCACCCAAAATCATCAAAACCTTAACCACCACGAACACCCTCGCAGAGTCCGGCGGTGAGTTCAGCTTCACCGCATCCTTTACCAATACCAATAAGAGTTCGCTCTTTGTCCAAAATCTATACGACATGGTGGATATCGACGCCGATGGCACCTATGACACCCCAATCAATCTCTGGGGGCCAGTCGTTAGCGCAGGTAGCAGTGATGGCCTGTACCTCACCGCCAGCAGTTGTACACAACCCGCCAACGGGGGCGAAATTCTCGCTGGCCAAACATACAGCTGTAATTTTACCGTGACTATCGTTGATCGGGATTTACCCGACGATCAAACTCCACAGTTTTATAACGATGTGATTAAGCTCAACCTGTGGGATAAGAATCAATCCCCTATTGGTGCTCCCGAAATGTGTCCAGAGGCCATCATGCCCGGTTCTGGAGACAACTGCTCTGAGATGGTTCAAGTCAACATCACCAATCTTGACCCCACCATCACAGTAACAAAGAGTCCAAATCCAGCACAAGTTCCTGAGTCTGGTGGTAATGTGACTTACACAGTGCGAGTCACTAATACTGCTGGCGCCTACGATTCCCCCTTGTCATTGGAATCCTTGGTGGACGATAAATTTGGTGATCTAAACGGTAAAGGGACTTGTAGCCTGAATCAAGCTATCGCCTACGGCGGCTCTTATGAATGCCAATTCACTGAGTTCATCAGTGGCCAAGGCGCAGGTGAACACCAAAATCTGGTGACGGCTAAAGCCTATGATGATGAACGTGATGAAGCGACCTCGTCCGACTCCGCGTTAGTGGTGATCAGTGATATTCCATCGGCCATCACCTTGGAAAAAACCGCCGATCCCACAGAGGTGCTCGAAACCGGTGATAACCCCAACCTCTACCGGGATGTGAATTACACCTTCCTGTTCAGCGTTAAATCCGATATTGAAGGCCAAACTACCGTGGATCCTGTCACCTTCAGTTCACTTAATGACGATCGATTTGGCGATCTCAGTGCGAACTGTATGATTGATAAGAAAAATGGATCCCCCATCTCCCCTGTAAGCCTGATTGGTTTTGTACTCAATCCCGGTGAATATGCAAGCTGTACCATCACCCGTCAACTGCAAGGTACCCGGGATGCTGCGCATACCAACCTAGCCACTATCTTGGGCGTTGATGCCGATGGCCAAGCGGTTGATGCCAAAGATGACGCGACGGTGAACTTCATTCCAGGGGTATACCCACTCCGGCTGGATTTTGCGACCAGTCTGTTAGTCGTCGTTGGCATCACCAATACCGATGTCTTCAACGCCACACTGACCTCACTTAAAGTCGGTGGTCTAAATGTGTTTACCGAAGAGGAAGATGTGGTTAAAGGGGTCAAAATCCTCAATAGTGGCGGCACCTATGAAGGTGAAAGCTACGGTGCATGTGAGGAAAACAAAGTCTTAAGCTACGCCGTTGACCCTGGTTTAGATGACACCCATATTTGTGCCTTTGTCATTGAATTTAGCCAAGGACTGACCAAAACCGATGCGATTGATTATGCTAACCTAATCGTTGCTGAATTAGTTAACGCTAAAGCAGATGCAACCACTGGCGATGTGGAGGTAAAAGTCGCGACTCAAGAATAACGCACGATTTAGCCAATGGTACTAAAAACCCAAAGCCAAGGGCCTCGCCCTTGGCTTTTTTCATTTTTAGTCTTCTACCAACCCAATAGGTAGCGCTTCATTTTTGCGCTAGGGCCAAAACGTCGCCACCTCACCATTTGACGTAAAGTGAATTGACATAAAACGTCTATTCTCTGTCATCGCCCCAACCCAAAGCCAACATGCACGCCACTCAAACGCTGGCAAGGCAGCGATGACGCTCGACAAGCTAAGCAAGAGGCGGTTGCCATAGTTAAGGTTGTGTGGGAGCTTGATAGACCGACTTGCCATCAAAAATCGTGGTCAACACTTGGGTGTCGTACACTTCATATACTTTTTCTGGATCGTCACTTTCAGCTAATTGGACAATATTACGGTCAATAATAATTAAGTCCGCCCGCTTACCCACTTCGATAGAGCCAACAAGATGATCCTGCCGTAATGCCTTCGCGCCATTAATGGTATAAGCCGCGATCATGTCGTGCACGCTTAAGGTTTGATTCGCATTGAGCGTAAACACCTCATCGCCCACTTTGGCATTGCGCGTCATCCCTGTGGCCATGTGTGAAAAAGGCACGGGCTCGCGCGTATCGACTGGCGCATCGCTGCCGGCGATTAATATGGCACCCGCCTCTTTGGCGGTTCTGGCAGGATAGCTCGCCTGAATATAATAACTGGCTTCATCATATAAGGTTTCTGGCTCAAGATTGGTCAGTTCTTCGACAAAGGGCATCACACTCAGATCATAAAAATAATCAGGAATTGCCCATCCATAAGTAAACGCGAGGTAAATGCCAAGTGCCCCTAAACGTTTTTGATCGTCCGGGTGAACAACTTGCATATGCGCAATGGTGTGGGGCAGTGTACTGTTTTTATTATGAGTTTTTGCCGCTTCTATGGCATCAATGGCCGCCCTAACGGCCCCATCGCCGACAGCGTGCATATGTACCGCAAAATCGGCACTGTCGAGCTTAGTCACAAAGGTATTTAAAAACTCAACGGCAGGCACGCTTTCGCCCTTAAGCGTTAAAGTGTCACCATTAGCGGCCAGTAATTCGCCTCGCTCTGCAACACATTGAGAGGGATGATACTGATGGATCGCCATAAAATCATTTACTTCATCTTGCTCATCATAATCCTCAGCTTGGCTGCGGACTTTTTGGCACAACTCACTGTTTAAATCAACATAACCATCCAGTGAGACTTGGCCTTGATCCAATGCCGAGAGATTAACGATAGGTTGTTTAAAATGATTGATCATCACCGACGTTGGCAAGGTGGGCGGCACTTCAATAATGCTGCCTTCCTGCACCCCATCGATCATAATTTTTACCGCATCGGCCTTCATATACGGGTATTGGCGCAGGCTATCGCGAGTGTTTGTCACCTTAGTGATTAACGCGGCATAATCCACTTTACCTTGCTGCACAAAGCCACTGACACTATATGCCTGTGCGGCGGTGAGCCTAAAACTCATGTTACCTGTCGCGGCCAATGTTTTGTATAAGGCTAATTCAGCATCACCCACCCAAGCATCTTGCACCGAAGTGATCCCATACTTATTGAGTTTTTTGGCGATTTTAGGCAATTCCTGTGGATTTTGCTGCAATGGATATAAAAAGTTCGGCACCCCCACTAAGTGCACCGCCGATTCCGTCAAATTGCCATTAGGATTGCCCTCGGCATCAACAGCAACAAAGGGACGGTATTGGCTAAATTCATTCGCAAGTGTGGCTTTGTTAAGGCCGACAACTTGCCCTTGAGCATTTTTTACCTGCGAAAATGCAAAGGAATTGGCGGCGGCAGAATGGCCATCTGGGCCGGCTAAATAGACGGGCTGTGTGGTAGAAATAGCATCTAATGCACTGATTAAATTTGGGTAGTTTGCTGTAGGTTCATTGCCAATGTAAGAGTTCCACTGCAAAACAAAAATGATCTCTTTATCATCATATTGATACTTCACTCGACAGGCTTGTAATGCTGAGACGAGCTGATCAAGATCCATGGACTCGACACCTAAGTCACAAACGTCAACATCGACAATGCCCGTTGGATGAATATGCGCATCATGTAGTCCTGGGAGCATCATTTTTTTCTGTAAATCGTGGACAATGGTGCTGCTGCCCACATACTTTTGCGCACCTTGAGTACTGCCGACGTAAATAATCTCCCCCGCCTTAATTGCCACGGCCTCAGCAACGGTTCGCTGGTTATCAACCGTGTAAACATAGCCATTTTGATACACATCATCGGCTATCGGTTCGCTGTTATTGCCACACGCCGTGAGCACACACGCACTCACGATAGTCATCGTCCATTTTATGAATCGCATTACCATTTTGCCCCTGTAGTTTTCAGTAATTACTAAAATAAACTACAAGGTATTGAGTATTTTTCAAGCTATTTGTTTTAAATATTTTACATAATTGTTAAATATGTGTGATTTTGCAGGCTTTTTATGTTGTATCGCCAAGCTAAGCACTCGCGATAAAATATGCTAGAGTAGGCTTTTCATGGAGGATAAACATTGATTGAATTAGCCGTTCCCGCACACCTACAATTACGCAAGCAACCTAAACAAAAACGCAGCCACGCGTTAATTGCCAACATTATCGATTGCACAGAATCCTTAGTGCAGCAACTGGGTTATCAAGCGGTCAATACCAATGCGATTGCGCAACGTGCTGGTATTCATGTCAAATCGTTATATGAATTTTTCCCCAATAAGGAATCTATCCTTTATTACATTGCTGATCAGTGGTTATTATCTCTGCGAAAAATGTGCATTGAGTATGAATCGGCGCAGTATTTAACCTTAGATTGGCGGCGCTATTTTTTTGAGCTGCATCAAGGATGTAGAGCTGATGGGCGCTATGAAAAAAATTACAACTCATTGCAAGGACTATGGGATTTAATGCCCGAGTTCATCGCCTTAGACGAGTTCCATCGACAATTTCTCATTGCTTTTCATATCAAACACTTTCGCCGTTTTGGGGCGAAGCAGTCTGACGAAGAATTAACAACGTTATGCCATTTTTTGATGGGTATGGAAGATGGTCTCGGGCTGGTATTGGCCCAAGTTAACCATGAGCAAGCCGCACAGTTATCCAAGTTACATTTCGAGACGATCTGTTTTCATCTTGAAAAAATTCTTGAACACTAAGGCATGTTGAACTTGAGAGGTTGCTTTTGCAGCAGCGGTGCTAACGTTTATGCAAGACAACGTCCGTACTGCGCCGTGATTTCTGGCTCTGGCCGTAGCCTGAGCCAATCCTAGTGACACTAGCCCTGCTGTAAACGGTTAACCACCGACGTTCAGGACAGTGATGTAGGCGGCACAAAACCTGCACCGCTTAACCGATCACACTCACTGCTAGCACTTGCACAGAAACTCACCAAAAGCATGAACGAAAAGTACTCACGCAAAGTGCTAACGCAAAGAACTCACGCAAAGTACTGGCCGCTGCGAAGGAGACAAAAGAAGATCGCGATTACAACAATAACTGATCTGCAACAAAGGGGTTATGCTCACGCTCCTGAGCAAACGTCGACAGCGGACCATGCCCGGGGATAAACTCCACTTCGCCGCCCAAAGGCCACAATTTTGCCGTGATCGAATGTATAAGATGCTGATGATTTGATTGAGGAAAATCCGTACGCCCAATCGAGCTTCTAAATAAAATATCCCCCACCCAAGCAAGCTTGTCCGCCTGCGAATAAAAAGCCACATGCCCAGGGGTATGGCCCGGACAATGGAGCACACTAAGGGTTTGCTCACCGACCGTCACCACATCACCATCCTGCAGATACTGATCCGGCTCAAAGGCTTCGCAAGCGGGAAAACCAAAATTGTGACTCTGCTTAGGCAAATTCTCGAACCAAAATTTATCGGCAATATGAGGGCCAACTATCGGAATATGTACTTTATCAGCCAATAACTTAGCACCACCAACATGGTCGATATGCCCATGGGTTAACAAAATTTTATCAAGCGTCAATCCAAGCTTTGCCGTCTCAGCCAGAATACGATCTATGTTGCCTCCCGGATCGACAACCGCAGCACGCTTGGTTTTTTCACACCAAATCAAGCTGCAATTTTGCTGAAAAGGTGTCACAGGAATAATTTGATACTTCATAGCTTCAATCTCGTATTGTCCATAGCCGTTAGATTACGCTAAGTCGCTCATCATGACTTAATTTGTTGCAACAAAAATTGATCTTAACCAAAGCCTAAGCAAAAACTGCAAACTTGCGACAAAATCACTTTTCGATACAATTTTTCGATACAATCAGCCCAAAAGGTTTAGCCAATCGCATTATCCCATAGGCTAACCCCCTGCACTTAAGCCTACTCCTAGAGGTCAATTGATGAAACCCGATATTGTGCTTGCCGGCGTACTCGCCAAAAAACATACTTTTACGCTACCGCTCAATTACCAACAACCCATCGCCAGCCAGATTAACGTCTTTGCCCGAGAACTGTGCAGCACTGAAAATCAAGATAAAAAACTGCCCTACCTCGTGTTTTTCCAAGGGGGGCCGGGATTTGCCGCCATGCGCCCCGCCAGCAACAGTGGCTGGATCCGCCGCGCCTTAAAAGAATATCGCGTCTTACTGCTCGATCAACGGGGCACAGGACTTTCGACCCCCATTAATTATCAAAGCCTTAAACACCTCTCGCCCGCTGAGCAAGCGCACTACCTCAGTCATTTTAGGGCCGATAATATTGTGAGAGATGCCGAAGCCATTCGCGCCCAACTCTGTCCCGCCGACAAATGGGCGATCCTCGGGCAAAGCTTTGGCGGCTTTTGCGTGATGCATTATTTAAGCGCCGCGCCTCAAGGCGTGAGTGAAGCCTATATCACCGGCGGCATTCCCTCCTTAACTCGCAGCGGTGATGAGGTCTACTACGCGACCTATCAACGAGTACTCGCAAAAAATAAAGCCTTCTTCCAACGCTTCCACGATGCCCAACATTTAGTGACACGTTTAGCAAATCATCTCATTGAAAATGAAGTGTATTTAGCCACAGGAGAGCGCCTCACGGTAGAAATGCTCCAACTGCTTGGTATTCACTTAGGCATGGAGCAAGGACCTGAAGCGGTTTACTATTTACTCGAACAAGCGCTGGTGCGCACTCCCCAAGGAGAGTATGTTAATCCACTGTTTTTAAATCATTTTTGCCAATTGCTTGACTATAACACTCACCCCATTTTTGCCCTGTTACACGAGGCTATTTACTGCCAGCACACAGCATCCCAGTGGGCTGCGGACCGAGTGAGAGCCCAGTATCCCGCCTTTAATTACCGTCAGGGCAAACCGTTCCTATTTACCGGTGAGATGATTTATCCATGGATGTTTGAACAGTTTACTCACCTGCGCCCCCTCAAGGCTGCAGCACAGCTCCTCGCCGAAAAATCTGACTGGCCAGATCTCTATCATCTTGAGCAGTTAAAGCACAATCGAGTGCCAGTTGCCGCCGCGATTTACAGCGAGGATATGTTCGTTGAAATGCACTATAGCCTCGAAACCGCACAGCAAATTGGCCAGCTAAAATATTGGCTTACCTCCGAATATGAGCATAACGGCATCCGCATCGACGGTGAACGGATTTTAGATAAACTCATCCAACTCAATCGTGGCATTGCCTTAAGATAAGAATGAATTTTTAAGGGTTGATTAAGCAACAACTGCCATTGTGTGCTGGCTCCTCATCCAATTGAGTGATTATTCGGCAACATTACAAGACTATTGCTCCTGCAATGGTTTGTTAAACATGATTTCCCGAAAGAGTAAGCTGCCTTGGTTTACTCTTTTTTTTTGAGTCAATAATGCACTCAATAGCTCACGCAAGAGCTGACACAAGAGCTCACTCATAGGCTTGAGAACCAAGCTCCTTAGCTGATATCAATGTTAACCAGCCACGGCAAAAGACTCAGATAACAGCAGCATATTCACCCTCCACCAGCACAGCCAAGTGAAACCGGCATACTCAGGTGAAACCGGTATAGTCAAGTACAACCAGCATGCTCAGTTATCCCTCAGGCTCACACCACCTCCGAGAGCGATTGACGTCCCCGCCGCTGAGGAACGATCGCCTTGGTTGTCATCGTCGATTTTTTTGATGACGCTGTTATTGAAGACGATTTTTTCGAGGGCGATGTTCTTGAGATAGGGCGTTTTGGATTGGTGGATTTACGCTGCCCCGATTTTCGTCCCTTAGCCCCTTGATAGCCCTGCCCCTTTAGGCCATTAAGGGCAGCAGGTAATTGGGCGCCGGCATGTTGGATCAACGAATGAAGCGTAGCAAGTAGTGGCTGCATAAATCCCTGATAAGAGATTTCTTTATGGCAAATACCGTTCAAACTTGCCTCCCATAGCGCCGTCATATCCGGGGTGGTAGCACTGGCGGGTAAACTGTTAATTAAGCCCCGACCGACATTGGTCGATACAATGGTTTTGCCCTGTCGTTGTAAAAAGCCGCGTTTAAACAGCAGCTCAATAATACCTGCACGGGTAGCTTCAGTTCCTAAGCCATCGGTTTCTTTTAGGATTTTACGGATCTCAGGATCCGTAACGTAGCGGCTGATGCCCGTCATGGCGCTAAGGAGCGTCGCATCGGTAAAGGCCTTCGGTGGTTGAGTCTGTTTTTCAACTAACTCTCCCCGCAGACAATGTAAAGATTGTCCCAAGGTCAGCGGCGGTAGTAGGCCTGTCAATTCATCCTGTTCATCGTCTTGCTCCGCTTGTTGAGTGGCTTGAGGCTGTTGATGTGGTTGATCCCCTTGGTGCATTTGCTGAACAAAGAGTTGTTTCCAACCAAGCGACTGCTGTTGACGCGCTTTCGTCGTAAACAAACCGCCCGCAATGGTGACTTGCACCGCGGTTTCACGGTAACAATAGGCGGGGTAAAACTGCGCGACATACTGCCGTGCAATGTGAAGATAAAGCTGCTTTTCCCGACCACTTAAACTGGATAGCTGCGCGGGTTTCTCTGTCGGGATAATGGCGTGGTGGGCATCAACTTTTTTATCGTCCCACGCCTTGGATTTAAGCCGGGGATCCGGCATATCGATGCCTTGAATTAACTCACTCGCGCCCTGACTTATCGCCTTCAATACTAATGGCGCAAGGCTATGTTGCTCCAAAGGTAAATAACGACTGTCGGAGCGCGGATAGGTAATCAGTTTATGCCGCTCGTACAAACTCTGGCAGGTATCCAACACCTCTTTCGCACTCATACCAAACCGTTTCGCCGCGTCGATTTGTAATGCCGATAGACTGTAGGGCAAAGGTGCGGCTTGCTGCTTATCTTTCGAGGTCAATTGGGTCACACGAGCGGGTTGATCCGTTATCCTATTCACCACGTTTTGCGCTAAACCTTTGGCTAACACTCGCCCATCGGCATCCATGTAAGGTAAACAAGCATCACTGGGCTGCCACTTTGCGCTAAAGCCTTCTTGCTGCTGAGTGGTTAAATGCGCAAGCACCTCATAAAAGGGCTTAGATTGAAAATTCGCGATGTCCTCATCACGGCGCACCACCAATCCAAGCAGCGGCGTTTGCACTCGGCCGACGGATAATACGCCCTGATAACCAACCTTTTGTCCTTGAATGGTATAGGCTCGCGTCATGTTCATCCCATAAAGCCAGTCGGCGCGGCTACGAGCTAAAGCACTGGTCGATAAGGGGATAAACTCACGGTTACTGCGCTGCTGCGACAAGGCACGCTTAACCGCCTGCGGATTTAAATCACTGATAAGTAATCGCTGGATCTGATGTAATTTATCCCCGGTAACACCAAGGTACGCGATCACCTCGTCAACCAACAGTTGGCCTTCACGGTCAGGATCGCCCGCATTCACCAATGTCGTGGCTTGCTTGACCAACTTTTTTAATACCGAGAGTTGGCTGCGCGTCGCCGCCTTAGGCTGAAGCTGCCATTTATCCGGAACTATCGGTAAATGCTCAAACTTCCAGGATTTGTAATCAGGATGATAGGCATCGGGCGGAGCTTGCTCGAGTAAATGCCCCACACACCAAGACACGCAATCACCATTGGCCGCTTGAATAAAGCCTTCGCCTTTTTTATGGGGCCGCGGCAACACATCGGCAATGGCGCGGCCTAGGCTGGGTTTTTCAGCAATATAGAGGATCATACAGGCATTAATCACTGGATATAATTACAGTGTAATTTAGCCCATATCTCCTTTCCGTGCAAACTAAGCGCCGCGTTTATGTAGCGCGTAGGCTGCCGTGGCGACCTTACATCACCGTAAATGGCGTCAGCGTCATTGTTGTCACTCTTTTTGAGCCAATCCTAGGGGATTGACCCCTTCATCGAAACAAACAATAAAATATCATTTTTTTAACACATTTAGCTGGGAACCTCACTGAAAACTCGCTATGTTGTGCTTCGTCAGGTTGATTGCATCGGCGCGACTGAAAATACATCGTCTAACTGCCCATCCATTCATTTGACACCATGAGTAAAAACTTCGACAGAACAACAAAATAAAGGAGTTGCTGTAGATGACTGAACTAGTCAATACCCTCAATAGTATTATTTGGAGCCCAGCGCTCATCTATTTATGCCTCGGCGTTGGGCTGTATTTTTCGCTAAGGACTCGCTTCTTGCAGCTACGCCACCTTGCTGAGATGGTGCGACTGATGTTTGATGGTAAAAGCACCGATGCAGGCGTGTCTTCCTTCCAAGCGCTGGCGATGACACTGGCAGGCCGTGTCGGTACAGGGAACATTGCAGGGGTCGCCACGGCCATTACCTTTGGTGGCCCAGGTGCGCTTTTTTGGATGTGGATGGTGGCATTTTTAGGGGCGAGTTCCGCCTTTGTTGAATCGACCCTCGGCCAAGTCTATAAAGAAAAAATTAACGGCGAATACCGCGGTGGGCCGGCATTTTATATTGAGAAAGGCCTCGGCATGAAATGGTACGCTTGGACCTTTGCTATCGCCACCATTTTTGCCTGCGGGGTGTTACTGCCAGGCGTGCAAGCCAACTCCATTGGCTCCAGCTTAAAAACCGCTTTTAATATCGATCCCAATGTCACGGCTGCCGTATTAGCCGTATTACTCGGTTTTATTATTTTCGGCGGCGTCAAACGCATTGCTCAGTTTGCTAGCATGGTCGTGCCCTTTATGGCGCTTGGCTATATTATTGTCGCCTGTGTGATTATCGCGCTCAATATCGGTCAGTTGCCCGCTATTTTATGGTTAATTATCAAAAGTGCCTTTGGCTTGGATGCAGGCTTTGGCGCCATTTTAGGCCTCGCCATTATGTGGGGGGTTAAACGCGGAGTATATTCTAACGAAGCCGGTCAAGGTACTGGCCCACACGCATCCTCAGCGGCTGCGGTCAGCCATCCGGCTAAACAAGGCTTAGTGCAAGCCTTCTCCGTTTACGTTGATACCCTATTTGTGTGTTCTGCTACCGGGTTTATGTTACTTATCACCGGTCTTTATAATGTGCAGGGGCCAGATGGGGCTGCGCTTTACACTGGTATCGCGGGGGTAGCGGCAGGTCCTGGCTACGTCCAAACTGCCATGGAAAGCATGATGCCCGGCTTTGGTAATATGTTTGTGGCGATTGCATTGTTCTTTTTCGCTTTTACTACCATAGTGGCCTATTACTACATCGCCGAAACCAACATTGCTTATATTAATCGCAAAGTGAATCGCCCGTGGCTAACCGTGGTGCTGAAAATCACCCTCATGGCCTCGACAGTATACGGTACCGTCAAAACTGCCGAATTGGCATGGGGCATGGGAGATATTGGCGTGGGTCTGATGGCATGGCTTAATATCATCGCGATTCTGTTATTACAAAAAACGGCGTTCACCTGCTTAAAAGACTATGAGCAGCAGCAAGCCCAAGGGCTAGATCCCACTTTTGACCCTAAAAAGCTCGGGATCAAGCATGCCGATTACTGGGAAAAAATTCATCAGGATCAAGCCATTGCTCCCGTAGCGCTAAGCAAAGATGCCGCAACCATTGAGGCGGACAAGTCATCATCTTGCTAACTCTAGCGCCAGCGTGAAGCGTAACTACGTGACTATGTGACTAAGAGTGAAGAAGAGTGAAGCGTAAGAGCGACAGACTCAGGTTAACGGCAGTTCCTCACTAAAGTGATGGCAAACCGCGAAAACCAAAAAGCCAGTGAATAATCACTGGCTTTTTGACTTTGGGATGCGTGGTTAACCGTTATCACGTAACACGCATTGACTCACAACGAGCCCTTAGGGATGGCAAACGTTATGTAGTTCGAGATTCGTGCCAATATCTTTATTGCGATCGGCTTTAGCATCATCGTTGCGCAACTGCGTTAAATGATCTAAATAGGCCTGATCCACATCATTAGTGATGTAATGACCGTCAAACACAGAAGTCTCAAACCGCTTGATCTCCGGATTTTCCATTCTCACCGCTTCGACTAAATCGGCTAAATTTTGGAAAATAATACCATCAGCACCTATGAGTTTTGCTATTTCATCAGCATCCCGCCCATGGGCGATAAGCTCGTTCGACGTTGGCATGTCGATACCGTACACATTCGGAAAACGAATTTCTGGAGCCGCAGAAGCAAAGTACACTTTTTTGGCACCTGCTTCACGGGCCATTTCGATGATCTGCTCAGAAGTCGTGCCACGCACAATGGAGTCATCCACCAGCAGGACATTTTTCCCTTTAAATTCGGTATTAATGGCATTGAGCTTACGGCGCACCGACTTTTTACGCTCTTGTTGGCCCGGCATAATAAACGTGCGGCCAATATAGCGGTTTTTCACAAAGCCTTGGCGATAGGGCAAATCCATACAACGGGCGATTTCCAACGCGATATCACACGAGGTCTCAGGAATGGGGATGACCACATCAATGTCATGGTCATACCATTCCTTTTTAATTTTCTCGCCAAGTTTAGCCCCCATGTTAACGCGGCTCGCGTAAACAGAGATGTTATCAATCGTAGAGTCTGGGCGCGCAAAATAGACAAATTCAAAGATACAAGGCGCATAGCTCGGCTCTTTGGCGCATTGGCGAGTATAGAGCTCACCATTTACGGAGATGTAAATCGCCTCTCCAGGAGCAACATCACGCATCACTTCAAAGCCAACCGCATCAAGTGCAACACTCTCAGAGGCGACCATATATTCAATCCCTGTGGGGGTTTCATGTTTTCCCAGCACCAAAGGACGAATACCAAAAGGATCGCGAAATGCCACTAATCCTTGGCCAATAATCATGGCCACCACGGCATAAGCGCCACGAGCCTGTTCATGAACTTTAGCAACCGCATCAAATACTTCCTCAGAAGTTAATGCGAGGCTGGTAGTTTTTTGTAACTCGTCTGCGAGCAGATTTAATAACACTTCAGAGTCTGAAGTGGTATTCACATGGCGACGCTTTTTGATCAAACCTTCGGCCAATTCTAAGGTATTCGTTAAATTGCCATTGTGGGCTAAAGAAATCCCAAATGGCGAGTTAACGTAGAATGGCTGAGCTTCAGAGGCGCTTGAACTGCCCGCCGTGGGATAACGCACATGCCCAATGCCGGCATTGCCTTGGAGGCGCTGCATATGTTTGACTTCAAATACGTCTTTGACCAGACCATTGGCTTTACGTAGTCTGAAAGCACCACGATCAACAGTGACAATACCTGCCGCATCCTGACCTCTGTGCTGAAGCACGGTCAGTGCATCATAAATGGTCTGATTAACCGATGATTGGCCAACTATTCCGACGATACCACACATGGGTAAGCTTCCTCATTGTAAGATGTTCTATGCCCTTTCATGTTGAAATATAAGTAAAAGGTAAAATCATCCCCCACGAGGGTTCATTTCACTACGACGGTTCACTTGCCAAGAGGTTATTTGCCATTACTCACCAAAGCCCCTCACAACAACCGTAGCCATCACGCCTACTTATCCTTCAACATTTAGGATAATTTTCTTTTTTTATAGTTTAGGTACAAAGCTGGAGGTGTTTTCCAAGTAGTTAAAAAACCATTGAATTACAACGCCAAATTCGGGTACTAACACCGAGTCCTTCCACCACTGAGCATTGGGAGATCCGGTAAAAGCATCCATAAAAAACAATAAAGCACTGACGATTAACGCGCCCCTTACGGCGCCAAAACACAGACCTAAGAGCCTGTCCGTGCCCGACAATCCCGTTTTCACTACGAGCTGGCCGAGGATGTAATTGACCAAGGCGCCAAGGATTAGCGTGGTAATAAACAGGATGGCAATCGACACGCCATTACGGAGCAACTCGTCATTCAACTGAGTGAGGTGAATGGCAAGATCTTGATAAAATTGGCTGGCAACAAAAAAAGCGGCAAACCAGACCACGAGGGACATGGCTTCTTTAGCAAAACCACGGATAAGACTGATAAGAGTCGATAATCCGATGATAAAAATAATAGCGTAATCAATCCAAACCATTGAGATGGCTTTCCGACATAGGCTTTAAGACGGCGCGATTCTACCAGAGACTGAAGTGATTCTCACCCCTCGCGAGGTAAATAAATGCATTTCAGTCTCGGTTTTATCACCATTAAGATTCTAAGGGGTTAAACGGGACAATTCGTCCTTTTAAGCGCAGCCGCGCTTCAATATCTTCCTGCATTTTCTTCAACTTAGCTTCGGAGATATCCGGGCCAACAAACACTTTAGTCAGGACGCCATCCTTAGGAGTGCTCGGCACGGTATAAGCTTTAAAGCCATTTTTACGCAGCTGGGCCACTAAACCTTGCACATTGGCGGCATTGCTAAAGGCCCCTAATTGCAAAGTGAGACCGGGCTTATTGAGTGATTCACGACTGACAACTCTTATCTCATCTTTAACCGCAGGCTTTGGCGCTTCAGCCTTGGGTTTAACAGGCGTGGCTTTTTCGGCAGTCGTTTTATCGGTTTTAGCGACCGTAGTGGACTTGGTCTCAGGCTTTTTAGCTGGCTCCGTTTTCGTCACTGTTGGTTTTGGCGCCTCCTTCTTAGGTGCCGTTGCCGCAGTGTTAACAGGTTGAGCCTGACTTACGGTGGCCTTGGCAGGCGCGGCGGGAGTGAGATGTTGCCCACTCTGAGCAGGTTGCGTGAGCGTTTTAGACTCAACCTGAGGTAATGCCTTTGCCCCCGCGGGAGCGGATGCCACGAGTTCGCCATCGCTATCAACAGCGCCATCGTCAACGCCCTGAGCGATATCATCGGCAGGCAATGCCTCGAACATGTCTGCGGGCAGGTCTTCACTATTACCCTGAGCATGATTCTGAGCAATGGCCACCGGCCGCAGGGGGATTTCGGCAAACTGCTCTTCTTTACGATCCTTTTTTCCGTCCAAAATATCCGGCAGAAAAATGACCCCAAGGGCCACCAGCACCACAGTGCCGAC
>NZ_JBOFMC010000083.1:0-12478 GCF_051658185.1 Shewanella sp. | reverse complement strand
CGCCTGAGTGGATCTCCGTATCCTGCGACTTATAAGCTTTGCTATAACGGTAAGGATTGGCTTGGGGAGCGCTAGGGCTCGGATTTTGGTTTTTTGAGGTATTAGGTTCTATCAATAATTGGCTGTTGCTAAGCTGGGTTGGTTTAACCGTTTCGCAGGGATAGCAACCTAATACTTTGATAAAACGGGTTATCCGCTCGAGTTGTTTTAAGCCTGCCTGCATGGCTTCGCTGGCAATATTGGCGTCAATATCCAAGTAAAACATTTCTTCCCAGGGCGTGCCGGGGATCGGGCGTGATTCCAATTTACTCATGTTTAACTGATGAGCTTTAAGCACCAATAAGGCCTCGACTAACGCACCGGCTTTTTGCCCTGTGGCCATGATTAACGTGGTTTTAGCGGGGAGTTGCTCGGGGACCGCGACGGCTTTGCGCGCCACGACGATAAAACGGCTCTGGTTAATTTTTTGATTGGCTAGGCCTGTTTCAATCGATTCTAATTGATACAGTGCGCCGCCTTCGAGACTGCCAATCGCGGCGGCGCTATTATCAGCAAGTTGGTTGACCTTTTCCATCGCCTCAGCGCTACTGGAACAGTATTCCAGCCTTAATTCTTTATGCTGGCTTAGGTAACGGCTGCATTGGCTGATGGGTTGAGGGTGTGCATAGATGGTTTTGATATCGCTGACTTTAGTCCCGGCTTTACCGAGTAAGCAATGGCTCACTTCGATAGTGGTTTCACCGACAATGGCGAGGCTAGTATGTTGCAGTACGTCATACACCTCGTTGATGGAGCCGGAGGAGGTGTTTTCTATTGGTAAAAAGCCATAATCAGCATGGCCAGATTCGACGGCTTGGACGATTTCATCAAAACTTTGACAGCCGAGATCGAGCATCTCTACTTGCCGGCGCTGGCAATAGCGGCTCGCCGCCAGATAGGAATAGGATCCCCTCGCGCCAAGGTAAGCAATACAGTATTGCTGTTTTTGGGTTTCTGGATTGGCGCGGCCGTGTAAATATGCTTGCTGATTGAGCACGGAGTCTTCAATAATGCTTTGATAAAGCGAAATAACATAGTGGGCATCTAAGCCTTTTTCACGGCCCTCTTTCACCAATCTGGCTAATAATTCTTTTTCCCTTTGGGTATCGCGGATGGGTCTGACATCGACCTCTTTGCTGCGGGCGACTTCCAAACTTAGGCGGCGGCGCTCAGCCAGCAACGAAAGGAGTTCATTATCGAGCTGGGTAATTTGCTCGCGAGTGATATGTAAAGGCTGTGGTGTTTGCATTCTGACCTCAATTGCCGCCGTGTTGATCTTCAATCCCGTTAGACAAAAAAGCCTCCCGTGGGGGAGGCTTTGGATGTTTACTGTGGTTTTTACACCGTAAATCCGCCTCCTAGAGTGGGGGTGTAAAAAACACAGTAAACATTGCTGCTGTAATTGTTTTTATAGAGTTAATTTTTTTCATCGCCATTAAAACTAATGGGCTAGGCCCTGAGTGTCAATCAAAACTTATTCACTGTGGTCGATGAGAGGAGCATTGGGGAACAGAGAGGATAGAGGGAGCTGCTTGCTCGCTGTTGCGTCAGTCGCGAACAAGGCGTCCGTCGCTAACTCGCCACAATAAACGTGCGATAAGTATGCTAACCGTGGTGATTACCGTGGTGATCAATACGCAATAAAAAAGGCGAAGATGAGGATCTTCGCCTTAGCTGTATTTATTTACGTCAGTGCGTAGCTGTTAATGGGCTCGAGTTAACCGCGTTAACGTGGTTATTCGCCGAGTTCCACTCCAGCACGATTGAGTAAAAATTGGGTGAGTAATGGTACCGGCCGACCAGTAGAGCCTTTATTGGCGCCACTGTTCCATGCTGTGCCTGCTACATCTAAATGGGCCCAATTGTACTTTTTGGCAAAACGAGACAAGAAACACGCCGCCGTAATGGCGCCAGCAGGACGGCCGCCTAAATTGCTCATATCGGCAAAGGGGCTATCGAGCATTTCTTGGTATTCATCCCACAGTGGCATGCGCCAAGCGCGATCGCCACTTTGCTCGCCAGCATTTAATAGCTCATGGGCGAGTGGATTGTGCGAGGAAAACAGGCCAGAGGCGTGTTTGCCTAGCGCGATCACGCAAGCGCCGGTTAGCGTCGCGGCATCGATCACCAATTCAGGTTCAAAGCGCTCAACGTAGGTTAATACGTCACACAAGACTAAGCGCCCTTCGGCATCGGTATTGAGCACTTCTACGGTTTGCCCTGACATCGTCGTTAAAATATCGCCGGGACGATAAGCATTGCCCGATGGCATATTTTCGCAGCCCGCGAGGATCCCAACGACATTGATGGCCAGTTTCATCTCACAGATGGCCTTCATCGCGCCAATCACGCCAGCTGCGCCGCCCATGTCATATTTCATTTCATCCATGGCTTCGCCAGGTTTTAATGAAATCCCGCCGGAGTCGAAGGTTAAGCCTTTGCCAATTAACACGATAGGTTTTTCAGTGCTATCGACCGCACCTTTATATTCCATTACCGTCATAATGGATTCGTTAGCACTGCCGCGCCCCACGGCAAGGTAAGCATTCATGCCCAGCTTTTCCATTTGTTCTTCACCGACGGTGGTGACATGGAGATTTTCATGCACTTCAGCCAGTTGACGGGCTTGAGAGGCTAAATAGGCCGGGTTGCAGATATTCGGTGGCATGTTGGCCACATCGCGGCATAAATGCATACCTGCAGAAACGGCCATGCCATGTTCGATGGCGCGCTCGCCTAAGGTTAATTCTCGGCGAGTCGGGACATTAAACACCAGCTTGCGTAATGGACGACGCGTTTCACCTTTACGGGTTTTGAGCGCATCGAAGCTATAGAGGCTGCTATTGGTGGTTTCTACGGCTTGACGTACCTTCCAATAGGTATCGCGGCCTTTGACATGCAATTCAGTGAGGAAACACACGGCTTCCATCGAGCCAGTTTCATTTAAGGTGTTGATGGTTTTGGTAATGATTTGCTTATATTGGCGTTCGTCTAATTCGCGTTCTTTACCACAACCTACCAGTAACACTCGCTCACTCAACACGTTAGGTACGTGATGGAGCAATAATATTTGACCTGGCTTACCTTCCAAATCGCCACGGCGTAACAAGTTACTAATGTAACCCTCGCTAATTTTGTCTAATTGCTCGGCGATACCCGATAGACGACGGGGTTCATAAACACCGACAACAATACAGGCTGAGCGTTGTTTTTCGGGGCTACCGCTCTTTACGCTAAACTCCATGAGCACTCCTAGATTCTTAAAGACAAATTTTTATATTTATTAGATAATGTCTGCTTGTCCCGGAAAGGGCCTAAGTTATTACTCCAAAGGTGATTTATCTCAGCCCTTAAGTCACTGTTTATCTGCGATAGAACGCGCATAAACGTGCAGCTTAAGTTTGCTAAGAACCCCTGAAGCTGGTCAGAAAACTATCAAAAGTAGACAGTTTACATGAAAGTTAGTCTGTTACCAGTAAAAAGATAAGTTTAGAGACCGGATCCTACCTGTGATTGTATTTAGATATCTCATTCAAGAAGTATTAAAAGCACAAATTGCCGTGCTTTTTGTGCTGTTAACTATTTTTATTAGCCAGCATTTCGTGCGAATACTGGCCGATGCCTCAGATGGTGAGTTTCCTGCATCGTTAATAGCGACCCTCATAGGTTTAAATTTGCCCACTTTGGCGGTATTAGTGCTGCCCCTAAGTCTGTTTTTGGGGATATTGGTCGCCCATGGGCGCATGTATGCTGAAAATGAAATGGTGATTCTGCATGGGGTTGGGATCAGCGAGTGGTATGTGACCCGGGTGACACTGATTTTAGCCCTATTGAATATGCTGCTTACGGGGTATTTATCTTTGTATGTTGCGCCCTGGGCGGAAGAGCAGCAAAACCAAGTGCTTGAAAAGGCCCAATCTGAAGCGGGATTGGCGGCGTTAGTGCAAGGCCGTTTTCAGGCCAGTCCAAATGGCCGCGCAGTGCTGTTTGTTGAGCGGATAGGTAAAGATAATGAACTCGACAAAGTGTTTGTCGCGCAATTACCTGAGCCTGATGATGAAACCGGAGTGACCAATGTGGTGGTCGCTAAAGGTGGCCGCGTGCTTGAAGATCAGACTGGTGCTCAGCAATTACAGTTAAGTGACGGGGTGCGTTATCAGGGCAGTCCTCAATTGAAAGATTACCAAATGATTGAATTTGGTGGTTATAAAATGCAAATCAAAGAGCAGGAAGTCGATGCTCGTCGCCGTAAATTATCGGCGCTGCCGTTAACGGCACTGCTTAAGATAGAGGGCCCAGAGGCGGTTGCCGAGTTCCATTGGCGCTTAGCCATCCCACTGGCGATTCCTATTATGACGTTAATTGCCGTGCCATTAGCAAGGGTGAATGTTCGCCAAGGCAAATTCGCCAAAATGTTGCCTGCGGTGCTGCTTTACCTCGGCTATTTTGGCTTGATGGTGGCGGGGCGTAAGGCCTTGCAAGATGGGGTGATCCCCCAATATTTAGGCATGTGGTGGATCCACGCCTCGGCACTGTTGATGGGGCTATTTTTACTCGGTAAGGAAAGACCAGCCTTTAGTCGTTTATCGACTTACTTGGCCAGCAGAAAGGTGGCGGCATGAAGATCTTAGACCTCTATATTGCCCGAGTGATCATCAGTTCTTCCGCTCTGTGTCTACTGGTATTAACGGGGCTGTCGGGCATTATTAAATGGGTTGATCAGCTCCGCTTGGTTGGGCGCGGCACCTACACTATGGTCGATGCTGGGATATATGTGCTGTTTTTAATACCACGGGATGTCGAAATGTTTTTCCCGATGGCGGTATTGCTCGGTGCATTAATCGGTATGGGTATGTTAGCCTCCAATTCGGAGTTGGTGGTGATGCAGGCTTCGGGTATGTCACGCTTACAAATTACCCTCTCGGCGATGAAAACCGCGGTGCCTTTAATGTTAATGGTGATGGTATTGGGCGAGTGGGGCGCGCCGGTAGCAGAACAAAAAGCCAATGAATTACAAGCTATTAAATTATCTGGGGGCAGTTTAATTAAGTCCCATCGGGGGATTTGGGCAAAGGATGGCGATCTCTTTGTGAATATTGGCGAAGTGGAAGACGTCAATAAGCTCAGCAATATTACCCTCTATAAATTTAATAGTGAGCTTAAGCTGACGCACGTGGTGCATGCTGAGCGCGCGCTGTTTACTCAGGATAGTTGGCGCTTATTTGAGGTAAAACGGACCGACTTAAGCTATGAGCAAGTCAGCTTAACGCACCTTGAAGAAGATCAATGGCACTCCAGTTTAACTCCCGATAAGCTGAGTGTGGTATCGGTTAAACCCGAGGCGTTGTCCGTCCGTGGCTTACTTGGGTATCTTGAGTATCTTAAAAGCAATAGCCAAGACCCCAGCCGTTATGAATTAGCCCTATGGCGCAAGTTTATGCAACCTGTGACTGTAGCGGTGATGATGCTGGTGGCGCTGTCGTTTGTATTTGGCCCTTTGCGCACGGTGACCATGGGCGCGCGGGTGTTATTGGGCGTCGTGGCGGGCTTTAGTTTTTATATCAGTAATGAAATTTTTGGACCCATGAGCATGGTCTATGAGTTGCCGGCGTATGTGGGAGCCGTTGCGCCTAGCCTGTTATTTACGGGGATCGCCTTCTATTTTATTCGGCGTTGATGCATTGGTGGCGTTGATGCATTGGTGGCGGTGACGCACAGTGAATAGGCGCGTTGATCCGCGGTGAAGTGGCGGCGCGGAATGGGCCTTAGCGGTTATTTTTCATCACCGAGCCCAATAAAAAACGACGCAATCGCGTCGTTTTTTATTGGGTGTGCGTTAAGCGTTTATGCCATTAAGCGCCGTGCCAGTTGCGCATTTGATTAGCTTCTTTGGAGAGTACCACGACTTCAGAGCGTGTCATGCTATCTTGTAGTGCGAGTTTATCAGGGTTGATGAGGATCCAGAGGTTGCCTATGCCCAGCAGTGACCAAATTATCCTCGCAAAGGCGGTGATGAAACTGAGATTCTGGCCATTAGGGTGTTGGATTTTGAGGCGCCATGCGCGCATGCCTAGGGTTTGGCCGCCTTTACTCCAAAAAAGAGCGTAAAAAGAGCAGACACATAGCGCCAGCCACAGCTGATACATCGCGTGATAAAGTGCGGTGCCATTAAGGGCATCGGCGACATGTTCAAAGCCATTCATGCTCACCAACCCCGTTGTGGTTAGGCCGAAAAATAAGCCAAAACCAATGGCTCCGGCAACCATAAATACGGCAATAGCCAGCAGCAGATCGTAGCAGGCCGCGCCTAAGCGGCGAAAAAATCCTGCTCTGGGAAAGTTGGCATGTTCAGTATTTAACATCGGTAAATCCTAGTATTAAATCAGAAAATATCAGCCAAAATGGCAGCTTAGGCTTCGGGCTCTTCATCGCGGACAAAATGGATATTGCTAAAGCCAAAGCGGGCAAATTCAACCTTTCTAAAATCCTTTTCGGCTTTGGCGCCCTTGCGTGAGGTCATGGCGATTTGTTGCTCCATGGCTAGAAACTGACGTAAATCAATACCTTCCGCTTCTGCAACGGCTTCGTAAAGATCATGGTGTTTGTCGTAGCTAAAGGCAATGGTTTTTGTCTGGCCTTTAAAGGTGTAGGTAACTTGGCGTGCCATGGGATAAAACTCCTAAAATTAATGTAATTCACTTCTAAACATAAAATATACCGCACCTAAAATGCATAACCCTGCCCAGAGGTAATCAAGCTTTAATGGTTCTTTCATGTAAAAAACGGCAAAGGGGACAAATAAGCTTAAGGTGATGACTTCCTGCAAAATTTTTAGTTGGCCGACATTCATGACGGTGTAACCGATCCGATTCGCTGGCACTTGGAGCAGATATTCAAACAGGGCAATGCCCCAGCTGACCAAGGCGGCGATTATCCAAGGTTTGCTATTGAGGGTTTTTAAATGCCCATACCAAGCAAAGGTCATAAAGAGATTACTCAGGCAGAGTAAACCGATAGTGGTGAAAGTTGGGTTCATGCATCCACCCTCTGTTTAATATTATAAATCATATAGATGGCATCATCGGTATAGCTGCTAAGGCATTTGTCGATAGTTTTGGGTATAAAGCCCTGTTTGCGCCAATAATGGTCAGCCCCTTGCACGGCAACCAAGGATAACGAATTAAGGTTTAAAGCATCAGCCTGCGCGATTAAGTGATTGAGCGCTTGTGTGCCTGCGCCTTGACCTTGGGCTTTCGCTGAAATCGCAATATCGTGCAGATATAAGGTATCGGCCACTGGCACCGAAAGGATGGGCTCGTAGAGTGCCGGGGGCACATGCAGTTGCCAAGGGTGGGCCAAGCAATAGCCGACGACAGCGTGATTGAGTTCAAATACAAAACATGAACTCGGTGATACCTGCCATTTACTCTGGAGGACATGCAGGGGTTCAGGATCAAACTGCGAGTAGCACTCGGCCTGGATCGTTAAAATTGCGTCCCAATCCCTTGGAGTAATTGCGCGTAAAAATATGGCCGACATAATCCCGTTGACATTTTCCTCGTGAAAAATTGCTCGGCATTATATACCTAAACCGGCCTAAGCGGCAGCGTGGTGGGCAATTTTACGTGCTACCCCTATACAAATGGCTTGGCTTACCGCGGCTGACACTGTGAGGGCGCAGCCAATGGCCGCCACCGTAGGCTTTTGTGGGGCAACCAAACGGTTAGCTCGGCTATTTGCCTGAGTTTTAATGAGATTGCACAGAGATACAGAGCTGACTCTCGGCCAAAGATCATTATTTTTATTCGAGCCCGTTGATTGTGGAGAGCTCTGGCGTGGAGTGCTCTGGCGTTGAGCGATGTGCCGAGCTGCGGCTTGTCTTAATCCTGCTGGCGCCTCGCTGCTAGCCCCTAGCAGCAGGCCCTTAATTGGGCTGCGGCGAAGAGGCTTTGCGTAGGATTCGCTGGGGCCACACGGGTTGAGCCACCGTGCCCCCCTGTGCTGGTAACTTACGATTGTTATGAGTGGTGATATGCAAACTGGCTCGATTGCCTCAGTCATCATGGGCTTAGCGTTGGATAATGGCTAAGCGCCTTCGGGTGATTTTTGATTGACGTTAGTCTGTAGTATTTGGCTGTTACCTTTGCCTAGGCGAGGGGAGTACAGTGAAGGGGATGTAGAATGGTATGACCGGCTTATGACATGCCGCGAACAGGCTGCAACTATCAGAGTAAATGGAGGTTATTATGGCTAACGTATTGATTATCGCTGGTGATTTTGTTGAAGATTACGAGTTAATGGTGCCGTTTCAGGCGTTGCAAATGGTTGGGCATCAAGTCACCGTCGTGTGCCCCAATAAGATTGCTGGCCAAACCCTTAAAACTGCTATACACGATTTTGAAGGTGATCAAACCTACACCGAAAAACCGGGGCATTTATTTACGTTAAATGGGGATTTTGCCAAGGTGAATGCCAGTGATTTTGATGCCTTACTGTTACCCGGAGGCCGTGCGCCGGAGTACCTAAGGTTAAATCCTGCCGTACTCGACTTAATTAAGGTTTTTGCAGCACAGGCTAAACCCATGGCAGCCATTTGTCATGGCGCGCAGTTATTGACCGCGGCCGATGTGGTGCGTGGTAAGCGCGTATCGGCCTATCCGGCCTGCGCTCCCGAAGTGCGCCAAGCCCATGGGGAATATTGTGATATTGCGGTAACAGAGGCGATCACTGATGGTTTGCTGGTCACCGCACCGGCTTGGCCTGCTCATCCCGCTTGGCTCGCCCAATTCAATCAATTATTGAGTGTTTAATGCCGTTAAGGGCAATAGCACCGGAAAGACGATGAGTATGGTAAGGCTTATAAGCTCTTATCAGCCTTTAAGTTAATAGGATTTAGCGGGGTTTTATGGCATAACTGTTCCCATTGCGAACGTGGGGGAGCATGCGTGTGTGTGAAATTTATTCTGGGGCCGATCCCGAACTCTTCGCCCTTAAAACCCGCTCAATTCGTATCGATGGTGTGGTGACCAGCGTACGGCTCGAGGCGATTTTTTGGCAGATTATTGAAGATATTGCCGATGAGGCCGAGCTCAGTGTGGCGGCATTTTTAACGCGAATTTACCGTGAAGTGTTAGTGCGCCATGGGCATGTCGCCAATTTTGCTTCCTTACTGCGCGTTGCCTGCACCACCTATTTAAATGCTGGGGAGCGTTTGGTACTCACTCCTAAAGCTATCAAGGTGCAGCCGAAAAAACAGTGAGCCCTAAGTCAAGTTGGGCCTTTGCTTATCGCCAGTGAAACGCCTCTCAACCCTAAGCCTGCTTAGGGTTGAGTTAAGCCGCGTTAAGATAGGAGCAGGCATAACGCCGGTAACTGGTTGCCAGGATAAATTTGATAAGTCTTATGGTGCTTAATGGGACTGGTTTTTTTATTACTTTGGCTAAGCAATAAGCCATGGGACAGCGCAATACGTGCCAGTATTTGCTCATCGGCGCGCACATAAAGATTGATAGGTTTGATGAGCTGCTGTTCGCGAATATGTTGACTCATTTCTTTAGCATCAATCACTAAGCTTGAGTGGCCATCAGCGTCGAGTTTGAGTTTGCCGCTGATATCGGTGTCAGTAAAGACTAACCAATCGGCTTGCTTAAGGCTGTCAATCATGGCGTTAAGCGCGGCACCTAAGTTCTGGTTTGCATTTTCAATCGATTGATATTGAAACACAATCCGCTCAAGCAAACGCTTGAGTTCTGCCCCAGCCCCTTGGCTGCGCGCCAATCGTATCCAAGTGCTGAGATCATCGGCAACCAGTTTCGCAAAACGTTTTTCTTTTAAGGCGCCAACCATCCAATTACACAAAAAGTGGCTATCTTGGGCGGCCGTACGTTGAACTTTTTTGGATTGAGCGGATGCGCTTAACTCGGCAAGTCCAGCGAGGGCAAGCTCAAGTACGGCTTGATTATAGGTTTGAGAATTCATTATGACTCCGCCGCAGGCTGAAGTGATCTTATCTATGGAAACTGGGGCGATATGGATTGCGGCTGGGTTAGTTTAACAAAGCTCGCGTTAAACGGATAACGATTCTTGTGCCTAATGCTGCATGCGGATTTGCTTTAAGCCCTGTGTTTAAGCTTGGTTAGCGAGAGCCATCAAGGTTACGTTCAATAATTAACTCAAGTATGCCACTAAGCCGTTTGTGCAGTGAGATTGGATAAAGTGTCGCATTAAGGGCATTAAAGGCGGATAAGCGCAGTTAAGTCAGCGTGCGAAATCCGCTAGCCTAAAAAGGCAACAATCTGTTATTGTTTAGCAGTTTAGCCAACTTTCGATAATTTATGGATAACATGTTGTTATCTTGCAAGGATACCAGCTAGGAGTGGTTGGTGGCCTTAACATTTGCCACGATGGGCTTGGCAATCATGATGTTAACGGATCTGTGGAAGGTGGAGTGTAATGGTGGTGTTGCCGCACAGTGATCAGCAAAAATTGTCGGGTATTTTGCAGTTAATGGCTGATTCAATCGGGGCAGAGACAATTAGTCTGCGTGATTTACTCGCGCTTGTCGGGGAGCAAGGAATGCTATTATTTTGCATCCTCTTAACTGTGCCCTTTTTATTACCTGTCTCCATACCGGGGATCAGTACTCCCTTTGGCTTACTGATCGTGTTTATTGGTGTGGGGGTGCTGCTCAATAAAGGCCCTATATTACCTGCGCGGTTGATGGAACGGCGTTTTGCGGCCGAGCAGATTAAAATTATCCTGCGCAAAGGTGCCAGTTTGCTCACCCGGGTTGATCATGTTATTCAGCCTCGGTTGTTGTTATTAAGCACTCCTAGGGTGCATCGCTGCAATGGGGTCTTGCTTATTTTAGTTGCGGTGCTATTGATGCTGCCCTTTGGTGCCATCCCTTTTACTAATACCTTACCCGCATGGGTCATTCTATTGATTTGCATTGGTATGTTACAGCGTGATGGTGTTTTTGTGGCGTTAGGGTATCTCCTTGCCATAGTGACATTAGCGTGGTTTAGCTTTTTAGGTATAGGGTTAGTTGTTGCAGGACAAAGTATTTCGGATAACTTATGGTAAATTCGGCATATCAAGAGGAGAGTCATCCAATGATCTTGATGCTGATGGCACCTTGCTCGTTGGACTTTCAGGTGCATGGTTTTCACTCGTGGGATGATTAATATCATCATACTGAGAGCGGAAGATACTGTCGTGTGAGTAATCGAATGTAGCCAGCAATGCGGCGTCAGAGTAAGCACAATCGCGAATATTAACTGGAATGCAATCGCGTGATTAACGTGGTACTGAATACTGAGTTACAAAATATTAAGTCATTCATAAAATCAGCAGCGCTGAGTGTTGGGAGCGGTAAATGAGTTTTATCGGTGTGATTATTGCGTTAATTTTTATTCTGGTCGGCAACCTTATTGAAGGCGGTCATCCGAGTGCGTTATTAGATCTTCCTGCTTTTATGATTGTCATCGGTGGCACGATTGGTGCAACTGTCGCACAGTTTCCTTTTTCGGTGATCGTAGCGTCGATGAAACGCTTTAAATGGTTGATGTTTCCGTTACGCACTAATTTAATTGAGCGTGCGGAAATGCTGATCGATATCGCCGCGAATGTGCGTAAGAATGGTTTATTGTCGATTGAAGAAAGGGTCGATCAAATTGATGATCCCTTTTTACATACGGGCCTGCAAATGTTAGTCGATGGCTATGAAAAGGACAAAATCATCGAAGTATTAGAAAAAGAGATTGAATTTGAGCAGCACGAAATAGAACAAACTATCAAAGTATATGAAGCGATGGGGGGCTACAGTCCCACCATGGGTATTGTGGGTGCGGTATTTGGGCTTATTCATGCGATGGGGTTACTGGATGCGCCAGATAAATTAGGTGGCGCAATTGCCGTTGCATTTGTTGCAACCATTTATGGGGTCGCAGCTGCAAACATTATCTTTTTGCCTTTTGCCAATCGTTATAAAGCATTTGCCCACCAAGTGAGTTTTTTCAAGGAACTGACCTTGACGGGATTAATCGGGATCTCTGACGGTGAGTCACCACAGCGCTTACAAGCCCATTTAAGTCCATATTTAAAGCACTAAGCCAATGAAGAAAAAAAAAGTTGAACCGCCAGAAAATCATGAACGTTGGCTCATTTCCTATGCTGACTTTATGACGCTGCTATTTGCATTATTTGTGGTGCTGTATTCATTTGCGATGAGCGATAAAAATCAAGCCAAGTTTATGGTGGAGGGATTAATAGAGTCCCTGGCTAAAATTGGCTTGATATCAACCCCCGCAGTGACCTCATTAGCCCCAGGCGGCACTAGCATACTGGAGCCTAATAGCACGCCGACGAGTGAAAATACACAGCCAAAACTTATCGAGCAGCCCAGTATTGCCGCGACAAGCCTGATTGAGCAAAAGGA
>NZ_JBOFMC010000082.1:0-2907 GCF_051658185.1 Shewanella sp. | reverse complement strand
TTTCCGGTAGATTACATCTCGAGACGCTTAAAAAACCACGTCGTGCCAAGCAATAAAGCACCTATCCAAGCGACTAATAAACCATACATTAATGGCAAACTTAAGCCCATTTGCAGCACCAAGGCGAGGCTACTTTTGGCCGCTAAATGCTCACTCGGATTGGCGAGCAGATTCAGGGCCCGAAATAAGTCTGTGGGGTTGATCAAAATAACGATATTTAGCCACTCACGACTTAAGCTATCGGCAAGGCCTACCAAGGCGGTCAGCAGCACCAAATCATAAATCAGCACTAAGGCAAACCATAACAGCAGCAATATCCCGAGGGCTTTCGCCTTTTCCCGCACCGCTAAACTCACCCAATAGCCCAACAGCACAAACACTAAGGAGAGCAAAATGCCACTGCCGATAAGGTGCAAGGTGCCCTGCAGCAGCGCCATGCGATCCTTCGCCTCCCCTAAGCCCAGCAATAATCCGGCCGTCATACCAAATCCGAGGATACAGGCCAGGCTCATCACCAGCGCGTGGCCCGCTAATTTGCCCCAGAGAATATGCCAGCGCTCAACCGGATAAGTGAGCAATAACAATAGGGTGCCGGATTCCTTTTCACCGACAAAGCTATCGTAACTGAGCAAAATCGCCCCGAGTGGCAGCATAAACACACTTAAGGTGACCAAGCCGGACAGCAGCTGTGACGGCTCATACACCACTAACGTGCCAGACACGGCGCTGCCCATAAAACTGACGCACAGCGACAGCAACAGCAGTATGCCGGTCATCATCCATAACCAGCGGTTACGCAGATTATCCTTAAATTCCTTCGCCGCGATAATGCCGATTAACTGCAGCGCCGATAATGGCGTAAAAACGCGCGGTTCCTGTGACTTGGCCTGACTCATCTGCAAGCCTCCGGCGCGCTAAACGCTGAGTCACGCTCTGGGCGCTGCCCTTGAACATGAGACGCCGTGGCGGGGTCATTGAGCTTATCCATATAGAAGTGAAAGATGTCCTGCAAACTGGCGAGCTCCAAAGAAAATTCATCGGTTTGAATGCCGTGCAACAATTGCTGCAATACCGCCGACTTATGCGCCAGCGGCACCTGGAGGCGTACCTCACCAACGCCTACGTCTCTAGGGCGCATGTCTCCCAACGTACTGGGGGCGATAAAAGGCGCTAACAGCGGATCGTGGCCGAGCTGCTGTCGCTGCGTCGGGGTCAGGGCGTGTAAGGTCACCTGCACTGGCAGCGCGGCCGCTTCCCGTAAGGCCGTTAAATGGCCACTGGCGAGCATTTTCCCCTTGCCGAGGATCAGGGCCCGATCCATCTGCGCCTGCACCAGGCCCAATTCGTGGGTACAGATCATGATCCCGCAGCCCTTGGCCTTAAGCTCGGCCATTTTTTGGTACAAAAAGTCCGAGGCCAGCGGATCCAGCCCCACCGTTGGCTCATCTAACAACAATACCTTAGGCTCGGCGAGGATCGCCTGCGCCAACCCTAAGCGTTGGCGCATTCCCTTCGAAAACGTCCCGATGCGCCGATCCTGCGCCGCGCCCAAGCCAAACTCGCCCAGCAATTGGTGCACTTTGGCGGGAGCAACGCCCTTAAGCTTGGCAAAATACCCCAGCAGCTCTGCGGCGGTCATATTGTCATAAAAGCTGACATTTTCAGGAAGATAGCCTATCGACATGCCGTATTTTGCGCGGGCCTCGCCAACGCTTCGCCCCTGCACCTGAATGTGGCCCGCGGTCGGGGTGATTAACCCTAAAATTAATTTGAGCAGTGTGGATTTCCCGGCGCCATTATGGCCCAGCAGCGCCAACATCTGCCCACTGAATAACTCAAAGTGGATATCGGTTAATGCGTGAAAGCGGCCATAAGACTTACACAGCTCACTGACTTGGATTGCCACCTCGCGCGGCGCGCGCGATGAGCCGGCGCTCAAGGGCTGATGATTCATTGGGAGGCTCCATCAATCGGGGGGAACGCTAAGGGGCGCATGAGCGGAAAACTGTCGATAACCCCACTGGCCTGCAGCGGCTGATATTGCCGCTCCACCCAGCGTAGCAACTGTACCACAGGGCTATCCATGAGTAATTTGGCTTCGGGATATAACCAAAAGAGCTTATCGAGACTGTCGTTAGGACGGTAGGCGATATCACCAATCCCATCGGCGTTGCGATCCCAGCCGGCGTATTGGGACCAGTAATTGCCCTCGCCTTCATGGCTCCATTCTAATTGCGCCTCGCCCACGTATTTGACTTGGGTTTGATTGGCCGAGATGTGATTGTGCCACAGGCGATTTTGCTCACCGCCCATGGCCATGCTGATCCCGGTATCGCTCTGGCTAAATTCATTGGCTTCAATCTGGTTATGCTGGGCGCCGTAGATAAACAGGCCTTTGCCTTCATTACCCAGCTCAACCGTGCCTTTCGGATTGTGCACTTGGCGGGCCACGTTGGCCTGAATATGGCAGGACTCGGTCACATTCAGCAAAATCCCAAAGTCGCGCGCTTGCTCAACGTGGTTGTGGTGCAGATAAATGGCTTTGGAGCTCATCAAAGCATAGCCACCGTCCACCGCTACCGCGTGGTTATGCCACGCTTCATCGCCGGAGGTGTACATGTAATGAATGCCGTATTGCAGCTGGGTAAACTGATTATCCACAATGCGACTCCCGCTGACGGTCTCTAAATACACCCCGTCGCGCACGGCTTGGATATGGTTAGCGGTCACCTCTGGCGCCGTGACCTGCTTAAGATAAATGCCATCGCCCCTATCGAGCACATAGAGGCGACGGTTACCACTAATGCGATTATCATGAATGCGCGGCGCGGTTATCTGCTCGCCATAAATCCCAAAGCCGTCGCCGCTGAGCTGATTACCGCGGATGTCGGCCTCATCGGCCCCTTG
>NZ_JBOFMC010000081.1:0-11420 GCF_051658185.1 Shewanella sp. | reverse complement strand
CCCCGATATTTACCAAAGGGCATGATTTGATTAACCGCCTCAATGAGGGTCTGTTGCTCCATCTGCATATCCTGCATATCCTGGCCGACATCCAAACGTTTATGTTACTTCAAAATCGACTCGTTTTCTGACATAAATCGATGCAGTAAAACGGCTATCCCTTCACATTCGTCATTCCCCCCAAGAGACAAAGATAATGATCACGCCCAGCTCTGCGGCCATGCCGATAACCGAGTGACCACAGCAAAGCCGACGCAATCATGATCACCACTCTCGCGGCATCCAACCTAGTATGAATATCCAGTGTGCGCCCCCTTAACTCGACCTCAACCTCAACCTCAAGCGGCTTGGACAATTCCCAAAGCGAGGCGAGTGCGCTTGGCCATTGACTGACCGCACATTTAAGCGTTTAAGCGTTTAAGCATTGAGTGAGTCGAAGAAGCGAGCGTGACAATCAACGAGCTTGCCAGCAAGAGAACCCTAGCTTAGGAGCGCAATAGCGATAAACAAGACTCGATTTCGGCACCACGCCTAATAACATTTTGAAATATCAATTTAACAAAGTAACCAACAAAGAAATAAAGAACCCTCCTCAACCAGCAATACTCTGCCCAAGGCCCCGTGCTGCCAGCACACACCAACGGTGCGCAAAAATTAAAAACTAATAAATTCAGATAGTAATATAAAAAAATTTCGTCAAGCGGCGGGCGACACCTGTCAAATTAACGGCAAACGCCAGCATAATGGCAAGCGTCACAAAAGTGCCAATTTATAGAAAAACGTCAAAAAAATCAGCTGATTGACTGCCATAAATCCAAGTTCTACATTATTCCTGAGTCACGGAATAGGACTAGCCTATTCCCCATTCAACCGGCTTAAGTGTCATCCCAAGTATTGAGGAATACGTTTATGATAGTGCTAATTGGCGGCGAAAAAGGCGGTAGCGGTAAGAGTTGTCTAGCGCAAAATATCGCAGTATTTCTAACCTGCGAAGTGGGGGCCTCGGTCATCATGGTCGATTGCGATCCGCAGCGTACGACCTCTGATTGGATCCAAGCGAGAAATAACAACCCACAACTGGCATCCATTAACTGTGTACAACTCTATGGCAAAATCCGCAACGATCTGCTCAGCCTAGAGCAACACTATGATTTTGTATTGGTCGATTGCGGTGGGCAAGACAATCTGGCACTGCGGGCCACCATGTCCGTGGCCTCGCATATTTTAATGCCCCTTAGACCCAAACGCCGCGATTTAAAAACCGTCAGCCACATGGATGATATCGTCGCCACCTGTAAGATGATCAACCCTAAATTACAGGCCTCATTCGTCATCACTCAATGCCCTAACCTGCCGAATCAAGCCAGTCGCATTCTGGAGGCGAAGGAAGTCTGTAAAACCTATGATATCAATGTACTAGATGCAATTACCTACAGTCGTAATATTTATGATGACAGTGAAGAATCGGGACTTTCTGTCATCGAACTTGAGCCTCAGGGCAAAGCTGCCGCAGAGATCCGCGCCATCGCCTGTGAGCTGTTTCAAGTAAAAAATGCCGCCAGCTTGCAGACTCAATTGCGCCCAAGCTCGGCCACTGAAACATTGCGAACATCAGCGTTAGCACCTCAGCCAAACACTCTGAGAGGACAATATGGGACTCAGCGATCTCAAGAAAAACAATACGCAATCTAATGGAGTGGCCCGCGCCATTTCCTTGGATGAATTTATTGATGCCGCGACACGCTATGCCATGGGAGAAACCACGGCGCAGTATAGCGCGGCGCTTGGCGACGAGGTCTGCAATGTGATCCCCTTGTACGGGCAAACACAAGCTATAATTGCGCCCAATCCGGCATCCGAGCTTGAGCGGCCACATTATCGCCGCGCAACCTTTTATCTCAGTGAAAGCGCGATAAGCCATTTAACCCAGTTAGCGGCAGACACTGACATGTCTAAATCCAAATTAATCCGCGCGCTGATTGAGCAGCATTACGCCCTGCCGCTCCCATTAAGACGCATCCCCAGGCCACCCCGCTAGCCCTAGCAAGGGCTAGTGGCTTGACAGCCACCGCCGCAAGAGAAGTTATGTCTCCTGAACTGAATGGGCATCAGTGGCAGAGATAAGCGAATGAAGCTGATATGAAAATAGAGGTGGCGTAACTTAACACGGGGCCAAGAGATAAAACGAGTCACTCAACGAATCCACCTAAGGAGCTGATGAGCTCAAGTTGTGTAAAGAGCTCATCCCTGCAACACTATCCATCTCAAACTTAAGCCATTAACTGCAATTTAAAGATGCGCACGACCTTATCAATATCCTGACGACGAATATCTTTATGGGTCACAAATCGCATGGTACGCCCAGGATTCAATAAAATCCCCTCCGCGCGGCAGCGGGCCACAAATTGATTGGCATCAAGGTGCGTTGCTAACGTGGCAAATACCATATTGGTTTGCACTGCGGCGACATCAACGTCAAATTCGGCCAACTGGGCTAATTGCTCAGCCAAATAACGCGCATTATCATGATCGTCACTCAACCTTTGCACCTGTTCAGTTAAGGCTAATTTCCCCGCTGCAGCCAAAATGCCAGCCTGACGCATACCACCACCGAGCATCTTGCGCCACCGGTTCGCCTTATTAATCAAGCGCTCATCGCCCAACAATAATGATCCCACCGGGGCGCATAACCCCTTCGAAAGGCAAATAGAAACCGAATCAAAATGCGCCGTAATGGCACTGATAGGAATATTTTGTGCCACCGCCGCATTCGCCACGCGGGCACCATCCAAATGAATTTTTAAACCACGATGAAAGGCTAATGCTTGGGCATCGGCAAGGTATGCCTGCGGTAACACTTTGCCACCAATGGTATTTTCTAAACTTAATAGCCGAGTACGAGCAAAATGAATGTCATCGGGTTTTATCGCACTCTCAATGTCCGCTAATGCAATGCTGCCATCCATTTGGTTAACAAGCGGTTGAGGCTGGATGCTGCCTAAAACAGCCGCGCCACCGCCCTCAAATTTATAGTTATGGGCCTGCTGACCACATAAATATTCATCGCCACGCTCACAATGGGCCATCAAGGCAAGTAAATTAGCCTGAGTCCCTGAGGAGGTAAACAGTGCCGCCTCAAAGCCAAACATCTCTGCCGCCATGGCTTGCAAACTGTTTACCGTAGGATCATCCCCATATACATCATCTCCCACCTGCGCCCGCGACATCGCTAAGCGCATAGCTTCTGTTGGCTGGGTAACAGTATCACTGCGTAAATCGATCATATTATCCTCAATTATATCTACTGCTTAACCTTATCGACGACATCAACTGTCGGCTAACGTGGCCGAGACTCTACCGCCATCAGCGGCATTTGTATAGCGCACCGCAAAAACGTCATCTCAGCGATAAAACTTGGCCTTCAGCCTGTAAAAAAACCATATAACCCACTAAGATAGTCGTGCTAGCGTAAATAAGTACCTTAGTGATGTTTAACTAACACTTATCAGATAACAGGTGATTTATTGTGAATCTTTCCCTATTTAAATGGATTATCTTAATGATATTAGGTTTAGGTCTAACATCACCCAGTCATGCATGGCAAGATGCTGATAAGGATGGCGTACCCGATATTAAAGACGCCTGCCAAAACACGGCGCCAAATATCGCGGTGCTCGCCAATGGTTGCCCCATTGAAGCCAAGGCCAGCGCACCTACCGAGGCGATAGTGTGTGATATTCACGATCCCAGCACCTATGCTGCTGCCGATTGCCATAATATCGCGACTGCCAGGGTGTATTTTGAGTTTGCCGTTGCCGAGGTTGACCTCTCACAATGGAAAGCACTCGCATTAGTCAAAGCGTTTTTAGAGGCAAATGATGTGTCCTTAATCTTAGTCGGCCACACCGATATCGTTGGCACGCCTGAGTTTAATTATCAATTGTCATTGCAAAGAGCTCAAAATGTAAAACGTATTTTGGTCGAAGATTATGGTTTCGATCCACAACGTTTTACCGTGGTAGGGAAAGGGATATCTGAACCTGTTGCGGATAATTATTCTAGCGAAGGTCGCAGATTAAATCGACGAGTACAATTTATCGTCAAAGAAAGTTATTTATAAGTGTTTTAGGAGGAATATAATGGAAAACGTTGAAGTGTTATTCAAACAGGTACCCGATCTGATCATGACCTACGGGTTGAAGATCCTGTTTGCCATAATTATATTTTTTGTTGGTAAATATTTATCCGGTGTGGCGCAAAAACTTGTACGCAAATTGCTTAACATCCGTAAAGTCGATCCGACGGTCGTTTCTTTTGTGTCAAATCTAGCTTGGGCAATTGTATTCGTCTTTACCGTCATCGCCACTCTAGGCCAAATTGGCGTCCAAACCGCCTCCTTAGTTGCCATTATTGGTGCTGCTGGTTTAGCGGTAGGTTTAGCCTTACAAGGCTCATTATCTAACTTTGCCTCTGGGGTATTAATGGTGCTCTTTCGCCCTTGCCGTGTTGGAGATTATATTGAAGCAGCCGGCATTGCGGGAACCGTTGATGAAATAACCATTTTTTCAACCAAATTACGCACCCCTGATAATAAGGTTATTGTCGCGCCCAATTCATCAATCATGAATGGCACCATCACCAATTACTCTACGTCCGAAAATCGCCGTATCGACCTGGTTATCGGTGTGTCGTACTCTGCAGATATCATGCTCACCAAAAAAGTACTGACTGAGATTTTAGATAACAATCAATTTGTACTTAAAGATCCAGCCTACACCGTCGGTCTATCGGAATTATCAACGTCATCCATCAATTTTGTGGTCCGTCCGTGGGTGAAAAATGCCAATTACTGGGCTGCACGATTTGAAATTCTTGAACAAATTAAAAATGCTTTAGATGCAGCAAACATTGAAATTCCATTCCCCCAGATGGATATTCATGTAAAACAATTACCTGAATCGAAATAAACGTTACGCATAAAAAAGTCGGTTAATTCCGACTTTTTTATGGCTTAAGGTGATGGCTTTAAAATATCAACATCTGCCAATAAGCCATAAAGCCATCATGTAGCACCGCGGTGCATGACGAATTATTTAAAAATCCCCCCCGTGTGGCCAAGTCACACGGGGGGATTTTTAATGAGCATGGGGATCGCTGTTAACTTGATAATTAAATGTTGGCATTGACCAATGATAGCGTATCGCAAGCATCCGCAAACTAAAGCCCACACTTAAACAAATCACTAAATTAATCCATTCGGTTAATTCATAGCTCTTAAGCGTAATATAAAGCGCTGCGGTAAGTAAGGATATCACCGCATAAAGTTCTTTTTTAAAAATTAACGGCACTTGATTACAAAATATATCCCGGATCACCCCGCCAAACACTCCCGTCACCACGCCCATAACGACTGCTATCGTCGGGCTAAAGCCAAGCATCAAGGTTTTCTGCGCGCCCACGATTGAAAATACCGCAAGTCCTAACGCATCAATGGCAAGAAACAATTTAGATAAATATCGCATCACAGGTGCAATAACCACGGTCAATAATGATGCAACGGCGATGGCAATAAGATAATGAACGTGTTCCACCCATATCAGTGGATAATTGCCCAGCATCATATCTCGTAAGGTCCCGCCGCCAATCGCGGTCACGCAACCTATCATCACCACCCCAAATAAATCCATTTGCTTGCGCCCAGCAGCTAAAGCACCTGTCATCGCCTCAGCCAGGATCCCAATAAGCCATAACAATCCGATAAACTGCGCCTCTTGCATCTTAACAACCATCCACACGAAAAAGAGGCTGATTTTGCCCGATATATGCAAGCTAAGATAATGATATTATTTTAAACTTTTCATTAATAAAACTAATACTAAAACAGCTAGATGAATAAGTAAGCACTCGCCAAAGAGAAAACGAAAAACGAGTCAACCTCGCATTTACCCATTAACCTTAGGCTATTTATAGCGCCCTAAATACCGCTGGATAATACGAGTTAAACATGCAAATGAATGACTCAATAGCCAACGCCTTAAAGACCTTGACGCTATTTAAGGCAATGCAAGATGTAGAATGAATGTAGGATATTTAAGGCGTGCAACTTAGTGGCGGCACACATTGATGTCACATTAGACGACTAAGCCGTCTAATGTGACGCTTTATTGATATCTTATGGACGATTTGGCTTAGGTGGATAATTGGCCATCACTTTCGCCACGGCTTCATTGATCATTTGCACTCTTTGCTCAGGGGTACTTTTATCACGAATAGTATCAGCAACCGAGCCACGCCAAATTAGTTTAGCGGTTTTACTATCAATCAAATCAATAATTAAAGTGCCCACCTCATATTCCCTCACCGTAGTTTGGGTTTGCATGCTTCCCCCCCAGCGCCAACTTGGAGCGTAATAAGGGTTGTAACCAAAGTGGGTGTTAAAAGTGTCTACATTGATTTTTTTATCGATCTTGGTGAGATAATTCACCAGCAGATCCGCATCCTTGCCATCCACTAAGCTTATTCCTTTAGCGCTAAGTTGACTGTTCACTGCGGTTCTAACCCGTTGATCCATCAAACCATCTAAATGATAACCCGCACCATCCGCCTGCTGAGGGACCCATGCATAGGTTTTATATTGGCCAAATTGGGCACTCGGATCATAGTCCCAATCGGATTGCAGCGAGCTGCAGGCACTCAAAGCCAAGACTGCTAAACCGATAATGATTTTCTTCATATTAAATTCCTCAGTGGTTCACCATAAACAGACAAATGGCGCGCGATAAATTTAGCTTACAGAGCAATTGATGGTTCTACAACTCCATTGATGAACAAAACAAGTCGGCCCACGCTTGACTTTACCATCAAGCTAAATGATAATTATTATCAATAAAGATTCAATAAGGGTCACGTTCATGTATTGGTTTATCGCTGCATTCACCGCCGCATCGGCAATCTTAGTTTTTGCGCCTTCGCAAGTTGCCATGACCACCAATCATCGTCGTCATCAGCGATATTTACCACTGAGTTTGTTGATTTTGCCTTTATTGGTAATGAGTTGGTTACTATTTGATGTCCTGTCCAATGGCCCGACTTATGCCAGTGTTGCCGCGTTGGGCTTTGTGGCCACCGCCTGTTTAATCGCACATCGTGCGTGGCACAAATACATCATGCGCAGTGCCCTGCTTACCGCCCTCTCTTTAATGGTGATGTTCATAGTCGGATTTTATCGATAGCGCGATTTTTACTGACAGCACCTTTACTCGCCCATTTCAAACATGCTCACTTCCCTGCAAAAAGTTAGCATTTGACCCCGCCACTGAGTGTCTTACTCTCAGTGGCTTTTTTACCTCCACCAATCCCAGCAAATTTGGTAAACTTGAACCTCGTTATTAGGAATAAGTTAGCAAAGATACATTTCCGATGAAAACAGATCCCAACGTCACCTTAGTATACAGTACCGATAAAGGCCGCATTACCGCCGAGCCGACCGTAAAAGCCGTACCGGAGTCCGATGGCATTGTGCGTATCCATCGCGATAGTAAGGGACGCAAAGGCAAAGGCGTATCCATTATTTCAGGGCTTGGCCTAGAGGAAACTGCCCTCAAAAACCTTGCCCAAACCCTTAAAAAACAATGTGGCTGCGGCGGTACAGTCAAAGACTTCTGCATTGAGATCCAAACGGATAATCGCGAACTACTAAAGCAACTTCTTGAAAAACAAAATTATAAAGTTAAATTAGCCGGCGGCTAACCCCGCAGCAGAGACCATCCCCATACCCCAAAAGTCAGCTAACCTGATGTCTTGGGGCCAATACTGTCTCTTATTAAATGGAGTTGTTGATGGAGAGTTTACAGAACCACTTTTTAATCGCTATGCCATCCTTGGATGACAGTTTTTTTGAGCGCGCGGTGATCTATATCTGTGAGCACGATGCCAAAGGCGCCATGGGCTTGGTGATCAATAAACCCATTGGCATTGATGTCGCCTCATTATTAGAGCAGATGGACTTACCCGCAGCACAAATTTGCGCCGATTTTGCAGTGAATGCCCAAGTGCTAATTGGGGGGCCCGTTGCCCAAGACCGAGGTTTTGTATTGCACAGCAGCCAACCCGACTGGACTAACAGTCGTGATCTTGGCAATAGCCTAATGCTAACCACCTCAAGGGATATACTGACCGCCCTTGGCACCGACAAAGCGCCAGCGAAATTTCTGGTTGCCCTTGGCTACGCCGGATGGAGTCCACAGCAATTAGAGCAAGAACTGGCCGATAACTCATGGCTAACCATTCCTGCGAATCATCAGCTATTGTTTGACGTCAAACATGAGGATCGTTGGCCGCAAGCAAGCCGCTCGCTCGGCTTTGATGCCTGGCAGGTGTCATCCCAAGTCGGCCATGCGTAAGCTCAGCGCCATCCTCAGCCCCCCCAAGAAGTCACCCATTTTATGAATGCAAAAACAGTTTTAGGCTTTGATTTTGGTACAAAAAGTATTGGCGTTGCCGTAGGGCAAGCAATCACCGCCAGCGCAACGCCGTTATTATCACTCAAAGCCGTCGATGGCATCCCCAACTGGGAGCAAGTCGGCCAGCTGATTACTGAGTGGCAACCGGACTTAGTGGTTGTCGGTCTGCCGCTGAATATGGATGGTACCGAGCAGGACATGACCCACAGAGCCCGCAAATTTGCCAACCGCATCAACGCCAAATTTAAAGTGAAAGTGGTCACCCAAGATGAACGACTCACCACCACCGATGCTAAAGCGAGACTATTTGAATTAGGCGGCTTTAAAGCGCTCACGAAAGGACAAGTGGATGCGGTTTCGGCAGTGCTGATCATCGAAAGTTACTTCGAAAATCACTTTGGTTCATCACAGTAAATTGGGGGGATAACACCAAAACTCACAGTTAACGAGTCATCCGCCATCCCATGACTCACGAAAATGAATCACATTCATTCTCGTGAGTCTATTTGGGTTATCCCCTTGTGAGCCGCATTAGATATAAGGTTTTACTAAATTGGCCATCATGACAATGTGCGCGTTGTCATCGTTTAATGCAGCAATATAACGGAATTTTTCTCCGCCAGCCTGCGCAAACAAGTGCCCATTTTCGCCAACAATTTCCTCTAGCGTCTCTAAACAATCCGCGCTAAAGGCAGGGCAAACGATAGCAACATCACGTACGCCTTGTGCCGGTAACGCGCTAATAGTCACGTCGGTATAGGGCTGCAACCACTTGGCTTTACCAAAACGGGATTGGAACGTCATCACAAATTCATCGGGGGCCAATCCCAATCGTTCAGTGACTAAGCGAGTGGTTTTGCTACAAAAACAATAATAAGGATCCCCTAAATGTAAATTACGCTCTGGCATACCATGGTATGAAAGTACCAATTTTTGCGGTTTACCATGGGAGCGAAAATCTGCTTCGATGCTTGCAGTCAAGGCCGCAATAAAATCCGGATTATCGTGGTAGGTATTAATAAAATGCAGCGATGGGATATAACGCCATTGGGATAATTCTCTGGCAATCGCATCAAAAGCTGAACCCGTGGTAGGCGCAGCATACTGCGGATACAATGGCAGTACGACGATGTTATCAACTCCTTGTTGATGTAACTGTTGCAATGTACTCGCCACCGATGGATTACCATAACGCATGGCAAGATGAACTGAAACATCATGGCCGTCTTCAATGAGCTTTTGCTGCAATTTTTGCTTTTGCTTCAAGCTGATATCCATTAAAGGTGAGCCAGCTTCCGTCCATACTTTTTGATATAACGCCGCCGACTTCGCCGGACGCACACGCAAAATAATCCCGTGTAAGATCAGCATCCACAGTAAGCGCGGGATCTCAACGACCCGCGGATCGGCTAAAAACTCAGCCAGATAACGCCGTACCGCTGCGGGCGTGGGCGCATCCGGCGTGCCAAGATTTAACAGTAATACTGCAACTTTGCCGCGTTTGCTATGACCAAGCGTTTGAGACAAGCCTAAAAATTTTGCCAAAACAACCTCTTACTCAATAAATCGACTCAATAGGCGAACGGTCAGCTTAAAGCACTGATTCAATAGCTTGGATCAACTGGGGACTCTCAGGTTCAACCTTTGAATTAAACTGTTGCACCTGCGTGCCGTCAGCGCTCACCAAATATTTATAAAAATTCCACTTAGGTGAGGCCGATTTGTCGGCTAAATATTGAAAGACACTATTGGCATCATCCCCTCGCACTCCAGAGGTGGCCAGCATAGTGAAGGTCACACCGTAATTGATGTAACACACCTTGGCCGTGTCTTTCTCGTCATTCTCTTCTTGAAAAAAATCATCGGATGGAAAACCAATCACCACTAAGCCTTTATCTTTATATTGCTTATGTAGGGCTTCGAGTGCTTTAAACTGAGATGTATAACCGCAATTGCTGGCGGTATTGACGATAAGCACTGGTTTTCCTTGAGTTAACTCGCACAGGTTAATGCTGTCCTTTGAGTGCAGTTTACGCATCTCCACATTGAGGTAACTTGGGCAGCTGGCGGCAAACACCCCGCTACTCATCATACTGACAACGGCGGTTAATCCTAGGGTAAATTTATTCATTGCGATCTCCATGATTTTTGTTTTGGTTATATACGTTAACGGACGCACTTAAGATCAGCTTGGCTCAAGAATGCTAAGCGCTCCTACAGTACCGCGCATGACGAGGCTATCGCCCTTAAATATCCCCTCCATATTGCCCAGCCCGCGGTATAACAAATTAGCATGTATTTGAGTGAGGCTACCGAATATCGAGGTCTATCGTAAAAATGCCACTATTGCCGTGAGTGACAAATGAGAAAGCAGCCAAATGGCTGCTTTCTACGCTCCCTTTAATCCATATCGAGGGTCACCCCCTCCATAAAGGTTGAGCTCGTCGGTTCTTTATTTTGCAGCTTGATCATCAGGCGTACATCATTTGGCGAATCGGCGTGGTGCAGGGCATCGGCATAACTTATCTCACCATCAAGATAGAGCTTCAGCAGCGCTTGGTCGAAGGTCTGCATCCCCTGCTCATTCGATTTACCCATGGTATCTTTAAGGAGGTGCAATTCGTTTTTGGCGATTAAACTGGCCACCCTTGGTGTATTGATCAATACCTCAATGGCCGCCCGGCGCCCGGTGCCATCGACCTTAGGGATCAACTGCTGGGCCACAATGCCGCGCAGATTTAACGATAAATCGAATAACAATTGCTGATGCTTACTTTCAGGCACTAAATGCATGATGCGATCAAGCGCTTGGTTGGCGTTATTCGCGTGTAACGTCGCCATACACAGGTGGCCTGTTTCAGCAAAAGACAGCGCAAACTCCATGGTTTCTTGGGTACGGATTTCACCAATCAAGATCACATCGGGCGCTTGGCGCAAGGAACTTTTTAAGGCCGCATC
>NZ_JBOFMC010000080.1:0-13368 GCF_051658185.1 Shewanella sp. | reverse complement strand
GCCGGATAAACGCACAAATCCGATGATTTTTGATGCAAAACAGACTACTCTTGAGGCAATTAACCTGACTCGCAAAGGACTTTCCCATGCGTAGCTTGACACTGATTAGCCTATTACTGCTCAGCACCCTAGCACAGGCAACCGTGTATAAATGGATCGATAAAGATGGCAAAGTGCATTATTCTGACGAGCCGCACCCTAATGCACAAATTGTTGAGCTAAAAGATAAAACCTTAAATCAAGTCGCACTACCTGCCGCGCAGGTTAACCCCGATACCCGTCCGTCATTTGAAGAAATCCGCTACAGTGTCAATATCACCTCACCAGAAGAAGAGGCGACTATCCGAGACAATAATGGTGAGTTCGAAGTGATAGCGACAATTACACCTGAAATTAAAAGCCAGTATTTAATGGTCCTCAAACTCGATGGCAAACCCATCGGCCCACCGCAAATGGGCGGAATATTCAAGCTCACCCATGTCGAGCGCGGCGAGCATATCTTAATCGCCGAGGTGATGACGCAAAACGGCAAAGTCTTTGCATCAAGCTCTCCTAGAAAGATATTTCTTCATCAAGCGGCGCTGAAACCCACCCCGAAAAAACAACCAAAATCCAACTAATACTTTAAAAGACAATGGATTATGTTTTAGAGGGGCAATAGTACCGTTTGATGGGTTCAGGTTGCAGCTTGCACCATTTTGGTGCACCATAGTGGTGCAACCCCATTTTCAGGAACGGTCGATGGATAAAGAGACTCTGCTTAATCATTTAGTTACAGCGGTGCTGGTCATAGATACGCAGCTGCGTCCCTGCTATGCCAATGCCGCCGCAGAGCAACTACTCGGCGCGGGCAGTCATCGTCTCACCGAGCAACCCTTACCGGAACATTATCAACTGCTTGGGGTCGACCCTCAATTATTAAGCGACGCCGTCAAAACGGGCCAAGGCTTAACCGTAAACACCGCCAGCCTAGTGACCCTTGATGGCCAGCATCATACGGTGGATCTCACCCTTATCCCCCTTGAGGATGAAGCGCAATTAAGCGTGCTAGAGCTACGCCAAGTCGATCAACAGCGGCGGATCCACCAGCAACTGAGTCAAGATGCGCAGCAGCAAGCCGCCCAGTTTTTAGTGCGTAATCTTGCCCATGAAATTAAAAACCCCCTCGGTGGCTTACGCGGCGCAGCACAACTGCTCTCACGGGAACTGGCGGATCCGGCGCAGCAGGAGTTTACCCATCTCATTATCGAGCAAGCCGATCGCCTGCGTAACTTAGTGGACCGCTTGCTCGGACCACAGCGGCCGACGGCGCACCGCCCACACAATATCCACGAAGTCGTGCAAAAGGTGTATAAGCTCATCGAAATGGCCCTTCCGGCCAATATTCAACTAAAACGGGACTATGACCCTTCCATTCCCGATATCGAGATGGACCCGGAGCAAATGCAACAAGCGGTACTAAACATTTTGCAAAATGCGGTGCAAGCCCTTGAGCATACAGGGGGAGAGATATTGATCCGCACCCGCACCCAGCATCAGGTCACTATCGGCTCGCAGCGCCATCGCTTAGTCCTTGCCTTATCGATTATTGATAACGGCCCCGGCGTGCCCCCGGAGCTCATGGATACCCTATTCTACCCGATGGTGACCACTCGCGAGCACGGCTCAGGTCTTGGCCTCTCGATTGCCCACAACATCGCGCGCTTACATTCGGGCCGAATTGACTGTATCTCCAGCGCAGGGCATACCGAATTTATCATGTCATTACCCATTTTAAGCGCCAAATAACCCATGCCAATAACATTACCTTTAGGTACGAGGAAGTAAAATGCGAATGAGTGAACAGGTATGGATCCTCGATGACGACAGTTCAATACGCTGGGTGCTCGAAAAAGCACTGCAAGGCGCCAAGCTTAGCACCGCCAGTTTTGCCGCAGCTGAATCCCTGTGGCAGGCATTAGACACTTCACAACCTCAAGTGATCGTGTCAGACATTCGGATGCCCGGTACCGACGGTTTAACTCTGCTCGAACGGCTGCAGCTGCATTACCCGCATATTCCGGTCATCATTATGACGGCGCACTCAGACCTAGACAGTGCCGTCAGCGCCTTCCAAGCAGGCGCCTTTGAGTATCTCCCCAAGCCCTTCGACATTGATGAAGCCATCTCCTTAGTCGAGCGCGCGCTCACCCACGCCACTGAACAAAGCCCTACGCCAGTTCAGGAACCGCAGCTCAAAACCCCCGAAATCATCGGTGAAGCTCCGGCCATGCAAGAAGTCTTTCGCGCCATCGGTAGGCTATCGCGCTCTTCTATCAGCGTGCTGATCAACGGCCAATCCGGCACCGGCAAAGAGTTAGTCGCAGGGGCGCTGCACAAGCACAGCCCTCGCAAAGACAAGCCCTTTATCGCCTTGAATATGGCGGCGATCCCAAAAGACTTAATTGAATCAGAGCTGTTTGGCCATGAAAAAGGCGCCTTCACTGGCGCCGCCAACGTGCGCCAAGGCCGCTTCGAACAAGCCAATGGCGGAACCCTGTTTTTAGATGAAATTGGCGACATGCCCCTCGATGTACAAACTCGATTACTCCGGGTGCTGGCCGATGGCCAGTTTTATCGCGTCGGTGGCCACAATCCCGTGCAAGTCGATGTCCGCATTATTGCAGCCACCCACCAAGATCTGGAATTACTCGTGCAAAAAGGCGGGTTTAGGGAAGACCTATTCCACCGCCTGAATGTGATCCGGGTGCACCTCCCACCGCTCTCACAGCGCCGCGAAGATATCCCCCAACTGGCGACTCATTTTCTCGCCTCGGCCGCCAAAGAAATCGGTGTAGAGACCAAAATCCTCACCAAAGAAACCGCAGCCAAACTCGCGCAGCTACCGTGGCCGGGCAATGTGCGCCAACTCGAAAACACCTGCCGCTGGCTAACCGTAATGGCCTCCGGCCAAGAAATCCTGCCTCAGGATTTGCCCTGCGAGTTACTCAAAGAGCCCAGTAGTCAGCACCCCGCGCCCAAAGTCACTCAAGATTGGCAAGCCGCCTTAAGCGAGTGGATTGACCAAAAACTGGCCGAGGGCAACAGCGATCTACTGACACAGATCCAACCGGCCTTTGAGCGAATTTTACTCGAAACCGCCCTGCGTCATACTCAAGGGCATAAACAAGAGGCGGCCAAACGTTTAGGCTGGGGGCGAAATACCCTCACGCGAAAATTGAAAGAACTGTCAATGGAGTAAATCGCGTGATGGTTAACCTCTGCGTTAACCATCACCTCAAGTTGATGAATCACCGAAGGGTAGCAATGCTATCCGCCGGCGAGCCATTCAGATGATGAAGGGGAGTGCTCAGTGTACTGCCACCGGATCTTGGTGGATGATCACCTCGGCATCTTCAAAAGCCGCCTTGACCCGCCGCCCCGTCGCATCGGCGATCCCGTGCGCTTCGTTTAGACTTAAATTGCCATCCAATTCTAAATGAAATTGAATAAAAACCGTTTTTCCTGCCTGACGGGTGCGTAAATCATGCAGCCCCTGCACATGGGGGTCATCCTGCGCGATGCGCGTGATCTTTTGGCGCGTTTCCTCATCAAGCTCCCGATCCAACAAGGCTTGAATCGAACGATAACCCAAATCGAATGCTTGATAGCCAATATATGCCGCGATGAGAATCGCAAATAAGCCATCGGCCCACCACCAGCCATACTGCGATAACACTAATGCCAATAGCACGGCACCATTGAGGAAGAGATCGGATTTATAGTGCAGCGAGTCAGCTTCAACCACAGTACTCTTCGTTGCGGCTAAGGCCCTTTTTTGCAGCGTCACCAAGGCCAATGTCAGCACAATCGCAATCACCGACACAACCACTCCGAGGGTCGCATGCTCCACCGGTGTTGGCGTAATCAGTCGCTCCCCCCCATAAAACAACAACAAAAAGGCAGAGCCCATAATAAAGGCCGATTGCGCTAATGAGGCTAAAGGTTCCGCTTTCCCATGGCCGTATCGGTGATCCTGATCGGCAGGCACCAAGGCATAGCGAATGGCGACAAAATTGATGATCGAAGCTAGCGTATCGGCAAAAGAGTCCGTCAAGGACGCCAGCATACTGGCGGAGCCCGAATAGAGCCATGCTAACAGTTTGATAATAATCAGGGTCAAAGCTGTTGCCACCGAAGCGCGGCTCGCCAGTTTGACCCAAAAATCGTATTGGGAAGGTTGCGTCATAGGGTTGTGAGTTCGGGAAGCTATGACGCTATTGTATATCAGCTCGATGCGTTAGCCGCGAGGTTCTTTACCAGTACGTGCTTCAAATCGCGCTTTAAACTGCGTTTGTTGCTCTGGCGTCAACAAATTGTAGATTTGATTCTGTACACGCATGCGCTCCAAAGCTTGCGTTTGGCGCTTTTCCTGCTGGGCACTCAGGAGGGCCTTAGCTTGAGCTTCATCAAAGGTCGCCGCAGTAATGAGGCTATGCATCTCATTGCGATGGGCAATGCGATCTTCTTTGCTGGGGCGTGATTCAGTACGTGCCGTCTTTTGCGTTTCAAGCAGCTGCTTAATTTGCGCCTGCTGCGCTTGGGTTAAATCGAGTCCAGCAAACATACCATGCATATCACCGTGGCCATGCATCTCACCGTGGGCCATCCGGCAACCTTTTTTATGGCATTCCCCTTTGTGATTCTCACAATGCTCTTGCGTTTGGGCATAAACGCTGGTCGTTAATATCGCTGAGCTTGCAAGGATGGCAAACAGGCCCGCCTTCAAAGGAGATAATGTTTTCATCATGTTAACCTCAATAGTTCGACTTAATGGGATAAAAAATTAAATACGGTGACGACGCTGTTGCAGCCCAATCACTTTCGACCCTAACAGTGTACTTCCCCCTATGTAAGTGAGCATGCTAGCAGAGTAAATCACTGTAAAGTTTGACAGCACCCCCAGTGTCACGTTGCAAACTGCATTCGCCAAGTTGCGCTTTTGTGATAAAGCCCACAGGTTGCGAAGGCTATCGAGCCGCGATCCGGATGCGCTATGCCACGGCGGCGCCATTCTTTACTTTGGCTTACATTGCTACACAGCAATTGACAGCAAAACAGGTATACTCAGCCAAAATGCCAAATATCCCCTGCACATACGGGCGCATCACCGCGATTAAGGAACATTATGAGTCGAATATTATTAATCGATGACGATCTCGGTTTATCAGAACTACTTGGTCAATTACTCGAATTAGAAGGCTTTAACCTGACCTTGGCCTACGATGGCAAACAGGGGTTAGCATTCGCGCTGGCCACGGATTACGATCTGATTTTACTCGATGTCATGCTCCCCAAACTCAATGGGTTTGAAGTGCTGCGAGCATTGCGCCAACATAAGCAAACTCCAGTGTTAATGCTGACGGCGCGGGGCGATGAAATCGATCGAGTCGTCGGCCTGGAGATTGGCGCCGATGACTATTTACCCAAACCCTTTAATGACCGCGAACTTATCGCCCGCATCCGCGCCATTATTCGGCGATCCCATTTAACCGCCCAAGAAATGCACGCGGCACCTGCCCAAGAATTTGGCGATTTGCGCTTAGATCCCGCACGACAAGAAGCCTACTGCAACGAACAGTTGATTATTCTCACTGGCACTGAGTTCACCCTATTGCACACCCTTGCCCAGCGCGCGGGGGAATTGATGAATAAAGAAGAATTAAACGAAATTGTCCTTGGCAAAAAACTCATGCCCTTTGACCGCAGCCTCGACATGCATTTGTCGAACTTACGCAAAAAATTGCCGGAACGCAGCGATGGCCGCCCACGGGTAAAAACCATCCGCGGCAAGGGATATATTTGGTTACCATAACGACGGGGGCGACTGTGCCAAATCGTTTATTTATCAAATTACTGCTAGGGTTTTGGCTCTGCAGCTCATTGATCATCGCCCTCGTGGGGCTGCTGCCTTTACTCCAGCAAAATCACGATAAAGCGCCGCTTGCACCGCACCTAGAAAAGGTGCTCGCCGGCGTCGCCCAGCGTATGCAGGCCAATCCGTCGTTAATCCCATCCGACTTCCTGCGTCACTGGGAACGCCATCGCAGCATGGAAGGCAAACCGCTGCGACTCTACCTCGTCAACAGCCAAGGGCAAGTGATTAACACCAATCGGGTTAGCCGCAGCGTGCGCAATTTTATGCTGATGGCCGATGAAGAAAAACATCCGATCAGCCATCAATTTAAAGATGAGCTAGTCTTTGGTCCCTATGCGTTCAGCCTGCAAGGGGAACCTTATTTTCTTTACGGGCGGCTACCGGATAGCCATCCGCGCCCTTGGTTCTTTTTCTTTATTGAAAACAAACTGCTTACCTTAAGTTTGGCGATCGCCCTCTCGGGATTGCTCTGTGGTCTCCTCGCTTGGCACCTAGGTAAGGCACTTAATTCTCTCAAAAAAAGTGCCAACGCCCTCGCACAGGGCGACTTAAGCAACCGCGTCGATAGCGCCACTACCGAGCGCAATGACGAAATCGGTGAGCTCGCCAGCGCCTTTAACAGCATGGCCGATTCCATTGAAACCATGGTCAACAATCAGCAACGCTTGATGGGCGACATTTCCCATGAGCTGCGCACGCCCTTGACACGCCTACAGCTGTCCCTCGCCCTCGCCCGCAAAAAAGGGCAACAAAGCACCGAAACCGACCGCATCGCCTACGAGGCCGAGCAGCTAGAAAGGCTGATTACCGAGCTATTAGAGTTGTCGCGAGCCAAACTCAGTACCAACGAGACTAAGGTGCACCTTGGGCTGGCCGAATCCTTAAGCCAAGTGCTCGATGACGCTGAATTTGAAGCCGCCCAGCAAGGGAAAAGGCTCACCATTGAGATTGAGGAGTCTATCGAGTTAAGCCATTACCCGAAAGCGCTGTCACGCGCCATCGAAAATCTGCTACGCAATGCCATTCGTTACGCCGCCCAAGAGATCTCTCTGCATGCCACCCACAGCGCCACGCAAGTCCACATCACCATCAAAGATGATGGACCGGGGATTGATGCCCAGGAGCTAGAGGCCATCTTTAAACCCTTTTATCGCCCCGATTCAGCCAGACAACGGGAGAGCGGCGGCTGGGGGCTCGGCCTTGCTATCACCGAGGCGGCGATAACGGCCCACAAAGGCAACATTAAGGCGCAAAACTGTCAGCCTCACGGCCTTGAGGTGACCATCACCCTGCCAGCATAGGCAGACATCGGCTGACAACCATCGCCACCCGCGCCTTTGCCGCCCCACATTGGGCGGCAAAGCGCTCCTCGGCGAAGAGCTATCCAGCCCTTCATCCATGCCTAAGCTCATCACTTGCTTCTGCTCAGCCCCTCTGCCACCTTAACAACCCAAGCGACAGACTCCGCACTCGCAGCCTGCCTCCCCCAAACAGCAGGCGCCCCTCAAACAACATCGACATCACCCCAACCCACTCAAGGGCGCAAAATTTAAGCGTGGTTTAAGTTTGGCCTAAGTAGCCTACAACGACACCCACTTAGGAGCGTCACATCATGCCAAGCAACACAGTACAAACCATCAAAGTCTGGGACCTGTTGATCCGCATATTTCATTGGTCACTCGTCGCCTTCTTCGCCATCGCCTACCTAACAGAGGGGGAGGATGAATGGATGAACATCCACAGCTACGCCGGCTATAGCGTGTTAATGTTAATTGTATTTCGGCTGTTATGGGGAGTGATCGGTAGCTATCACGCCCGCTTTAGCCACTTTGTCACCCGCCCGCAGGTCGCGCTCGCCTACCTAAAAACACTCATCAGCGGCAACGCCAAAGATTACCTAGGCCACAATCCCGCAGGGGCCATGATGATTTTAGCCTTGCTGGCCTGCATCGCCCTTACCGGATTTTCAGGGATGGCGCTATACGCCACCGAAGGGCACGGGCCATTGGCCATGAGCTGGTTCGCAAGTTGGCCCGAGGACCCCTTAAAAGAAATCCATGAGTTCTTTGCCAACGCCACCCTCGCGCTGGTGATTATCCACGTTGGTGGCGTCATCGTCAGCAGCCGCTTACACCATGAAAACTTAGTCAAAGCCATGATCACCGGTAACAAACACCGACCGCTTTCACCGAAAAAGTCACCACGCTAGCGGATGACACTGCCACCACTCAACCAAGGAATGTCCTATGCGCCCATTGATTCACCCCTCCCATCAGCACCGGGTCGTGACAGGCATCTGCGCCCTCATTGCCATCAGCATTAGCGCAGCGAGCCATGGTGCCAACACCCCAAGCTGGCCCCAGAGCGCCGAACACATCGGGAGCCAACTGCAGCATTACCAAGCCCAAGGCGCCGGTCCATTTAGCGCCGCAGCAGGGCAACGGTTGTGGCTGCAGGACACAGATGGGCGTAGCTGCGTTAGCTGTCACGGGACGAACGTCACCCGCAGCGGGCAACACCAAAACACCCATAAACCGATTGAGCCAATGGCCCCATCCATCACCGCTCATCGCTTAACCGACGCCGCCAATATCGAAAAATGGTTCAGCCGTAACTGTCAGTGGACCCTAAAGCGAGACTGCAGCGCGCAGGAAAAGGGCGATATTTTACTCTGGCTAAGCACGCAATAAGCGGCAAACATCGCATTGGCACTTGATATTGCAGAACACTGCCTCAAATAGGAATAAATAATGACTCAGCAAACCCACCCCATTAGTTGGCTTATCGGCTCATCCCTCACGGCCGCCGCCCTAGCGCTCGGCGTTATCGGGATCAGCCTGAGCTTAAGCGGTACTGGCTACGCAGACGACAACCATGAGCTGCAGCAAACCATCACCCCAAACCCGGAATATACCGCCGAGTGTGGCAGCTGCCACATGGCCTATCCACCCACTTTGCTGCCCGCCGACAAGTGGCGCGCCATTACCGCCAATCTGGCGGACCACTTTGGTGATAACGCCAGCTTGGCACCACAGGTGAGCGCCAGCATCGAGGCTTATCTAGTCCAACAGGCCGCGCAACATGGTAAGGTAATGAAACATAACGTCCCGCTGCCCGCAGGCGCCGGGCCACAGAGGATCACCGAGCAGGCATTTTTTATTCGCAAACACGATGAGATCCCACGGCATATGGTGCAAGATAACCCGAAAGTGGGCTCATTCAGCCAATGCAGCACTTGTCACCACCTCGCAGAAAAGGGCATATTCGATGAAGATACCGTTAATATTCCTGGTGTTGGCCGCTGGAATGATTAGCAGCCCGCAGGCGTGGGCGGGAGACGATCCTGCCAACAAGGTCGTGCAGTGGGTTAAAGAGGGCAAGGTTTTGCCCTTCGACACCATAATGCAACGCTATGAATCACGCTTACAAGGACGACTGCTCGACTTAGAAGTCGAGCAGAAACATGGGCGCATCATCTACGAGCTCGAAATCCTCCGAGACGATGGCATAGTGTATGAAATCAAAATTGACGCCAAAACCGGCGAATGGCTAAAGGAAAAGGTCGACTAATGCGCTTGCTGTTGATTGAAGATGATACCGAACTGGTTGCTCGCCTCATCCCCGCCCTGCATCGGGCGGGCTATAGCGTCGAGCACGCGGCCAATGGCATCGACGGCGCTTTTTTAGGCGAAGAGGAGCCATTTGAGGCCGTGATCCTCGATCTTGGTCTTCCGGGCAAACCCGGCTTACAAGTGCTGGGCCAGTGGCGACAAAAAGGACTCACTATGCCAGTCCTGATCCTCACCGCCCGCGATGCTTGGCATGAGCGGGTCGATGGCCTCAAAGCAGGGGCCGATGATTACCTTGGCAAACCCTTTCACATTGAAGAATTGCTCGCTCGGCTTGAAGCCTTAATCCGTCGCCATTTCGGCCGGGCCGACAATCTATTGCAACACGGCGACGTCACTCTCGATGTTGACAAACAAGCCGTCACCAATCGTGCGGGCGAGGTGATTGAGCTGACCAAGATTGAATATCGCCTGCTGCATTATTTAATGATGAACCCTAGCAAAATCGTCTCCAAATCAGAGCTTAGCGAGCGCATCTACGAAGAAGAACACATCAAAGACAGCAATGTTATCGAAGTCTACGTCAACCGCCTGCGCCAACGCTTAGGGAAGGATTTTATTGAAACCCGCCGCGGCCAAGGTTATCGGCTCAAGGAGTAAGGGCGTGTATTCACTCAAGGGATATTTGACACGCAATCTATTGATCACCCTCAGTGTTGCCATGGTGCTGTTACTCGCCTTTCTGTATCACGGCATCCAAGTATTAACCCAAGACTTTGTCGCCTCACGCCTGCAGCACGATGCCGACAGCCTGATCGCGGCCCTTAAGCACGATCCCAATGGTACTTGGACACTGAGCTCCGACCGTCTACCCAATGTGTATCATCGGGTAAATTCTGGGCATTATTTTGCCATTCAAATCGGCGCGCAAACCCTGCGCTCCCGCTCCCTATTTGATCACACTATCACTCTGCCGACCCTCGGCGCAGGGGAGCAAGATCAGGCCACCTTATTTGTCGGCCAAGAGCATTGGCTTATGTTCAGCCAGGCCGTTATTAAGGATGAGCAGTTAGTTACCCTGTGGGTCAGCGAAGACATCAGCACGCTCGAACAAACCCAAGTCGCCTTTTTAACCTTTGCCTGCGCCGCAGTCTTGTTCACTATCCTATTTTTACTGTTCGCCCAGTATCAATTGCTCAAACGCGGCTTTAAACCCTTAGAGCAGATGCCCGAAGCCATCAGGCAAATGCGTATCCAAGGGCATGACATTAAACCAGACCAAGTCCCGAGTGAAATCCTGCCGCTGATCGACGAAATCGATCGCCTGGTCAACCAATTAGGCCAGCGGGTACAGCGCTCCCGCAACGCCCTCGGCAACTTAGCGCACGAGATGAAGCGCCCACTGCAACACCTGCAGTCCTACCTTGAAAACCTCCCACCGGAGCAACAACGTGAGGGCTGTAACGTGCTAGCAAACCTGCACCACATTATTGAACGGGAGCTTAAGCGCACTAAAATTGTCGGCCTGTCCACTCCCGGCCGCTATACGGTCCTCGATGACGATCTTGCGCCACTTATCCAAGTCATGCAGCGCATTTATCCCGGGCGCACAATCCAAAGCCAATATCATCGCCACCTCGTCCTGCCCTTTGATCGCGACGATATCCTTGAGCTACTTGGGAATTTACTCGACAACGCCTGCAAGCATGCTCGCAAACACATTGAGCTACACATCGAACAACAGCACCATCCCCGCCAAGGTTTTAGCATCAGCATTCGTGACGATGGTGACGGCGTGAGTGATGCCGCCCTAACACTTATCATCGAGCGCGGCATTCGGTTAGATGAGAGTATCCAAGGCCATGGCTTAGGGCTGTCGATCTGTAAAGATATCGTCGACAGCTATCAAGGCGAGCTGAGCTTTAGCCGGGCTAAACTCGGTGGATTAGCCGCGCAAGTCTTTCTCCCGGCCCCACGCTAACTCAGCACTCGAGCAATCAAACAAACATTTTTCACCTGCAGCCAACGACCAAGCTTGATACCATACGGCATTAACAAAACTTTGCGAAAAGAATGGCATGACAGTTATCGATCTTAAATCCGCGCCACAGCATATTGTCCAGCTCGCACACTGGCACCACCAAGAATGGGCGCATCTTGGCCCGGCCGACGCCACTGTCAGCCACTTAATCACCCAAATGCATGAGTATTTGACCGACGCCCCCATACCGAAAATGTTTATCAGTGAGCATCAAGGTCAGGTCACAGGATCATCATCATTAGTCGCCGCAGACATGGACACCCGAACCGATCTCACCCCTTGGCTCGCCAATGTGTATGTCAATAGCGACTATCGTAATCAAGGCCTTGGCAAACTATTAGTCAACGCCGTGCTTGACCATGCCAACAGCTTAGGTTTGGAGAAAATCTATTTATTTACCGCTGATAGGGCAGAGTTTTATCGCGCCCAAGGCTGGTGTAGCATTGCGCGCGAAACATACAAAGGGGAAATGGTCACCATCATGGAGTATCAAATAGGCCAGCAGCGCCGCTAAACTCTCGCAGACCAGCGCGAATAGCGGATGAAAGCGCGCCCCTGCGCGCAGTGAACAACCACCGCCCCCGAGCATTGGCACTCAAGATTTATAGGGCAGCGGGCCGAGATAATCCTTTTTACCTATATCCACGCCGTTATGACGCAAAATCGCATAAGCGGTTGTGATATGGAAATAAAAGTTAGGTATGGCATGCTGCACTGCAAATTCATCCCCCGACAGATACCGCCCCTCCCAGCGAGGCTGAGACACATGAATCGTCGCCGCATTGGCAAAATCCTCAGGCGTAAAGGTCGCAAGGTACTCCACCACCGAGCGAATACGCGCCTGCAATGCCACAAGGGTCGTTTCGGTATCGTCATGTTTAGGGACTGAGGCGAGATTATCCGTTAAGCGCGCCACTCCCAGCTTGGCGGTATCACAGGCAATCTGCACTTGGCGAATCAGGTTGAATTGATCCGGCGCTAAGCGTGAGTTAAGTAAAATCGCCATATCCACCTTTTTGAAATTGGCAAAACTCTCACCTTTCTCTAGGATCTGGCCTAAATTGTTCAGCATCTTGCTAAATTGCACAACCGTTAAATCATAAAGCATGGCTTAAACCTCTATGGTGTACGCTGCAAAAGTGCAGCACTTAACTGCGCTTAGTGTAATTGCGCTTAGTGGTATTGCTTCCAGTTGCAACTAAAACTGACGCCGCCGCAAACAAGCGTCACCCATCATACAAAGGCAGCAATTCGAGCGAATACCCACAAACTCATCCCCACACACCGCTACCCTACCCCATACTAACAATCCGCCGCATAAACACCAAGTCACCTTGCATTTACGAGCCAAGCCACAAACCACACCAAGAAGGCTCGCATTATAAAAGCGTTGAATGGAGTGTTCGCGGCGCCTTAATCGAAACGCTAGCAGAATGCTAACGGAGTCGGTAGCCAGTGCGCGGCAGGAAGTGCTGTGCAGGTAATGTGCGCCAAACGAGCCATGTAGGCCATGATTGATGCGGGCTAAAGAAATAGCATCAACAATCTAGGCTCATAGCTAGCAAGCCTACAGACCTACAGATCTACAGACGAAATGGATGATAAGCGGCCATTGATGATAAAAACCAAGAGGAGTTCTGATGTCAAAAGGAGTAAAAACAGATACAAAATGGAGTAGCGTGCAGATGCAAAATGGAGTCACGCGCAGATGCAAAAAAGCCCTAGCGTTAACTAGGGCTTCATTGGTATTAGGCGCTTGGCGATGCCCTACTCTCACATGGGGAGACCCCACACTACCATCGGCGCAATTGCGTTTCACTTCTGAGTTCGGGATGGAGTCA
>NZ_JBOFMC010000079.1:0-4587 GCF_051658185.1 Shewanella sp. | reverse complement strand
ACAAAAATGGCGGGAACGCCGGTAAAGACACCTTCACCTTGAATCGTTTCAAAAACTTCGTTAACAGGATAATGCATGCTGCGGTTCCATTTTTGGGAGGCTGCCTTTATAGAGGATTTACCAGCGAGCTGCAAGCTGTTCGCAGGATAACGACTTTATAAGGGATCTTGCGTATAAGGGATCTTGCGTTGCTCCGTTTTGGCCTCGCTAGGTCCTGTGCATTGACAATGCATTGCTATGGGGAAGCCCGGCGCAAAGAGTTTGCAAGGCCTTGAGCCTAGGTTACACTACGGCCTCCTTTGATTATGTAAGTCTCAGTGGTGATCGGTTTATGGCAAATACAATAGGCACACGCGCGGCGGTAGCGAACGCACAGGTAACAAAAGCGGTTGTGGTATTCAGTGGAGGACAAGACTCGACGACCTGCCTCATTCAAGCCTTAACCCAATACGATGAAGTGCATGGGATCACCTTTGACTACGGTCAACGTCACCGCGAAGAAATTGAAGTCGCCAAGTCCCTAGCCAAACGTCTGAATATTACCAGCCATAAAGTGATGGATGTAACCTTACTCAATGAGTTAGCGATTTCAGCCCTCACTCGTGATGCCATTCCCGTTTCCCACGAGTTAATGGAAAATGGCCTGCCCAATACCTTTGTTCCGGGGCGCAATATCCTCTTTTTAACCCTTGCAGGCATTTATGCCTATCAATTAGGGGCCCAAAGTATTATCACCGGAGTATGTGAGACCGATTTTTCGGGGTATCCCGATTGCCGACACGATTTCGTCAGAGCGATGGAATCGGCGCTGGTGCAAGGGATGGATAAGCCGCTACAAATTGTCACGCCGCTGATGTGGCTCAACAAGGCACAAACCTGGGCGTTAGCCGATAAATATCAACAATTAGATCTCGTGCGCCACCAAACGCTGACCTGCTATAACGGGGTGATAGGCGATGGCTGCGGCGATTGCCCTGCCTGCCATTTGCGGCAGCGCGGGTTAGATGAATATCTGCAAAATCAAGCCACTATCATGGCATCGCTCCCCGACGCGGCGATTCCAACTGAGCCTAGCGCGTGAAGCTCGGCCCCTACTGGCTAGCGCTGCTTGTCAGTGTGCTCTGCATAGGCTTATACCTTGCTGGGCTGGCCATGCCTTTTGTCGATCAGCTGTTAGCCTATCAACGCAGTGCGATCACTCAGGGGCAATGGTGGCGCCTCGTCACCGGCAACTTATTGCATACCAATCATTGGCACTTGTTAATGAACTTAGCTGGGCTATGGATTGTGCTGTTTTTGCACCACTTTCACTATCAGCTCAAGGAGGTAAGCCTGTTATTTTTGCTACTGTGTTTACTCGAAGGGCTAGGGTTATACCTAGGGTATCCGCAGTTACTTGGCTATGTGGGCTTAAGTGGCATGCTCCATGGCCTGTTTGCCTATGGCGCGCTTATGGATATTCAGCACAAGCTTAAATCAGGTTATTTGCTGCTACTTGGAGTTATCCTCAAAGTGACCCATGAGCAATTTTATGGCGCAAGCGAAGATGTGACTGTGATGATAGGTGCACGGGTGGCCACCGAGGCGCATTTAGTTGGGATGATCTGCGGCATAATTTGCGCAGCGGTGATGTTACTGCGCAAAAAACCACCGCGCACCTGAACGCCAGAATGCGCTTGCTGGCGCTATCTGACGATGCCTAGCGCCCTTCTAGTTTGCTGCATCAACGCCATTGACGTACCGACTTATCAACGTTACCGACTGTGGTAAATAACAAGTGGTAAATAACAAGTGGTAAATAAAAAGCCACCCCTACGCTGGGCGTCGGCCCTGCTCTGGTGGTCTTCATTAAGACCTCTCAATGAAGGGGGTTGAAACTACATGCGCTTACTGGACATGCTTAGCCCTGTCGATAAAGGGCTAATCAAGCGCGAATGAGCAGTTCCCTTAGGCGTTTAACCTCATCGCGCAGCGCCGCCGCCTGCTCAAATTCTAAATTACGAGCATGCTCATGCATTTGCTTTTCAAGTTTATCAATATCATGGCTTAACTGGGCAGCATCGGCGTGATAATGACTTGTCCTCACCTGCGCGACCTTGTCATAAGAACCTTGATTTTGGCTCTCTCCTCGACCGTCACCGATATCCATCACATCTGTGATACGTTTAACCACGCCCTTAGGCACAATCCCATGTTTGAGGTTATGGGCTCGTTGTTTTTCTCGGCGCCGCTCAGTTTCGCCCATGGCTTTCGCCATCGAATTCGTGATGCGATCGGCATACAAGATCACCTTGCCATTAACATTGCGGGCCGCGCGGCCAATGGTCTGAATGAGCGAGCGCTCGGAGCGCAGGAACCCTTCCTTATCGGCATCCAAAATACACACGAGGGAAACCTCTGGCATATCTAAACCTTCGCGCAGCAAGTTGATGCCAACTAGCACATCAAACTTACCTAAGCGTAAATCGCGGATGATCTCAACCCGCTCGACCGTATCGATATCCGAGTGTAAATAGCGCACTTTCACGCCGTGTTCATCGAGATATTCGGTCAAATCCTCCGACATACGTTTAGTTAAGGTGGTCACTAATACCCGCTCATTGACCGCGACGCGTTTGGCGACCTCTGATAATAAGTCATCAACCTGGATCCCCACGGGCCGTACTTCTAATTCGGGATCGAGCAAGCCTGTGGGGCGCACCACTTGTTCAACAATCTCACCGCCACTTTTTTCCAATTCATAGGGATTAGGGGTCGCAGACACATAAATGGTCTGCGGCATCAACTGCTCAAACTCTTCAAACTTCAGTGGGCGGTTATCCAATGCCGACGGCAGACGAAAGCCGTACTCGACCAGTGTGGTTTTGCGTGACCGATCACCTTTATACATGGCGCCGATTTGCGGCACAGTGACATGAGACTCATCGATGATCAACAGGCCATCGGCGGGCAAATAATCCAATAAGGTTGGTGGCCCTTCACCGGCGGCACGGCCCGATAAGTAGCGAGAATAGTTTTCAATGCCCGAGCAATATCCTAACTCGACCATCATCTCAATATCGTATTGCACCCGCTCGTGGATGCGCTGCGCTTCAATCAGCTTATTGTTATCTAACAGATATTGCTTACGCTCGCGCAGCTCTTGCTTGATTTGCTCAGTCGCCTCAAGGATTTTCTCCCTTGGGGTCACGTAGTGCGTTTTAGGATACACAGTGGTGCGGGCGATACGTTTAAGGATCTGCCCAGTTAAGGGATCAAACTCACTTAAGCGCTCAATTTCATCGTCAAACAGCTCAACACGAATCGCATAACGATCAGAATCGGCAGGAAAAATATCAATCACTTCACCACGGACACGAAAAGTCCCCCGCTGTAATTCAATATCATTACGGGTATATTGCAGTTCGCTTAACCGTTTAAGCATGTCACGCTGCCCTAACGTATCTCCTTGGCGCAGGTGCAACAACATTTTAAGGTACGAATCGGGATCCCCTAAACCATAAATCGCCGATACCGATGCGATTAACACCACATCTTTACGCTCGAGTAACGCTTTTGTCGCCGACAGGCGCATCTGCTCAATATGCGCATTGACCGAGGCATCCTTTTCAATAAAGGTATTGGAGGCGGGCACATAGGCTTCGGGCTGGTAATAATCGTAATAAGAGACAAAGTATTCCACCGCATTATGGGGAAAAAACTCTTTCATCTCGCCATAAAGCTGGGCGGCTAAGGTTTTATTGGGGGCCATAATGATGGTCGGCCGCCCCAGTTTGGCGATCACATTGGCAATGGTGAAGGTTTTACCGGATCCCGTCACCCCTAATAAGGTTTGGCAGGCAAGCCCAGCCTCAAGGCCATCGACTAATTTTGCAATCGCACTGGGTTGATCGCCTGCGGGAGCAAATTGTGATTCAAGCTGAAAAACAGATTCTGACACGCGTACATATCCTTGTGGTTAGTCATGCCATTCTAATCAAGTCATCGCCCAAGCTCCAGCGATTATGCCTTATCACCGCTCAACAGCGCGGCACGATATGCACGCCCGATAATAGTGCTAACAAGCCGGCAAACACCCAAGAAGTCTATCAGGCAGCAAACAATCACCTTTATTCTCTCTGAAGCCCTGCGCCCATCATATCCATAACAAATCATCCCCATCCCTCAACCTGAAATTTTCCCCCTTAACGCTTAAAGGCGCAAATCGCCCAAGAAACACACCAAACTTCACTAAAATTGTCAAATTAATACACAAGTGGCCACTTTCAAATTATTACAAATTTGCAACTTGCATGGCGTATTTATAAAAGGCTATTGCTTTTATTAATCATTTGATTTTAATGACATTATTTTTTAAACACCAAAACAGTGCAATTTAAGGCCGTTGCCCATAGGCCAAGGGTTTGCAGGCTGTTTTTTCTGACAACCCACAGGCTTATCCACAGATTTTGTTGATAACTCAAAATAACCTAGTATCCATGCGGGGTTCAGCCCAGCTTAAGCTTCAATTAATCATAGTGCATCGAAGTGTAATTAAATTACATTTGAAAATACTGCGAACAACAGCCAAACCGCCAAAAAGCCCCC
>NZ_JBOFMC010000078.1:0-2333 GCF_051658185.1 Shewanella sp. | reverse complement strand
CCATTTCTCTAAAAATGTGCAGCGGCGTTTTGCCGTGGACGCGGTATTTTCCAGTGAGCAGCTGGTGTATCCCAAGGCCGATGGCTCGGTATGCAGCACTAAGGCCAGCGCTGATGGCAGCATGCGTATGGACTGTGCCTCGGGGTTTGGCGCGGTCACTATGGTGACCGGCACCTTTGGTTTTGTGGCCGCAAGCCGGGTATTGGCAAAATTGGCCCGGTTAGCTAACGCGTAATGCCTGCAAACGTCTCACGTTTAGTGTGACTCTCCGTGTCAAAAAACCAGCCGTTAACGGTACTCCATTCATCATCGGCGTTTAGGGATAAACGCCTCTATGTTGTCGTTGTCGCTCCCTCATCTTATAAGAGGCAGAGTGCTCCCAGCCAGATTATAAGAGGCGATGAGATCTCTGCCAGGCGTGATGGAGTGTCTGATCCGTTTTTATATCCGTTGCCTTATATCAGTGCCTGATATCCGTTAAGCGCTTCACTCTGCTGCGATAAAGGCCGTACGCTGCGGCATCGACGTTCTATTGACGCTATTTATGGCATTGAACTTGCTTGTTATTGAGTAGGTTCAATTTTTTGTCTGTGGAATAACGCTATGTTTAAACTCAAGCTGGATGCAGTTAAGTTTTTCAGCCCTCAAAAAGTGATGCTTAAGCTCATGTTATGGCTGATGGTGAGCTGTATTGTCTTGTTGTTTTGCCCCGCGAATGTGCTCGAGCTGTTGGCCCTCGATGAATTTGTGCCAGAACATGCGCATTTTATTGGCTTAGGCCTCATTATCTCGATAGCCTATTTTTTAAGTCAGTTAGTGAATTTGGGGCTGGATGAATCGATTCGTTATCTAAGCGATAAACGCACCATTGAGACGATTGAGGCTAAGGTTAATTTACTGGATCGCGCCGAACGAGCCTTGTTGCGAGAGTTTTTTTTGCAGGGCAGCACCATTTTAACCTTGCCGCAAAATGAACCCGCGGTAAAAAGCTTACTCAATACTTGCATCCTTGAGTGCCTCGGTAACGAGCGCCATTATGCTATTCAAGGGCCGACGGCCGATTATAAAATTGCCATGAAGGCACGTCGGTATCTCAATCGCGAGGTGCTGCGTTTACCCGCTGGTGAGCCGAGTCAGGAAGAAATGCAGCATCTGCTGAGGGCGCGGCCGCAGTTTTTAAATGGGTTAATGCAAAACCGTAAACACGTCGCTTAACCTTTGCACAGCCAACTCTGCGGCGGTATTCGTCGCCTGATGGCGTTAAGTGTTAATACTTAACGCCAGTCGCTTTATTGGCGGCCCAAAGCTCAAATGGTTTTATAAAAGACGCACAATAAAAAATGGGGGTGGTGAAACCCCCATAATCAAAAGCCAGTTTACAAAGGATAAAATAAACAAAAGGAAGCAAGACTACGGCTGTTGAGCTGACTTCACCACAAACATCCACCCGAGATATGAAATGATCCCGATAGTGGTAAAGATGACGATCATCGACATTAAACCAATGGGATTACCGAACATTAGATCAAGCCAAAATGCCATGATTGAAACCCTCTTTCCTGTGAAGTCAGCCTTAAATTAGCGCGATTGAAGGCTAAAAAAACTGATCCCGATCAATAAAAAATCGCAATATAAACAACATTGCAACCTTGCGGTAACATTTGTGAGATGGTTCAAATTTTATTAAGCTGCCTCGAGCCTGCGCGGTAACCCCCGATCCTGCTGGGTAGCGAAATGCTTGTGTTATCAAAGAGTGCCTGTGTTATCAAATAGGGCTACCAAATGGCCAGTGCATCTCTTTGTCATCAGCTCCTACTCACTGAAGGTAAGCGCTAAGAGCGTCTGCGCCGCCTGTCCTGTCTGTATTCTCAATCTTGCTGACGTGTGTTATCAGGCAGGCTTTGCATGTCAGGGTCTGTTGTTGGTGCAGGCCACTCTGAGGATGCGCGACAGTTCAATGCTTAACAATGCGCAGCGACGCACTGTTTACCCGTATTGTTGTTTGCCAGCACTGTTTACCCGCATTTACCGTTCAAGCGCATGATTTTTGAGCAGTTAACCGTAATTTAGGTTTATCCTTCCGGAAAGGGCTTGCCATTAGCCTAAGCAAAGGTATAATTCCCAGCACTTAGACGCAGCCCATCTTTGATGGCGGCGAAAAGCAACAATCTAAGATGCCAGTGTGGTGAAATCGGTAGACACAGCGGATTCAAAATCCGCCGCCCTTAAAAGCGTGCCAGTTCGAGTCTGGCCACTGGTACCATAACTCTTATTTAAGAGTATAAAGCCGACATCAAGTCGGTTTTTTTGTGCCTAAAATCTCTCACTCTCTC
>NZ_JBOFMC010000077.1:0-7300 GCF_051658185.1 Shewanella sp. | reverse complement strand
GGTACCTATCAAGACAACCAAGATAACCTTTATGCGCAAAAACGCGATAACAGCCACAGCTATATCGTTAAAGCTGGCGATAGCTTAGGGGAAATCGCCGATAAATTTAATATTTCGATCAATGAATTAAAGCAAGCTAACGGCCTGACTTCTCACAACATCAAGGTAGGCCAAGAGCTCGTATTATCGACCCCAATAGCAACCCCAAATAGCGCAGAAGCAACGCCTGCGGCTAAACCCAAAAACACCAAAACTGCACACCTTGCCAGTTCAACCCATCATAAAACCACCGATAAACCCAGTGTCACTTATAAAGTAAAATCGGGGGATTCATTGGATAAAATTGCGAAAAAGAACAATATAAAACTTGCAGACTTAATGAAATGGAATCAACTCACTTCTAAGAGCATTATTAAACCGGGCCAAAAATTGAAATTATCCCAATAATGAAGCTCATTTCCTCACAAAAAAGCGCGACCTTTTCAGGCCGCGCTTTTTTTGTAAAGATCCAATCCTTAGAAAAACGTCCATCGATAAGCTCAGCATCGCTTAGCGAACCTTTTCGAGCTCTTTTTCAGTGATAAACATCGTCAGGCTATTACCACGAATATAAAGACCATCAGCAACACGATCCAGCGTTACGCGCGCTTTACGATCCACATCAATAATAATGCCATTTTTCTCAAGATCCGCGATAGCGTGAGTTTTACCTTTACGAGTCATAACCTTAATAACATCGGCTTTAGTCAATGCATAGCTAACATTTGGGATCTTCGATTTAAACTCAAGCTTCTTACCATCGTCATAAACACGGATCTTCGTTAATTTACCATCAACAATGCCAGCATGGGCGGTTGACAATACCATAGGCACAGACAACAGCGCTGTCAGAATAATTGCGATTGTTTTTTTCATAAATGCTTACCCCACAAACTAAATATATCGATATCGTGAAATGACCCAGCAAAGCGATATCTTAAAAAAGATGAATACTCACTATATAAGAAATATTGAAAATACTATCATCCTCGATAGGGTTGATGTTAGTGGCCTTAAGCTGTACCTAAACTGAACCATTACCCAAGATCCACCCTTTGCCCCAACCAAGCCACTGGCAAATGATCATTTATTTGAAGCCTGCCGCAAAAAAAAAGCCCCGCAGCAATCTGCAGGGCCCTCTGTTTAAGCAATGAAGTTAATTCACTTCATTAACCGTTAAAACGGGATGTCATCATCCCAACCATCATCTAAATCTGGGGTAAAATTTTGCTGTGGCTGCGGAGCCGGACGCGGTGCTGGCGCGGCCGGAGCAGCATAAGCAGGCGCGGCTACCTGTGGCTTAGGCGCATAGCCACCCTGCTGCTGCGGCTGAGCCTGTGGTTGAGCATAGCCTGATTGGGCTGGCGCTGGATTATAACCTGGCTGCGGCGCATGTTGCTGAGCGGGAGCTTGATAAGCTGGCGCAGCTTGTGGCGCTGGGGCATATTGATTTGCCGCAGGCTGTGGTGCGGCTTGATAAGCTTGCTGCTGTGGCATGCCGCCCATCGGCGCACCCTGTGCTTGACCTTGATTACGGCCGCCGAGCATTTGCATGCTACCGCTTTGATCGATCACCACTTCAGTGGTGTAACGATCTTGGCCACTTTGGTCTTTCCACTTACGGGTTTGCAATTTACCCTCAAGGTAAACCTGTGAGCCTTTGCGTAAATATTCGCCTGTAATTTCAGCTAATTTGCCAAACAGAACCACACGGTGCCACTCGGTACGTTCTTGCTGCTGACCTTGTTGGTCTTTCCACGATTCGCTGGTCGCTACCGTAATGTTCGCGACTGCGTTACCGTTTGGCATGTAACGTACTTCTGGATCTTGTCCCAAATTGCCAACCAAAATTACCTTGTTAACACCACGACTGGCCATTGAAATCTCCTGCGATTCTTTAAATAATCTATTAATTCAGTATGTTGTTTATCAAAATTGCCCTAAAGGAAAATCAGTATCCTCAACGACGCCGGCAATTAATCCTATTATTGAGCTGAGCCTAACACAGCTCGGGCTTGGCTTAAATCGAAATGCTCATCAACTTTTAAGTAGGCGACTTTTTCATCCAGTACCACTATCGCTTCCACCACGCCCGCCAGCTGAGATAACTGCGTTGCCATAGTGCGCGCCTCGGTTTTATCATTAACGACAGCTTCTAGAGTATAACTCTTTAAGAGTACGGGGTTTTGCATTCCTAAGGTCAATAGCAACCACAGGATCATCAACACTAAGGCAACGCTAAACACGCCCACCGCCCCAACCAACTGGAAGGCACCGCCGCCAAGCATGCCACCGCAAAATGCCCCTAAAAACTGGCTAGTTGAATAAACGCCCATGGCCGAGCCCTTTTCACCCACTGGGCAGAATTTAGCAATTAAACTCGGTAATGAGGCCTCAAGGTAGTTAAAACCAGTAAAAAACAGCAATACTGCCGCACTCAATGCCCATAAATTACTGGCAAATATGGCCATCAGCGCCAAAGAACAAATCATGATCAGTAGCGCAATTTGGAACATCAGCTTGGTATTTTTACGCTTAACCCCGATGACGATCAACGGCACCATCAGCATAAATGCCCCGACAAAGGCAGGAAAATACAGCATCCAGTGTTTTTCTTTGATAAGCCCTGCGCTCACCAAATCCAATGGTAACGCAACAAACACCGCGGTCAGCACTAAGTGCAAAATAAATATGCCGGCATTCAGCCGAAAGAGCTGCGGCTCGACAAACATGCGTTTAAGTTTTGTGGGTGTCGCTAAGGTGTCGCCTTTAGGCGCCTGAGTGATCGGGTTTGGCACTAAAAATTGGATAAGCAACATACCAAGGATAGCCAAAAGTGCGGTTAACCAAAATAACCCCGCCAATCCCAGATGCTGCGCGACAATGGGCCCCACCAGTAATGAGAGCGCAAACGACAGTCCAATACACATACCAATAATCGCCATGACCTTAGTACGCTGTTCGTCACGGGTTAAGTCGGCGGCCAAGGCCAGCACAGCCGCGGCAATCGCCCCCATGCCCTGCACGGCACGACCAAAGGCGACCCCATAAATGGTGTCGGCCGTCGCAGCAATCACACTGCCGATGGCAAATAACACTAAGCCCCCGAGAATAATCGGTTTTCGGCCATATTTATCGGATAAAATGCCCATCGGGATTTGTAACACGGCTTGAGTCAGACCATAGGCGCCGATGGCAATACCCACCCACAAGGGCGAAAATCCTTGCAAATGCTGCCCATAAAGCGCAAACACTGGCATGATCATAAACAAGCCCATCATGCGCAAACCAAATACGCTCGCTAAAGAAAATGCGACTTTTTTCTCCGTACTCGAAAGTCCGTTCTGCCCCATGATTCTGCCTTGGATGAATATCTTTTTAAGGGGCGCATGTTACCACAGCCAAAAGGGTTTGCTCAAAAGGAAATCGCAGCGTTGCGCACTGCGGTGACGATACGGTTTCATCTTCGAAAAATATTTAATTATCAGTATGTAAGTAAGCAGCCTCTCCTAACAACATACCGATAAGCAATCCTGATAACACTCGCAGTCCACGCCAAGTACCACATAAGGCTCATCGACAGACAAGGATTAATCTTTATTCATCCTCTACGGTTTGTAAGCTGGGCGGCCTTTTTGCAGGCAGCATGCTCCAGTAGCGTCGATGTCGATCACACAATCAACTAAACTCAGCGGCGGAACTGTGCGATACTTGTGCTCATTTTTTTAAGCCTATAATTCGAGCAAGCGATGGATAAGATTGAAATACGCGGCGCCCGCACCCACAATCTCAAAAATATCAACCTGACGATCCCAAGAGATAAGCTGATTGTGATTACTGGGTTATCTGGCTCAGGCAAATCCTCCCTTGCATTTGATACCTTGTATGCCGAAGGGCAGCGCCGTTATGTCGAGTCGCTATCCGCCTATGCGCGTCAATTTTTAAGTTTGATGGAAAAGCCCGATGTGGACCATATCGAAGGCCTCAGCCCCGCGATTTCCATCGAGCAAAAATCCACTTCCCACAATCCCCGCTCGACCGTCGGCACCATTACCGAGATTTATGATTATCTGCGGTTATTGTTTGCCCGCGTGGGCGAGCCGCGCTGCCCAACTCACGGCCAGCCACTCACGGCGCAAACCGTCAGTCAAATGGTCGATAAAGTACTCGACATGCCTCAAGACAGTCGGTTGATGCTGTTAGCGCCTGTCGTCAATGGCCGCAAGGGCGAGCACGTAAAATTACTCGAAGGTTTGGCGGCTCAAGGCTATATCCGCGCCCGTATCGATGGTGAAGTGTGTGATTTAACCGATCCTCCAACCTTAGATTTACACGTAAAACATACGATTGAAGTGGTCGTCGATCGCTTTAAGGTGCGCCCTGATATTGCCCAGCGTCTGGCAGAGTCCTTTGAAACCGCACTCGAACTCTCTGGCGGCATTGCGCTGGTCGCCAGTATGGATGAAGGCGTTACGGAAGAATTAATCTTCTCCGCCAACTTTGCCTGCCCCCACTGCGGTTATTCGATGGCAGAGCTTGAGCCGCGGATTTTTTCCTTCAACAATCCCGCTGGCGCCTGCCCGACCTGCGATGGTTTAGGGGTGCAGCAGTTTTTCGATCCCGAGCGAGTGATCACCAATAGCGCACTGTCACTCGCCGGCGGCGCTATTCGTGGCTGGGACCGCCGCAACTTTTATTACTTCCAAATGCTCAGTTCCCTTGCAGAGCATTATCAATTCGATGTCGAAGTCCCCTATGAGCAACTGAGTGAAAAAGTACGAAAAATTGTACTGTATGGCTCCGGTAAGGACAGCATTGCCTTTAAATACATCAATGATCGCGGCGATGTGGTGGTACGTAAGCACCCCTTCGAAGGCATTTTAAATAATATGGATAGGCGCTATCGCGAAACCGAAAGTAATTCGGTACGCGATGAATTAGCCAAATTTATCAATACCCAAGCCTGCCAAGACTGTGGCGGTTCGCGTCTGCGCGAAGAGGCACGCCATGTCTTTATTGGCGATCTTAACCTGCCGCAACTCACCACGTGGTCAATCGGTGAAGCCCTCGAATATTTCGATACACTCAGCTTTACCGGGCAAAAGGCGCAAATTGCCGAAAAAATTCTTAAGGAAGTGCGCGACCGTTTAGGTTTTTTGGTCAATGTTGGCCTGAATTATTTAAGCCTATCCCGCTCGGCCGAAACCCTCTCGGGCGGCGAGGCGCAGCGGATCCGCCTTGCCAGCCAAATTGGGGCAGGGTTAGTCGGCGTCATGTATGTGCTCGATGAGCCGTCAATTGGCCTGCATCAACGGGATAACGAGCGCCTGCTGCAAACCTTAATCCATTTACGGGATTTAGGTAATACGGTGATAGTGGTGGAGCATGATGAAGATGCCATTCGCATGGCCGACCATGTAATCGATATCGGCCCCGGCGCTGGCGTGCATGGCGGCGAAGTGATTTGCGATGGTCCGATCGAAAAGATTATCGCCTGTGACGCCTCGGTGACAGGGCAATATATTGCCGGCAAACGCCATATTCACATCGCCGGGGCGCGTACCGCCTTCGACCCAAGCCAAGTGATTGAGCTATTTGGCGCCCGCGGCAATAACCTGCGCAATGTCGATTTAACCATTCCCATCGGCCTCTTTACCTGCGTGACCGGGGTATCAGGCTCAGGCAAATCGACCTTAATCAACGACACCTTCTTTAAAATCGCCCATAAGCTATTAAATGGCGCCACCGTGGATGAACCCGCACCCTATGACCGTATTGTCGGCATGGAGCAATGCGATAAAGTCGTCGATATCGACCAAAGCCCGATTGGCCGTACCCCACGCTCCAATCCAGCGACCTACACCGGCATCTTTACTCCCATCCGAGAAATTTTTGCCGCCACCCAAGAGTCACGCACCCGCGGTTATCAGGTTGGTCGCTTCTCTTTTAATGTCAAAGGGGGCCGCTGTGAAGCCTGCCAAGGCGATGGCTTAATTAAAGTCGAAATGCACTTTCTGCCCGATGTGTATGTGCCCTGCGATGCCTGTAAGGGCAAGCGCTATAACCGCGAAACCTTAGAGGTACGTTATAAAGGCAAGAATATCCACGAAGTATTGCAAATGACGGTGGAGGACGCGCGCGCGTTTTTCGATGCCGTCCCCGCGATAGCCCGCAAGCTACAAACCTTGATGGACGTCGGTTTATCCTATGTGCGCCTCGGACAAAGCGCGACTACGCTATCGGGCGGTGAGGCGCAGCGGGTCAAACTCGCCAAGGAACTCTCTAAGCGCGATACGGGCAAAACCTTATATATCCTCGATGAGCCCACCACTGGGCTGCATTTTGCCGATATCCAATTGCTGCTCGATGTACTGCATCGCCTCAAATCCCACGGCAATACCATAGTGGTGATTGAGCACAATTTGGATGTGATCAAAACCGCCGACTGGATTATCGACTTAGGCCCAGAAGGCGGCGGTGGCGGTGGGATGATTCTCGCGACGGGCACTCCGGAAGAGGTGGCGCAGCATCCAAGCTCCCACACAGCGCGCTTCCTTAAACCGCTGCTGGAGCGCGATGCCCGGCTCATCACCGCTGCCAACCCCTAAGCCGGGGCGCCCTGAGCCGAGGACGTCCTAAGCGAGATAATTCTAAGGGAGGGCGTCCTCAGCGCAAGTGACTGTGTGCAAGGACTGTGTGCAAGGACTGTGTGCAAGGTCTGTGTCTAAGGACTGTGTGCAAGGTCTGTGTGCAAGTGACTGTATAAAGTCACCCTCGCAGACAGTCTGCCTTCGCAAACTGTCACCTTCGCAAACTGTCACCTTCGTCAATAGTCCACCTTCGCAGACAGCCATACCGCTAAAAGCCGCCCAGCCCATTGGGGCGCGGCTTTTAGCCAACACCTCACGGGCGAGTCACCAATCCACAGGCGCGGCAGCGGTTAGCTGACTCGGTAATACAAAGATTGCCGCAGCAGCTCAACGCTTCACGCAAACAAACAAGGCATTGCCGGATGCCAAATCCCATGGGACGATTTTTTCATAATCGTGCTCAAAAATATGCACATCAAAATAAGGGCTTAACAACGCCTCTAACTCTGCAAAACTGGTGGCGACCATGGTATGTTGATCTTGCCAGCGCTCGGCTTGATGCGGATCGTGCTCAGCCCCACAGCCTGTCAACATCCCGCAATGGGCCGCAAGGTCGGCCTGCTGCACGAGCGGCTGTGGACGCTTCTCGATACACAGATGTAACGCCTGCT
>NZ_JBOFMC010000076.1:0-8821 GCF_051658185.1 Shewanella sp. | reverse complement strand
ACCGATGGGATGGTAATTTTACTGTCAGCGCCTCCCATCACGATTGGACTGGTATTGGCCGCATTATTGGCGACAATAACAAAAGCTGCTCCTTTTAATTGGGCGTTTAATACTTTGACGACGAAGCTACAGGTACCGCGATCAATCAAAACGGTTTTGCCAGTTAAATCTTCAGCATAGCTTAAACAACCATTTTTATTGGCGGCGGGGTATACAATGGGTGCCGTTGAATTGTTGAAGCTATAGGTATTTGATTTGTTGAAACCCGCGCCGATAGCAGTGATTGTCTTGCCTGATAGTGTGGCATCAATTTTACCGACTTTGGTGGTGGGGTGAGTCATCGCCCCGACAGATAAGGCACTGTTAGTTGTACTGGGTCCACCGACTACAAATGGCGTTGGACCATCATTGCCCGCAGAAATCACGAGGTTGACCCCGAGTTTGACCATTTCATCGATCAGTACTTGGACGGCGCCGCCTTCGGTATCACCAAAATCACCGCCTAATGACATATTCACCGTATCAACGCGATCGCTAATATCGCCATCACCATTAGGGTCCATGGAGGCTTCTAACGCATTTAACTGGGCAATACCAGAGCAGCCTGAATTACATACCGAATACACGAGTAGCTCCACATCGGGAGCGGTGCCCAGCACCGAGTGGCTCACATGGGTGCCATGGTTTGTGCTGGCATCGATGGGGTTTGGATCGTTGTTAACAAAATCCCAGCCGCCGATCACTTTGCCTTGAGGCCAATTGGGCTGCTCGCTTTTAGTGGCTACTGCAGCCTTGTAATCGTTAATGTTGCCGCTTCCCCCTAGCGCTTTATGGGTATAGTCCACGCCAGTATCTAAGATAGCGACTCGTTGGCCTTTACCTGAAGCGATTCCCTCTTTGAGAACGGTTTGGGCTTTGATGTATTCAGCACTGGCGGCGACATCGAGTTTGTAGTCATAAATCGGGAGAATATCAGCGACGTCAGCATGTGTTCGTAATTCCACCAGTTTTTGATGATCACCCTCAACGACGATAGCGTTAACGAGTTTTGAGGTGGTGGCGACAATGTTGATCTCAGCGTCCATGCTTTGAATGGCACTTTTAACGCGAGCTTGCGAGCTTTCAATACGGCTCATCACCGATTGTGGGTTAAATCCCTTTAGCTGGCTTTGCTCGGCAATAGAGGGAGATTTGAGTTTGATCATCCAAGCAACAGCTTGTTTTTGCTCATTGCTTTCATTCTTGGTGACGTTAAGACCAGCATACTGATCGGCTGCTTGATTCGTCGTATTGTATTGGTTCACAGTACCGGCGATAGCAGCACCGGAAACTAGCGCTGCCGAGATAGCAATTGATAGTTTTGTCTTCACAACTTCTTCCTTGTCAATAAACGCGTTACCCATTTCATACTACAAACTGAGTGTTCGCCGTTGAATTGTTATTGTTCGTCGCACATTTTTTGCACTGACATTGAGGTTGTAACATAAAATCAAACTATCGTTAACACTTTTGTGTTGAAAAAAAATCACACTCCTGCTTGTGTATTATATTTTTCACTATTGGTAATAAGTTAGATGGATTTTATCTAAGGCTTAACGGCCCGGACGATGGGGTTTTGTAGGCTTATCAGGGTTTCTGTTGATTGAATTTCATCGATGGATTGAATGCGATTAATTAATACATGCTGTAGGCCATCAATGGATTGGCACATGACTTTGACAAAAATACTGTAGTTGCCAGTGGTGTAATAGGCTTCAACCACTTCTTCAAGGGCGTTGAGTTTCGCGATAGCGGCTGGGTAGTCGCCGGCACTTTTTAAATTGATACCGATAAAACAGCACACATCATAGCCGAGCGCTTTGGGATTCACGGTGATTTGGGCACCGGTGATAATGCCCGCTTGTTTCATTTTTTCGACCCGCACATGGATAGTGCCTGCGCTCACGCTAAAGCGTTTAGCCAGTTCGGCAAAGGGAGTGCGCGCATCCTGCATTAGGGCTTCGAGGATATGGTTATCCAGCTGATCGCGTTGAAATGATGTATCCATAAATAAAATCTCTATAACATAATGAATTGTCATAAAGTTACGTTTTTTTATGGCGAATTGCTACTCATTTTGCGTTTTTCTCATTTTAAGCGCTATTGTTGTCCCTCGGGCTCACAGAAGGGAGCTGGGCTGCTAAAGGTCATACTTGCCCCGCTATAGGGATGTTTGATGCAAAGCGCTGCAGCGTGTAGCAGTAAACGGGGCGCTAAGGATTTGGCGAGGGGATCGGCGTAAAACCCATCACCGAGGATCGGGTGGCCGAGCGCCATCATGTGTACCCGCAATTGATGGGAGCGGCCAGTGATAGGCATGAGTTTGACTAAGCTTGAACGTTGGCCGCGGCTTAATACCTCATAGTGAGTTAATGAGGGTTTGCCCACCTGGTGATCGACTTTTTGTTTGGGCCGATTCGGCCAGTCACAGATCAGCGGGTAGTCCACGCTACCTGTGGTGTTTTTGACGTGGCCTGCGACTCTGGCAAGATAGGTTTTGCTGGTTTCTCTATCATGAAATTGGCGTTTGAGCTCTCGTTCGGCGCTGCGGATCAGGGCGACAACCATCACCCCTGAGGTGGCCATATCGAGGCGATGAACGATTTGGCAATGCGGGTGCTCAGCTTTGACTCTGGCGTAAACACTGTCGTAATGGGCGGGATCGCGCCCAGGCACCGACAGTAATCCCGAGGGTTTGTTGATGACGATAATGTCTTTATCTTGGTAAAGAATATCGAGCCAAGGGCTGGTCGGTGGTTGGTAAATAAAATCAGTCATAATGGTGTTTAGTCAGTCTTGCCTATTGTTCAATGCGCGGCAAAGATACTCCGCTAGGCTAGAGGGTGCAAGCCTGTTAGTGGTTTATCTCGCCTTCGCACTAGGGGGGAGCGGCGGTGATTCATCATTTGCTGATAGAGCTCGATTTGAGTTCTTGCTATACTGCCGTCCCTTTTGTCATCGACCATGTTGAGCCTGTGAAGCCATGAGCCAGCCAGAGATTTATACGCCAGAGCCTAAGCCAGAGTTTGCGCCGCAGTCGCTTTCTCACCTGAGTAATCGCTTAGAATTATTGGCACCCGCAAAAAATGCCGATTATGGTATCGAAGCCATACGCCATGGCGCAGACGCTGTGTATATCGGTGGTCCAGCCTTTGGGGCTCGGGCAACGGCGGGTAACAGTGTGGCGGATATTGAGCGGCTGTGTCGTTACGCGCACCAATACCATGCGCAGGTGTTTGTGGCCCTCAACACGATTTTAATGGACGATGAGCTTGCCGCGGCCGAACAACTGATTTGGCAACTTTATGAAGCGGGCGCAGATGCCTTGATTGTGCAGGATATGGGGGTGTTGCAACTCAATTTGCCACCGATAGCCCTGCATGCCAGCACTCAAATGGATAACCGCCATCCTGAAAAAGTGGCATTTTTGGAGCAAGTTGGCTTTTCGCAAGTGGTGCTTGCCCGTGAGCTGGGGCTCAGCCAAATTCGTGAAGTGGCTGCGCGCACCAATATGCAGCTGGAGTTTTTTATCCACGGCGCTTTGTGTGTGGCCTACAGTGGCTTATGTAACCTAAGCCATGCCTTTAGTAATCGCAGCGCTAACCGTGGTGAATGCTCGCAAATGTGCCGTTTGCCCGGCAATTTAAAAACACGGGCAGGGGATATTCTCGCCCAGAATGAGCATTTGTTATCACTTAAAGATAATAACCAAACCGATAACCTTGAAGCATTAATCGATGCCGGGGTGCGCTCATTTAAGATAGAAGGTCGCCTTAAGGATCTCAGTTACGTTAAAAACGTGACGGCCCATTATCGGCAAAAATTAGATGCCATTATTGCCCGCCGCCCAGAATTGGTCGCTTCATCCCATGGCCGCTGCGAGCACACTTTTACGCCCGATCCGGAAAAGACCTTTAACCGCGGCAGCACCGACTATTTTGTCCATGAACGTAGCCAAGGGATCAAAGATTTCCGCTCGCCCAAATACATCGGCCAAGAGGTGGGCAAAGTCGTTGCGATTGGTAAAGATGTTATTCAAGTCAGTTCAACCCATGAATTTAATAATGGCGACGGTTTGGCCTTTTTCCCGCTTAATTATGCCAGTGCAAAACAATCGGACGATAAATTGCAAGGGCTAAGAGTCAACCGCGCCGAAGGTCATAAACTCCATGTCCTGCAAGTCCCTAAGGATTTAAAAGTCGGCATGACCCTCTACCGTAACCACAACCAAGCTTTTGAGTTGTTGTTAGCGAAAGAGTCTGCTAAACGCATCATTAGCGTCGACATGTGCTTAAGCGATACCCCCGACGGCTTAGCGCTTAGCTTAACCGATCGCTATGGTATCTCGGCTACGGTGAACTTAAGTGTCGACAAAACCCCAGCCACCGATGCAGACAAAACGTTGCAACAGACCCGCACTCAGCTTGCCAAGCTTGGCAGTACGGATTTTGTTGCCCGCAGCATTGTGATTGATACGGCCCAAACGTGGTTTTTACCGGCGGCCGTGCTGAATGGTTTGCGGCGTGATGGTGTGGCAGCCTTAGTGGCGGCGCGGGCTGCAGCCTATGTGCGCCCACAACCTTGGGCCTATAATCCTAATGCGGTTTATCCGGTTAAACATTTGAGTTATCTAGGTAATGTGGCCAATGAAAAGGCCAAGAGTTTTTATCAGCGCCATGGCGTGATTGAAATTCAAGATACCTACGAGAAAAACGGCGTTACCGAAGATGTACCACTGATGATCACTAAGCATTGTCTACGGTTTAACTTTAACCTCTGTCCTAAGGAAGTGCCGGGGATCAAAGCTGAGCCGATGCTGCTGGAAATTGGTAACGATGTGCTCAAATTGGTGTTCGACTGCCCGAAATGCGAAATGATGGTTGTTGGTGAAAACCGTCAGGTGCGGGGACAAAAGCCGTTGTAATGCTGCGGCGGTAAATAAGCTCAGTTAGCGCGAGATCACGAGCGCCGCGACTGAGCCTGCACATGTGCCTTTGCGTAACGCTGGCAAGCAAAGCGTTACGCCGTTTCACCGCTTTTAGTCCCAGAGTAGCTTAGTTACATACTTGCCCTGTCACACCGTTGTAGTGTTGCTCAGTCAAATGGTTGCTCAATCAGATAGTTGCACCGTCATACAGTTGCACCGTCATACAGTTGCATCGCGGCAAATGAGCCGATACCTTAAGCCAATAGCCAATAGCCAATAGCCAATAGCCAATAGCCAATAGCCAAAACATAAGAGGATCATCATGGGATTATTAGATGGATTAATGGGTAACGCGTCTGAGGTGGATTTACAGGAACTGGCCGAAGAGTTGCGGCCGATTATGGGGATCCAGGAAGAATTAAAACTGGCCTATAAAGTGATCCGAGATTTGTTTATTTTTACGAATAAGCGGCTGATTTTAATTGATAAACAAGGGCTGACTGGTAAAAAAGTTACCTATCACTCCGTCCCCTATAAATCCATTACCCATTTTGAAGTGGAAACCACCGGCCATTTTGATATGGATGCTGAGCTTAAAATTTGGATCTCAGGCCAAAGTCAGCCGTTAGTGAAAGAGCTTAAGCGCGGCACCGATGTGGTGGGCATTCAAAAAACCATTGCCACCTTCGCACTTTAACGCACGCTCAGGGCGATGGCCCATGAGTGCCGTGCTTATTGCTGCCCCAGCTTACATAATGGCTGCCCTATGTTATCGAATGTTTTTAAAGATCTTCCAGAGGATGTTGCGGCCGAGGTCTTTGAACGCTTGGCGGGCAATGCCAGCGTGACGATTGAACGCATTGTCTCCCATGGCCACTCGACCCCAGAAGGGCAATGGTACGATCAGGCGCAGCATGAATTTGTGATGCTGCTAAAGGGCGAAGCAACCTTAGTCTTTGAACCGCAGGTATCGGTGCGCTTAACGCCTGGGGATTACCTCACGATTTTACCCCATCAAAAACACCGGGTGGCTTCAACTGCCGCCGAGGGGGAAACCCTGTGGTTGGCGGTATTTTATGATTAGCCCTGTTTGTGCCGTCGGCTAACACCCCTGACTGTGTTATCGAGCCTCAAGCTACGTTATCGAGGCTTAAGGCTACGTTATCGAGGCTTAAGCGGGTACTGCAACCCATTGAGATGAGCCCGTGTTAGCGGGCGGCCTCTTTAATGGCTAAGGCTAGCGCATTTAAGCCGTTGGTACGCGAGGGGCTAAGTTGGCCTTCAAGTCCCAATTGTGCAAAGTAGCTGTGGGGATCGAACGCTTGGATCTGTTGCGTTGTTTTACCATGGCAGGCGCTGAGTAATAAGCCAATCAACCCCTTAACGATGCGGGCATCGCTGTCGGCCAGATAATAGTGTGTGTCCCCTTGGGCAAGATGATAGAGCCAAGCATCACTTTCGCAGCCTTGCACCTTAGCGCAATCTTGGCGCAGCGGGGCGCTTAGGTTAGGTAAGTCTTTACCTAACAGCATGATCTGGCGGTAGCGTTCTTGCCAATTGGCGGCTTGCTGAAAGCGGCTCAGCAAGGTGCTGCTATCTTCGACCTCATAGAGAAAATCGCTGCCGCTGGGCTGTATTTGCTGGCTCATAGTTATCCTTTAATACTGATTGTGCTTTCACGCACATCGCTGTTATTTCACGTTTATTGCTGACGTTAAACACTCATCCTTGTCTTCATTTTCGCCAGTCGCCTTCCGTTTTAGCGTTGATTGGGTTTAGCGGTGAGCGGGGCATTGGCCTGCCTAGTTCACGTCAGCTTGCGTTAGAGTAAGAGCGCTTTGACCGAGGCGAGCGCACTCATAAAACGATCAATATCGGCTTTGTTGCTGTAAATGCCGATGGAGGCGCGGCAGCAGCCCTTTAACTGTAAACTTTGCATCAATGGCATGGCGCAGTGGTGGCCGCAGCGCAGGGCGATGCCCTGTTGATCTAATAAAATGCCGACATCTTGATGATGTTCGTTAGCCAGATTAAACGCGACCACCCCAATATTATCATCCCATGCCCCATATAAATGCACGTCGCCGAGGGCGCGTAATTGGGCTTGTAAATACTGCAGTAGCTCAGCCTCATAGGCTTGCATTTGGGGCGTTAATTGAGATTGTACAAATTCAATGGCGGCCCCTAACCCCATGACTTCGGCAATCGGTGGCGTGCCAGCTTCTAGGCGATTGGGTAGGGAGCCAAATTCACTGGCCGCAAAGCTGACATGTTTGATCATCTCCCCGCCGGTGAGCAGCGGGGTGAGGCTATCGAGGGCATCAAATCGGCCATAGAGCACACCCACCCCAGTGGGACCATACATTTTATGGCCTGAAAAAACGTAAAAATCGCAATCGATATGACCGACATCAATGGGTAAGTGGGCCACCGCCTGAGCGCCATCGACTAAGGTCAGTGCCCCTTGGGCTTTGGCCAATTGCACTAATTGCGCCACCGGATTGACAGTGCCTAGGGCGTTAGATACATGGCACAGCGCCACGATTTTGGGCTTAAGCTCTAGCAGGGCTTGATAGGCGTGTAAATCTAACCGGCAATGCTCGTCGAGGGGGATGGGCTTAATCACGGCTCCGGTGCGTTTAGCAAGCTCCTGCCAAGGCACGATATTGGCGTGGTGGGCAGCGGTATCGATTAAGATCACATCCCCAGTACGGAGCTGAGCCGTTAATCCAAAGGCGACGAGATTGATGGATTCGGTTGTGCCATGGGTAAAGATGATTTCTTCACGGCGCTTAGCCTTTAAAAACTGTTGGAGTTGCACGCGCACCTTTTCATAATTCACGGTTGAGCGCGCCGATAACTGATGTGCCGCCCGGTGCACATTGGCATTATCCTCAGTGTAAAACTGCGCCATCACATCGAGCACTTGTTGGGGCTTTTGGCTGGTGGCGGCGGTATCGAGATAACACAGTGGGTTACCATCAAGCATTTGCTTTAAAATGGGAAATTGCGCGCGGATCGCCGCGTTGGTTGCCGCCTCTTCGTTAATTAACGATGGCTCAAACCCGGAGGATGCCGCGGCGGGCGCTGTGGTTAATGAGGTCGTTAACGCCCCGTCAGCCCTCGAGGGGCTGTCTGCAGCGGTCGATACCGGTTCAGTGGTGAATGTTGTGGGTGTTGATTGAGTCATGGATGAAGCTAGGCAATAAAAAGGCGAGGAGATCTTCTGTTATCTGCTAGGTGAATGCAAGTGTTGCAGGGCAATTGCTGCGGGCCAAACTGTGCTGCGCCGCGGTTTGTCTGGATACGTTAGCTGCAATCCAGCCCTGCAGGTGGCTTGTGCTGGGGTGTTTGACTGTCATTTTGCTGTTGCTGTTGCTGCTGTTGCTGCTGTTGGTGGTTGGTGTTGTTAGTTTTAGTTTTGGCGTGTGCGGCAATGGGCCTGCAGCTTGTACTTTACATTCAACATTCAACACTCAGCACTCAGCACTCAGCACATATCTTGAACAGACTCACGGCATTCTGCATAGATCTTGAATAGATTGATTGCGCGATATCGATGCTCGTCAGTTGCTGTTAAGGCGTTAAATAAGAATTGAATGCCGCATTGTTGGAAAATTGCCTTGGGTCTATATTCCCAAGGCAGAACCCAACGGTTTAAGGCTATGTCAGGCCGCCCAAGCCGGCGTAACGCTAAGGGCAGGGGAAGCGAAATTGCTCTGATAGCGCATCTAACCGTGAAAGTAACGCTGGTGAGAGGCTGACGGTCAGGCTGTCAATATTCTCTTTGAGCTGGGTAAGGTTCGTGGCGCCAATGATGTTCGAGCCCACAAATTTGCGCGAGTTAACAAACGC
>NZ_JBOFMC010000075.1:0-2959 GCF_051658185.1 Shewanella sp. | reverse complement strand
CAACCAGACAACGTCAATGCTCAAAAATTAAGCTGCTGACTAATTGCGTTAATACAAAAGAGAACCATAAGTGGTCAATATTTGTTCGATTCGTGTGTTTGTTATTAAATTTAACAAAGTGTGCTCCCGCCCTGGGTGTTTTACGGCTAGAGCGAAATTCAGGTAGTCCGTGGGGGCAATTTCCAAAACCTAAAAATTTTTATGAGAAACTTAAAAAGTGGCAGGATGGATTAGGCGAACAAAACTCCTTTGATGCGAACGAAAAAACGGCACTTGGAGCGGTGAGAAATAAACTCACAGCCTTATTAGATGCGCGTAGTGGCCAATATCCCACCTACGATTTCACGCATAGTGAAGTTGATGAGCTTGTGGGATTAATGCAAGCGGCTCACTCAGCGTTCGGTGGCAGTGATACCGACATTTTGCCCATCGATGCAGACGTTCCTCGTCCTTTTACTGGCGATCAATTACTTAGAAGCATTGAAGCAACAGCAGAGCTCATTGGTGTTTCAGAATATGTCGAAACCATGTTGATGCGCATTCGCACACTTTTGTCTGACAGTCGCATGAAGGTCGTCTCAGGCGATGCCAATGGGCTGGCGCTGGATGATTGGCTGCGCAACTATATCGGTGACAATCAAGCATCCAATGGCTCGGTGACCGTTATCGACCTTTCGCTGGTGCCTGCCGAAGTGGTGCACATCATCACCGACGTGATTGCGCGGATGACGCTCGAATCTTTGCAGCGCTATCGAAAATTAAATCATGGTAAAACGCTGCCCACCGTGTTGGTGATGGAAGAAGCTCATACCTTTATTAAGCGCTATAAGGATGATGCAGAAAACCAGAACTCGGCCGCCATATGCTGTCAGGTATTCGAGAAGATCGCTCGTGAAGGCCGCAAGTTTGGGCTCGGCTTGGTGATCTCCTCGCAGCGCCCTAGCGAACTATCACCGACCGTACTCTCTCAATGCAATAGCTACTTGCTGCATCGCATCAGTAACGACCGCGATCAAGAGTTAGTTCATAAATTAGTGCCTGATAATCTGCGCGGATTGCTACGCGATTTGCCATCGCTACCTTCTCGCCACGCCATCTTGATGGGTTGGGCTAGCGAATTACCTGTGTTGGTACAAATGAATGCCTTGTCTGAGGCACATCGCCCTAAATCCGATGATCCCGATTTTTGGGCGGTTTGGTCGGGTAAAGACAACAAAGGCGAGGCGGTCGAGCGCACAGTGAATTGGAAAAAAATTGCAGACGACTGGCAGCAAGTTAGCAGTGAAGACAAACAACTAAATTCAGAGCAAGAGGTGGCCAATGAGCCAGCAACAGAATAACGACATGCAACAACACTTTTACCGCGCCTCGGCCGCGGATTTTGGCAAAATTCCGGGAAATCCGGTGGCGTATTGGGCTAGTAAAAATTTGTTAAATGCATTTGAAGTGGGTGACCAGCTCAAGTTAGTTACCATACCCAGACAGGGTTTGGCAACGATGGATAACTCAAGATTTACAAGGCTTTGGCACGAAATTTCACTTAAAAAGTTCTCAGCTGTTTCTATAGATGCAGAAGCAAGCAAATGGTTTCCTTACAACAAAGGAGGCGATTTCAGGAAGTGGTACGGAAATCAAGAAGTCGTAGTTAACTGGGAAAATGAAGGTCAAGAAATTAAACAGTTATCTATCTCACGTTATGGAAGCGCATCAAAGCGGGTTGTTAATGAGGAGTCATATTTTCTCCCTAGCATCACATGGTCAAAAATAAGCAGCAGTAAACCATCCTTTCGTTACCAACCTGAGGGGGCAATATTTGATGTGGCGGGTATGTCAATATTCCCACCAAAGGAAAAATCGAAATCGCTTCTAGCCTTGCTGAATTCCAAATTAGTACTACGGATCTTAGAAATATTATCACCAACACTAAACTTTGAAGCCGGTCAAATTGGTGCTATCCCGGTTATTCCCACAAGGTTAGATGTTGAGGAAAGGTTAAGGAAATTGGTTTCCAACGCACAGAATGATTGGGACTCTTACGAAGCGTCTTGGGATTTCACCTGCCTTCCTTTGCTCCACCCAGAGCACCGCCAGCCCTCCATTATGGCCAGCCACCAGCAGCTCATCAACCATTGGCACGAAACTACCCTCGAAATGCAGTGCCTCGAAGAGGAAAATAACCGCCTCTTTATTGACGCCTATGGCCTGCAGGATGAGCTGACGCCCGAGGTGCCTCTTAGCGAAATCACCCTAACCTGCAACCCGCACTACCGCTATGGCGGTAATCTGACCGATGAAGAGCGCGAGGCGCGCTTGCAGTCCGATACCATTTGCGAACTCATCTCCTACGCCATCGGCTGCATGATGGGCCGTTATTCACTGGATCGCGAAGGGCTGGTGTACGCCCATGCCGGTAACGACGGCTTTAAGGCGCTGGTCGATGACGGCGCTTATAAAACGTTTGCCGCCGACGAGGATGGTATTTTGCCGTTAACCAGCGAGAACTGGTTTGAAGATGATGTGGCAGCGCGCATCGAAGCCTTTGTGCGCACAGTTTGGGGGGCAGAGCAGTTTGAAGAAAACCTGCAATTTATCGCCGATAGCCTTTGTCTGGCTGCCATCAAGCCGGTGAAAAAGGGCGGGGAAACCTCGCGCGAGACTATCCGCCGCTATCTCTCGAGCCAGTTTTATAAAGACCACCTGAAAACCTACAAGAAGCGGCCGATCTATTGGCTGTTTAGCTCCGGCAAGGAGAAAGCCTTTGAGTGCTTGGTTTATCTACACCGTTATAACGAGTCCACCTTGCCACGCATGCGCACCGAATACGTGACGCCGTTATTAGGCCAACTCACCGGACGTATTGCACGTTTAGTGTTGCAACAAGCTGATGCCAGCACCAGTGAAGCCAAGCGCTTAGAAAAAGAGCACGTTCAGCTCAGCAAACAATTACAAGAACTGCGCG
>NZ_JBOFMC010000074.1:0-4083 GCF_051658185.1 Shewanella sp. | reverse complement strand
GCGCGAAGTTGGGCTTGCCTGGGGCGCTTCACCAGTGCTTGTAAACCGTCTCCTTAACACAGTGCATATTTTAAGCAGTTCGAGCTGGGATATCAAACGAGAAAAACTTGCGACAAGGATTACTAAATCTAATGAATTTAACTTAAATCAATCCTTTGTTCTTTCTTATTAAATGGTAAGGCATTGATTTTTAATGGTTGTAAATTTGTTGTACGGTTAGCTTTAGGCTTTGTGTGTTAGTGAAATTATTGTTTGTTTTTGTTAGTTTGTCATTTTTAACTGCTTTGGTCGTTATTTTATTTGAAATCGTTAAAAGTGTACGTTTTCATTCTGGCTTGCTGATTCCCTATACTGTTTTTGCGCGGCTGTCAATCCCAAGGTGAGGTGAAGTGTGTACTCCTCCGCAAAACCCAGCTAAACCCCTGACTTTGATTGATTTGAATCAAAGGCGGGTGGTATAAAAAGCTGACGAATGAATAGATGTGAATATCATAACTAGCTGATATTTATATAAATAGATTCATTTGAATGCTAGGGTGGTGAGGTGGATGTCTCACTGTTGCGCGGTAATGTGACAGAGGTCGCGCTGCATGATGAAAAAGGGGAATTTTGAGCCTTGCTGCTTCAATGTAATGCAAAAGATGAAATTTAACGGTTTATATTTGACGAAAAATATAGACAAAATTGAAAACTCACTATCCTACAAAGGCACTTGTTAATAACAATGTCGATTTTGTTATAGCAACTGGAAGCACCACGTAAGGAGTCACCGATGATTGTTGAAGAGGTTGTTGAGCTATCGCGGTTGCAGTTCGCGCTGACAGCCATGTATCACTTCCTATTTGTTCCTTTAACGTTAGGGCTAGCATTTTTGCTGGCTATCATGGAATCACTGTATGTGATGACTGATAAACAAATTTATAAAGATATGACGAAGTTCTGGGGTAAGTTATTTGGGATTAACTTTGCCTTGGGTGTGTCAACGGGTTTAGCGATGGAGTTCCAGTTTGGAACTAACTGGTCTTACTATTCCCATTATGTGGGTGACATTTTTGGCGCTCCACTGGCCATTGAAGGGTTAATGGCGTTCTTCCTCGAATCTACCTTAGTGGGTATGTTCTTCTTCGGTTGGGACCGTTTCAGCAAGCGCCAACATTTGGCGGTCACTTGGTTGGTGGCGTTAGGCTCGAACCTGTCGGCGCTGTGGATTTTAGTGGCCAACGGTTGGATGCAAAACCCGGTGGGTTCGGTGTTCAATTACGAAACCATGCGTATGGAGATGGTCAGCTTTGCCGAAGTGGTCTTTAACCCTGTTGCTCAAGTGAAGTTTGTTCACACTGTGGCATCCGGTTATGTTACTGGCGCAATGTTTATCCTCGCGATCAGTTCTTATTACATCCTCAAGAAGCGTGATTTACCTTTTGCCCGTCGCTCTTTTGCGATTGCGGCCAGTTTTGGTATGGCGTCAATCCTGTCGGTACTGGTGTTAGGTGATGAGTCTGGCTATAAAGTGGGTGAAGCGCAGCGCGTTAAGTTAGCGGCAATTGAAGCGGAATGGCATACCGAGCCTGCACCTGCGGCCTTTACTGCGGTCGGTTTCCCAAATCAAGAAACGATGCATACCGATTATGCCGTGAAGATCCCTTATGCCATGGGTATCATTGCAACACGTTCACTCGATGAGCAAGTGACGGGGATCCGTGACTTAATTACCGAGCATGAAGTGCGTATTCGTAATGGTATGAAAGCTTATGAAATGCTGGTGAAATTGCGTGCCGGTGAAGAAACACCTGAGCTACGTGCCGCCTTTGAAGAGGCCAAAGTTGACTTAGGTTATGGCTTATTATTGAAGCGCTACACCGATAATGTTGTTGATGCGACAGAAGAGCAAATTAAAGCGGCGGCTAAGGATTCTATCCCTAATGTGGCACCGATGTTCTGGAGCTTCCGCATCATGGTTGGTCTTGGATTTGTGATGTTGTTTGTCTTTGCCGCTGCGTTCTGGCAAAGCACTCGCCACCAAATTGAAGAGAAAAAGTGGGTATTAAAAGCGGCATTATACAGCTTACCTCTGCCTTGGATTGCGATCGAATGCGGTTGGTTTGTGGCCGAATATGGTCGTCAACCTTGGACCATCTCTGAGGTGTTACCGACCTTTATGTCGGCGTCAAGCTTAACGACTGGCGATCTGTGGTTCAGTATTTTGTCAATCAGCTTGTTCTATACAGTGCTGCTGGTGATTGAAATGTTCTTGATGATTAAGTTTGCCCGTCTTGGCCCAAGTAGTTTAAAGACTGGTCGTTATCACTTCGAGACTAATGCTTCACAACACTAGAAGCCTAAGCAGAGGATTTCATTATGTTTGATTATGAAATGTTAAGATTAATCTGGTGGGCTCTGATCGGCGTACTGTTCATCGGATTTGCGGTCACAGATGGTTTTGACATGGGTGTCGGTGCTTTATTACCTATTATAGGTAAAGACGATACCGAACGTCGCATTATGGTTAATACCATTGCGCCCCATTGGGATGGTAACCAAGTGTGGCTTATCACCGCCGGTGGTGCGTTATTTGCCGCATGGCCAATGGTGTATGCCGTGTCGTTTTCGGGCTTTTATGTGGCCATGATGTTAGTGCTGTTTGCACTGTATATGCGTCCGGTTGGCTTTGATTATCGCTCGAAAATTGAAAATCCAACTTGGCGTAAGTCTTGGGATTGGGCGCTGTTCGTCGGTGGGTTTGTGCCTCCGCTGATCATTGGTGTTGCCTTCGGTAACCTCTTGCAAGGCGTGCCATTTAACTTCGATGAGTTCTTACGAGCAACTTATCATGGCGGTTTATTTGGCCTGCTCAACCCCTTTGGTTTGCTAGCAGGGCTCGTTAGCGTGACCATGTTTATGATGCAAGGCGCCGCTTGGTTACAGATGAAGACCGACAGCGAGCTGCGCGTGCGTGCCGTTAAAGCAACGCAAATTTGTGCACTGCTTGTGGCGGTACTATTTGCAAGCGCAGGTGTGTGGTTAGCAAATGGTATTGATGGTTATGTATTAACCTCAACCTTAGACCACTATGGTGTATCTAATCCCACCACTAAAACCGTTGCGGTTGAAGCGGGGGCTTGGTTAGCTAACTACGATAAGTATCCAGTGACCATGCTATTCCCGATTTTGGGTGTGGTGTTGCCATTGCTCGTGATTGTCGTCAGTCAGTTAAATCGCTCAGGTTTCGCGTTCTTGTTTAGTTCACTGAGTGTCGCGATGGTGATTTTAACCTGCGGCGCAGCGATGTTCCCGTTTGTGATGCCATCGTCATTGGATCCTAACGTCAGCTTAACCATGTGGGACGCCACGGCAAGTGAAATGACCTTAACGGTCATGACATGGGCAGCCATTGTTTTTGTGCCGATAGTATTAAGTTACACCCTTTGGACTTACTTCAAGATGTATGGCCGCTTAAATCGCAAACATATTGAAGATAACAAAGCCTCACTCTATTAATGGTTATCAAGAATTAAGGAGCATCTACTATGTGGTATTTCTCGTGGATATTAGGGGTTTTGTTGGCCTGCTCTTTTGGAATTATCAACGCTTTATGGCTTGAAAATACTGAAAACATGGACAGATCGGCAGATGATGCCGAGTAACACCTAAGATTAAAAAACCTCGCTCCGGCGAGGTTTTTTTTTGCATAGTGAATGTGTTGTAAAGGGGTTGTCTGCAGGAGGCTCATTCACTTAGCGGTATCAAACCTGTCATGAAACGACTCAACGGATCAGCCACAAGGGCTGCCGTGGTAACGCGCGCTGCGGTAAAACAGCAAAAGCCCTTATGCTCTTTAATCCCGAGGTAACGGCAATCGCAGTGAGCATTGGGTATGCAGCCATCATTTGTTTTGCCAGCATCTGCTTTGCCAGTATCAGTACTGCCGTCAATATAAACTCACCTATCACTCTCTGCCCCGCAATGCCGCTGGGCTCAAGCGCTATAGGCCGCTCGCCATCACTGCGCATGAACTTCAAGGCGCAATGATGTTAAATCTAATCGCTGTGAATTAGTGGCTAGATTGTGAACATCCTAGTGAGT
>NZ_JBOFMC010000073.1:0-3420 GCF_051658185.1 Shewanella sp. | reverse complement strand
TACTTAGAAGTAGCCACCACTCGTCCGGAAACCATGCTGGGTGATAGCGCAGTCGCGGTTCACCCTGACGATGAACGTTATCAAGCATTGATTGGCAAATATATTCTGCTACCAATTGTCAACCGTCGTATCCCTATCGTTGCCGATGATTACGTGGATATGGCCTTTGGTACCGGCTGCGTGAAAATCACTCCTGCCCATGACTTTAACGACTACGAAGTCGGTAAGCGCCACCAACTGCCCATGTTCAACGTGTTGACCTTAGATGCAGCCATTCGCTCATCTGCAGAAGTGGTGAACACCGATGGCACCATCAACACCACCTTAGATAACAGCCTACCCGAGCGCTATGCAGGTTTAGATCGTTTCAAAGCCCGTGATGCCATCGTTGCCGAATTTGAAACCTTAGGCCTGCTCGAGAAAATCGCGCCGCACGGCTTAAAAGTGCCCTATGGTGACCGCTCTGGTGTGGTTATCGAGCCAATGCTGACCGACCAATGGTACGTAGCGGTTGCGCCTATGGCCAAGACGGCTATCGAAGCTGTTGAAAATGGCGATATCAAGTTCGTGCCACAGCAATACGAAAACATGTACTTCTCTTGGATGCGCGACATTCAAGATTGGTGTATCTCTCGCCAATTATGGTGGGGGCACCGCATCCCCGCTTGGTACGATGCCAATGGCAAGGTTTATGTCGGCCGCACCGAAGCAGAAGTGCGTGCTAAGCACAATATCGATGATGCAATCGCCCTACGCCAAGATGAAGATGTATTGGATACTTGGTTCAGCTCAGCGCTGTGGACATTCTCTACCTTAGGCTGGCCTGACAATGTTGAAGATTTAAAAACCTTCCACCCAACCGACGTATTGGTGACGGGTTTTGACATCATCTTCTTCTGGGTTGCCCGTATGATCATGATGACTATGCACTTCATCAAAGATGAAGATGGTAAACCCCAAGTCCCATTCAAAACCGTCTACGTGACGGGTCTTATCCGCGATGAAGCGGGTAACAAGATGTCAAAATCTAAGGGCAATGTGCTTGACCCATTAGATATGATCGACGGTATCGATCTTGAAACCCTCGTTGAAAAACGTACCGGCAACATGATGCAGCCACAATTGGCCGCCAAGATCGAAAAGAGCACCCGTAAAGAATTCGAAAATGGTATCGAAGCCCACGGTACTGATGCCCTGCGCTTTACCCTAGCGGCAATGGCATCAACGGGCCGTGATATCAACTGGGATATGAAACGTTTAGACGGTTACCGCAGCTTCTGTAACAAGCTATGGAACGCGTCACGCTACGTGTTGATGAATACCGAAGGCCAAGATTGCGGCCCGAACTCTCCGGACTACCAAGGCGGTGAGGTGGAGCTGTCACTGGCAGATCGCTGGATCATCGGTTTATTCAACCAAACCGTGAAAACTTACGATGAGCACATGGCAAGCTACCGTTTCGATCTTGCCGCTAACACGCTGTACGAGTTCACTTGGAACCAGTTCTGCGATTGGTATTTAGAGTTAACTAAGCCTGTCCTGCAAAACGGCACCGAAGCGCAAATGCGTGGTACTCGCCATACCTTGGTCAATGTGTTAGAAGCGATGCAACGTCTGATGCACCCAATGATGCCATACATCACTGAAACCATCTGGCAACGCGTTAAACCGCTGACTGGCGCCCAAGGCGACACCATTATGCTGGCGCCTTTCCCTGCATTTGATGCAGCTAAAGTGGATGCGACCGCAATGGCCGACCTCGAGTGGGTTAAGCAAGTGATTGTGGCGGTGCGTAACATTCGAGCAGAGCTTAATATTGCGCCTTCTAAGCCATTAAATGCTTTACTGCGTGGCGTCAGTGCTCAAGATAAAGCCCGCATTGAAGCTAACCAAGCCTTCTTCACCACTCTGGCACGCTTAGAAAGTATGACCATTCTGGCTGAAGGTGAAACAGCACCGATGTCAACCACAGGTCTGATTGGTGAGATGGAATTATTAATTCCAATGGCAGGTCTGGTCGATGTGGCTGCTGAAATGGCGCGTATCGATAAACAGCTCGAAAAAATCGTGCAAGAAATTGCCCGTATCGAGGGCAAATTATCGAACGAAGGCTTTGTCGCCAAAGCGCCGCCAGCCGTTATCGATAAAGAACGGGCCAAGATGGCCGATCTCAGCCGCGATATGGAAAAACTAAACGAACAAAAAGCAGAGTTTGCGAAATTAGAAGCCTAAGCTTCGTAATACCTCTTCTACTCCTTCAAGGGCTGTTATCACACAGCCCTTTTTTATTGCTCGAAATTCCTTATATCTCGCCCTTAACCACTAGGTTGCCATGACAAACATTGGCGAGATAACCAATACCAAGCTAAGTGCTTTGTGCTTTGTGCTTTGTGCTTTGTGCTTTGTGCTTTGTGCTTTGTGCTTTGTGCTTTGCACGGTAATTTATTACGACTGGGTAAACATCAAAGAGGGCTCAATAATGACCTCATCGCGCCCTAAAAAGCGCTGTAGGGCCAAAGAATCTTAAGCCGCATATCACCGTTAAAGCACACCGTTATCCTGTCTGTGCACTGCATTGCGGGAAAGAAAACAACCCTTTTAGTGCATCATATTAGTGCATTATTAGGCTTGAACTGTTGGAGGAATGAAGGTCATCCATGGCAAATGCCACTTATCAAGTGCCAGAATGGAAGCAAAAAAAAAGCCCCACAATCCAGTTGTGGGGCTTATCTTTATGGTGCGCATGGAAGGAGTCGAACCTCCGACCGCCTGGTTCGTAGCCAGGTACTCTATCCAGCTGAGCTACATGCGCAAAACTGTTACGCTAAAACAAGTTACCTATTAACACTAATAACGTGCGACTAGGTTAACGATAGACATCAGTCTAGGATAGACCTTTATGTCTCGCAAATCATTTTCTATGCCGCAAAGGAATAGAATGGCGGAGAAGGAGGGATTCGAACCCTCGATGGGAGATAAAGCCCATACTCCCTTAGCAGGGGAGCGCCTTCGGCCACTCGGCCACCTCTCCGCAAAATCTGCGTATGTAAGCAAGCTTACTTAATGTGGTGCGCGTGGAAGGAGTCGAACCTCCGACCGCCTGGTTCGTAGCCAGGTACTCTATCCAGCTGAGCTACACGCGCATTTTAACTACTTGCGAGAAGGAACATTACAAAATTTCAAACTGAAATACAAACCTGATGAGTTAACAATAACTAATGCAGAGATGGTGCGCATGGAAGGAGTCGAACCTCCGACCGCCTGGTTCGTAGCCAGGTACTCTATCCAGCTGAGCTACATGCGCACTGTTTTCTATCAATGTCTAGCAACAAGAAATGGCGGAGAAGGAGGGATTCGAACCCTCGATGGGAGATAAAGCCCATACTCCCTTAGCAGGGGAGCGCCTTCGGCCACTCGGCC
>NZ_JBOFMC010000072.1:0-9225 GCF_051658185.1 Shewanella sp. | reverse complement strand
TCACCCCATCGACAATGTTAAGCTCGCGATTTGGTAACAATTTACCGCTGCTCCCATCGCTTAACGCTGGGCCGGTGGTGATCTGTGAGCCCATTTCGGTCATGCCGTAGCTGGTAAAACTGGCAATGCGGCGTTGCTTAAGTTGGTTGAGCAAGTCCTGCGGGATCGCGCCGCCACCCAGCAGTAAGGCTTTGATGCTGCTAAGGTCGGTGGCTTGATCGTGGAGCAATTTCAGCAGTTGCGCGGGGACGAGGGAGAGATGGGTTATCTGATCTTGGGGGATCTGCTCCGCCAAGGTGAATGCTGCATCGGGCAACACCACCGTGGCCGCAACTAAGGCGCAGCGATTAAGGATGGCAAGCCCACCGATATGAAACAGTGGCAATGACAGTAACCAGCTATCCCCTTGGGCCAAGTCGATGACAGTGCGTGCGCCTTGGGCATTGGCAATGTGGCCAGCAAGGCAATGCACCGCCGCTTTCGGGCTGCCACTGGAGCCTGAGGTTAAGATCGCGTTGCAGGGCCGCGCCATGTCACAGCGTGGCGGACTCAGCCGCTGGGCGTTTGTCGGCGCGCCGATGCCGGCGAAGATGGGGTCAAGCGCCACGTTAAGGGCTTGGCAATGGACAAGGTTTTTGTCAGCTTGGTCGCTGGGCTCGCGCCAATAAAAAACGATGCGGTGACTGTCGATAAGGCCTTGGATCTGGCTGATGGGAAAGCGAGGCGAGATAGGGAAAAAGATCGCCCCAATATCAACACAGGCCCAATAGAGGCAGATCATCTGCAGATTATTACTGCTGATGCAGGCGAGAGCTTGCCCTTGGTTGACACCCGCGGCGCGGAGTTGATGCCCCAAGGCGATGACAGTGTGGCTAAGATCAGCATAACTGATGTGCTGGCCGCGCTGCTTTATGGCCGTTTGCTTGGGGAATGTGGCCGCCGCGCAGTGCAGCGGCGAGAGTATGGTGTGGGGCGCAGACATAGCGTTCCTACAAAGTGCTGGCGACACACTCAAGTTGCTTGAGTGTGAGGCATTGGGGTTTGCCGGATGAGACGATGACATCTTGGCTAAAGGCACTAAGCGTATCGAGCCCGGGGATTTCATCGGGGGTGAGAATGGCGGCTAAACACGCCAAATCATTGATACCTAGGCTGCTTTCAAGGCTGGAGCTTAAGATGCAGCGCACCCCGTAACTGTGGGCGGTATTAATGAGCTGCTCGAGTTTTTCGATACTGCCGAGCAACATCGGTTTGCACACCAGTGCCGTAAGTCCCGCTTGCATGACAAATTGATAGCTTGAGTCGTTGAGCGTCTCATCGAGGGCGTAGGGCAGCGCAATCGCCTGATACAGCGCAAGATTATCCTGAGGGTGTTGGCAGGGCTCTTCAATGTATTCAATGGCATCTAAGGGTAGGCAGGCGGCAAAATCGAGCGCTTGCGCTAAGGTAAACCCACGATTAGCGTCGAGGCGCAGTTTGAGGTGGGGGCGCTGGTTGATAATCCCATAGATCAGCCTCAGTTCTTCTGCTATTGAGGTTTGGGCCACTTTTACTTTGACGGCGCGGGTATCCATGGGCAAGGCGGCGATCTTAGCCTCAAGCGCTGCCTTTGGCGCATCTGTTGGCTGATAAATTAACGGCACAGTGGTGGTGACTGGGCGCACCCCATCGAGTTTACCGCTGAGCTTGGCGTGCAATAGGCTTAAGCCAAAGGCGATGGAGGGGTAAGGGCTCGCTTCGGCGTATTCTAGCAGTAGATCAATAGGTTGATTGTGTAGCTTTGGCAATAGGGATTGCAGCGTCTGCTGGACGTCATCGAGACGTTCGCGGCTAAATCCGCTCAATGGTTGCTGGTCAATATCGATACCCGAGAGGGGGGCGATATCAACGCAGCACATCTTGGTCGAGTCTGGGCTTGTGCCCTCGCCTTGGGCGCATGCTTGCAGGACTAAGCCCGCGCGCTGATCGATACGTTGTTTACCCACGGGCAGTAATACCTCCAGGGGGAGGCGATATTGATACAAGCTGAGGGATGTTAACCGCATAGCATGGTGCATGGCTTGCCTCGACATTAGGAGTTGCTCCCTCAACTGGCCGTTAATAATGGCAATAACTTTGCCATCAAGGCCGCGGGGGCGCTTTGGTGGATGTTATGACCCGCACCCGCAATCTGGTGTACCTGTAGGGGCGCTTGTAATTGCCATTCTTTGGCAAGGGTATGGAATTTGGCATCCTGCTGCCCCGCAAAAAAATGGCATGGGCAGGCAAGGCTGGCGGGCACATCCCACAGCGGCTCCTGGGCGGAGAGCGAGGTTGCTAAATAGATTGCCGTAAGGGTGGCTTTCGGATGGCTATCGAGCATGTTCGCCCGCATGGCAATGGTGCGCCGCCTTTGCTCTGGGCGCATGTCTGCAAACACCGCCTGTTGGTACCACAGGGTTAAAAAGTCCTGACTACTGAGCGTAACGAGGCGCTCGGCCCACTGGGCATCTTGCTCGGCGCGAGCGCTGCGTTCCTGAGCGCTCGTTAACCCGGGATGACAGGATTCGAGCAGCAGGCTGCGTAGGCGCTCTGGATGGGCTTTGGCCAGATGTAGCGCAATACGCCCTCCAAGAGAGTACCCGTAAAGATGGAACGTACCCAGCCCCAACCTATCGAGCCGCGACAGAATATCCTGCACGCAAAAGTCAAACCCCGCCGCTAAGTTAACGGCGCTCAGGGCGGGCTGATGCTCGCCGTGACCCGGTAAATCGAGGCACACGCAGTGAAACTGCTGGCTCAGGCTTGGCAGCAGCGGTAACCAATCGGCCTTCGAGCCTAAAAATCCGTGGAGCAGCACTAAGGCGGGTAGCTTGCTGTCACCGTAACGGGCTAGGGTCGGCATTAGCTTTGTTTTACCCACAGGCTAATGGCAGCAATTTGGTCGCTGGCTTGGTGCTGGCTGACATTGACTTCAATCACAGTGGCACCCTGTGCATCGAGTGCTTCATGGTAGCTTGCCTGAAAATCTGCCAAATTATCGACCTGCTGATAGGGCAGATTAAACATGGCGGCGGCATAACCAAATTCTAATCCATGGCTTAGGCGGTAATAATCGCTGCGCACCCGTTCATTGGGCACAGGTAGCAGATTGAAAATGTTGCCGCCATCGTTATTGAGGATCACGATCACTAAGGGGCTAGCCAGCTGCCGCGCGATAGCGAGGGAGTTGAGATCATGCAATTGAGATAAATCGCCGATGACTAAGGTCGTGGGTTTACCAGCGTGGGCGGCAAGGCCGCAAGCGGTGGCCAACAGGCCGTCAATCCCCGATGCGCCGCGGTTAGTATAGGTGATGGCGCTATCACAACTGACTGGCGCATACATATCGTATAAACGGATGGGCAGACTGTTACCGATAAACAGCTGTTGCTGCCCGGGGCGAGTGCTCGCGATGGCCCGCACGACCTGTGCTTCACCAAATTCCCCATGATCGATATTGCGAGTAAATAATTGGTGCAACTCATCGTTATAAGTGACTAAGGTGTTAGCCCAATTGGCCGAGGAGGAGCGATACCAGTTTAATGCGGCAAATTGGGCGGCGCTGGCGTGCCAAATCTGTTTGGCATTATGGCTGGGATCGAGCCGGCCGTGCTCGGGTAATACTTGCCAGTAACTGTGCCAGTGTTGCTCTGCTAAGTAACTGATAAGTCGTTTAGACAGCAGGCGGCCACCCAATAACAGGACCCGATCGGCTTCTTGCAGCAAATTGCGTGCCTTAGGGTGCTGCAGCAGTTGATCAATATTGCCAATGGCGCCGGGGTGTTGCCTAAGCTGGGATTGCGCATCGGTCAGCAAAGGCCAGCCGAGTTTTTGCGACAGGGCAATCAGCTGTTCTGGGTCTTGTTCTGGCGTTAGCGTGCCCGCCACTATCACCCCTTTGCCGTGGACAAAGCGCATAATCGCATCTTCACTGGGGAAGCTCTCGGCGGAGCATTGACCATATTGGGTATAGGGCTTTGAGTGCGCTAACCATGCCTGTACTGGCTTAAGATACGCCGACTCAGGGCTGAGGAGCGCTCCATTTAGCTCGCTGGGGTATAAAGGCTCGCGGTACATGCAGTTGATGTGCACGGGGCGAGTTTGATTGGCCAGCGCTTCATCTAAGGTGGTCAGTAATGCTTGGGGCGCAATATGGCTATCGGGGGTGGGTAAATTCACTTGCTTGGCGTAGTTAGCGAAGATCCCGGGTTGCACTATTGCCTGATTGGCACCGCAATCGAGTAATTCTGGAGGGCGATCACCTGTTAATAGGATTAAGGGAACATGGGTGAGCCAAGCTTCCACGATTGCCGGATATAAATTGGCTACCGCCGTGCCCGAGGTGGTAATAATCGCCACGGGTGCTGCGCTTGCTTTAGCAAGGCCCAAGGCCATAAAGCCTAGGCCGCGTTCATCAAAATGCATGTGGCGCTGTAGCTTGGTTTGCTGAGCCGCGGCCAGCGTTAATGGGGTTGAGCGTGAGCCGGGTGCCATGCAAACATGTTGCACTCCAAGACGGGCCAATTCCTCAAGGAGCAGTGCACCCCAAATAAGATTGATTGTGGCTGTATTTTCGGTCCGCATAGCAGGATCTATCAAGATAAAGATAGGCTTAGTGTAACGTGTTTACGCCTTAAGATGTATGCTTGGGTTAACAAATCTTAGGGCTTGGGGCGCTCTTATCTTTCATGTACGCAGGCTTTGCTATGGGCAAGGCTTAGCGCCCAATGAGCATGTCGTACGTGCGTGGCCAACGTTAAATAATATTCTCGATAATTTTTTTAATCTGTTGGCTGACCCAAACTAAATCATCACTCATAGGCTTAAGCTGATTTTTTTGGATCAGCAAAATCGTTGGTGCCTCGACATGGGAATGCAGGCGCTCGGTTTCTAATTGGGATAATTGGCAGGTATGCAATTCAGGGATGTCGCTCGCCAGTTCATGAATAACCCGATAGGGCAGCAGCGAGATGGTTTGGCTTTCGCTTAAGTATTCAAACAAACTTGAAATACTGGAGAGGGTAATTTCAGTATGCAGATTGATGCCATTTTGGGCGCAAAATTCTTGGTAGGGACTGGGTCTGGTGCTGGAGTTCCCAAGGTTGGTATTGATAAAGGGATACTGGGCAATACTTTCGAGGGTGATCTCTTGTTTAAAAATGGGGTGATTCTTGCTGGCAATAAGGTAAACCTTATTAATACGTTGCAGTGGTGTGGTTTGCAGTTTGTCTGCGTTTTCGGCAATCCCATTGCCTACGCGGTTGCAGCATATGCCGAGGGTCGTCTCACCACTGATAATGTCCTGCATCGTGTGCTTTGACCAAGGCGTTACGTTGATCTCAATTTGTTTTTGTTCTTCTTTAATCGCTTGCATTAAGGCCTTTGGAAAGGCGTGAGCAATAAATCCAGGGGCGGCAATTTCGATATGGGTTTTTGTCTGACTGGTTTTGGTGGCCTGTGCCCGTTGGAATTTGGCTGCGCAGGTAATGGTTTCTTTCGCGATAGGATATAAATAAGAGGCAAACTCATTTGGGAATAAGCCATATTTACGCCGAATAAATAATTCATCGCCAAAAATCTCCCGTAGATTTTTGAGGCTCCGACTAATTTTGGGGGCGGGAATGTCGAGAGTCTTAGCGACGAAGGTCGCTGATTTATTCTCATATAATGAAACCAGTATTTTCAAACTCAGAATATCGAGGTCATCCATGTTGTTAATATGCATTTTTAATATTCCTTAATTTGACTAATTGCGGTATTTTACGGATCTGTTTTGCTATTAGGTACCAATGTAATATTAAGCATACATTAAGGTTTTGCTTTGATCTTTGTCTATTTTCAAAATAATAGGCATTTTGGGGTTTTTTATATGTAAAATACCTGGTATTTGAATTTTCAAAATTTCACATTCTAATATTGCTAAAGCTGAATTTTAGTATTTGCATTAATTTTTACCAGTGTGTGCATTTTACATTTTCGTGAAGTGATAATGTGCTCATTGTCTTAATGCCTTGTTTTTGCTTAAGTAGATAATTACAAGTGTGATGTGGATCAAAAAAATTAAGGTGATTAACCATAATACTGATGTTGCTTTAAAGGAGAATATAAAAATATAAATTTGTTTTTGGAGGCGTGTATGAATACTTCAGTCATTCTCAGCTATGCGTTTATGTACTTTGTACTATTCGTTGCCGTACCTTTTGTGTTTGTTATGTTTGTCATGACCTGCATTAAGTTTTTTAGAGCAGATCATGAAGACGCACACCATGAAATGAAACTCAAACCGGTATTTGAAGATAAACAAAGTTTTAGCTTTTTTAAGTCACTTAAAACCGTTGTCGAAGGGAAGTATGACGTTTGCTGTAATGTCCCATTAGATACGGTATTTGATATGGACTTACATGATGCGAACTTAAATCATGAATGCCGGCTGGACTACGTGTTGATCGACCATGACTCATCTGAAGTCAAAATGGTGATCAGTGATGCAGGTAAACAGAATAACTCACCACTGAAAAAACTATTTGGCAAATTCAATATTGGTTTTATTGAAATGAATCAGCATAAGCAGTGGGACCCTCAAAGTATCAAGCAAGCGTTAGCCGTCTAATTGTGACCGTCGGGTTCGGCACTGTCTGAACCCTGACTCCCCCCTGCCTTCCCCAATAGATAATGATGAGGATTTCCTATGTCTACAGGACAATGGCTGTGGTCATTTCGCTTAGGCTGCGCGGCATTATTGTTGAGTTTTGCTGCAAGTAGTGCAGAGCCAGTCAACCAGATTAATCATGATGCGTGTATGAAGTGTCACAAGCGTAATGGTCAAATGTTAGGGCATCACGGCCAAGATGCCATGAACATGAGCTGCTCGAGTTGTCACGGTGAGAAGGGCTCACACCCGCGTAAGCCTAATGATCTCGTACTCTTTGGTATGCAAGCTGCGACGGAGCCTGCGCTGCAGCTCGCGGCCTGTATGAGCTGCCATACGGCAGAGCAACTGAGCGAAGCGGATTGGACGCATAATGTCCACGCTGAAAAGGTGTTGTGTGCTGGCTGTCATAAATTACACAGTGCCGTTGAGCCGATGGCGGATATGACTCCTCAAGTTCGCAGTCAGCTGTGCCGCAATTGCCACATCGAACTGCAGGAATAAGCTTATGGAACATTCAAAAAGAAGATTTCTTAAGGGGACATGTGCCCTGTTAGCTGGTGCCTCGGGTGCGGCCTTGTTGGCGACCGTTAATGCTTCGGGTGAGGCGAAAGCTAAAGCAGAGGTGAAATATGCGCTGATCCACGATGAAACCAAATGCATTGGCTGCAATGCCTGTGATGTGGCTTGTCGTGAGGTCAATCAGGTACCTGACGGTGTATCCCGCCTCAAGATTGAACAAACCGGCCCCTATGGCGAATATCCGCAGCAGTATTATCATTTCAGCCGCAAATCTTGCCAGCACTGCGAAGATGCGCCCTGTGTCAATGTATGCCCAACCGGGGCGGCATTTATTGATAAAGAGACGGGCATTGTGGCCGTGGACGCGTGGAAATGTGTGGGCTGTCAATATTGTATTGCGGCTTGCCCTTATCAGGTGCGCTTTATTAACCCGCAGACCCGCGCCGCCGATAAGTGTGATTTTTGCCGTGAAACTCATTTGGCTCAAGGCAAGCAGCCCGCCTGTGTCGAGGCTTGTCCAACAAAGGCGTTAGTGTTTGGCAATTTACAGGATCCGAGCTCTGAGCTGGTGCAAGTGCTGCGTTCTCATCCGACTCAGCGTGCCAAGGTCGATTTGGGTACTCGCCCTAAGTTGTTCCACATTGTGGCTAAAACCGGGGAGATGACATTATGAGTGCATTTCATTTTGATACGTTAGTGTGGCATTGGCCAATCGCGATTTACCTGTTTTTAGCAGGCGCATCAGCGGGTGCCATGTTTTTTGCGGTGCTACTCAAGCATGTGGTGCTCAAGCATAACGCCTACCAATCAGGATTTGTGCAGGCCGCTTGCATTGTCGCGCCCGTGGCCGTGATGGCAGGCCTGGGGATCTTGGTGGTTGATTTGACCAAGCCTTTGGATTTCTGGAAGATCTTGGTGTTTTACAACCCCAGCTCCGTGATGTCGATGGGCGTGCTGATTTTATTGATTTACCAAGTATTTATGTTTATGTGGATCGGCTTGGTATTTCGTAAACCCATTGATGCTTGGTGTGAGACGCGCCTGCCTATCGTCCTTAAGTTAACCGCGGTTTTAGCTCGCTTTGAGGCAACGATTACCGGGTTACTGGTGATATTCTCCCTCGCACTTGGAGCGTATACCGGGTTTCTGTTGTCAGCGCTGCCCGGTTATCCGATGCTCAAAAATCCGGTGTTGCCCTTGTTGTTTTTGGCCTCGGGGCTGTCCTCGGGAGCTGCCTCGGCACTCCTTGGGGGCGTGCTGCTCAATGCCAATCCGGATGCGAAGGAAGTACACTTTATCCATAAGGTAGAAATTCCGCTGATTTTGATTGAAATCGTCCTGATTTTTACCTTCTTCATGGGCTTAGTGCTCACCGGTGGGCAAAGTAAGCTCGCGGCCTTCAATGCCATCGGCTTCGGCTTCTGGGGCTGGGTATTCTGGCTGGGGATTATGGGTCTTGGGCTATCCGGTCCCTTGGCGATGAACCTGTTTATGACAGCCACCTCGAAGCGCAAATGGGCTTATGTGGCGGGCACCGCTTGCTTGAGCTTGCTTGGGGTGATCCTGCTGCGCCACTTTATTCTCTATACCGGGCAGATGACCATTGCGTAAAGGTCCTAAGGTATGAGCCGTATCGGTGAGCCATGAAAAACAGTATCAAAGAAAGCGCTGCGAGCAAGACCTCTCTCGCCCTAGCTAAGTTGAGGATGGGGTTAAGTTGCTTGTCATGGTCCGCCGTAACAGGGAGGTCGCTGGGCTAGGATGCCAATGTTGGGAGTGAGTCATTTTGCCCTGCCTCCACTTGGGCTTTGCCACCTTTTTTATTTAGGGGTGGCCTTTCTCCCTAGAGGTGGGCGAGGGTGATTCCCCTAAGTTATTGATCCATTCACTCATTACCACATGGGTTTTGATTTTGATGATATCGGTATGGGTATCGATATATTCGCGGATCTCATGTAACCGACGCATTGACGGGGCATGGACATACACCAGTAAATCCATTTCGCCAGAAATGCCGCGGCAGGTGATCACCT
>NZ_JBOFMC010000071.1:0-26561 GCF_051658185.1 Shewanella sp. | reverse complement strand
TATGTACATATTGCTATGAACACTCTTCATCATTGATTTAATTCTTTGATTACTCGCCAAACGGCAGAGTAATTTCGATTAACTCAACACCTGTGAGTGTCCACACAGATTTCTTGTTTTATCTTGTTAAAGAGCAACTCAACTTCGTAAGAGAAGTGAAGTACCACACCGAGCGCTGGGCGCCTGCGGCGGGTTAGGGCTGACGTTTCGTCAACTCAGGGTGGTGCATTTTACGCATCTCCCGGTTCGCGTCAAGTGTTTTTTTCAAACTTTCTTCACGCTCATCAATCAGTAATCTCGTGAGTTACTCATCGATGACTGCCACTGGCTAACTGCGTTTCGCTGCCTGCCGTGTCAGTGGATGCGCATTATAGGCAGCTGAACTTTTTGTGCAACCCCTAATTTTAAGATTATTGGCATTTTTATACTGTTCGTTGGATATTTGACCTGACCAGTCAGTTTTTAGCCTTTATAATGCTAAAAACCACTCAATTAGGGACTTTTTTATGGCAGGGCCACTCAGAACTTACCAAGGAATTCATCCACAACTCGGCGATAATGTGTATGTGGACGCAGCTTCTGTGCTTGTTGGCGATATTGCATTAGATAACGACGCTAGTATTTGGCCCATGGTGGCGGCGCGTGGTGATGTAAACCACATTAGGATTGGTAAACGCTCGAATGTGCAGGATGGCAGTATATTGCATGTGACCCGTAAGTCGGCCTCTCGCCCTGACGGTCATCCGCTGATTATTGGTGATGATGTGACGATTGGGCATAAGGCGATGCTACATGGCTGCAAGGTGGGCAATCGTGTGTTAGTGGGTATGGGCGCAATTATTCTGGATGGTGCGATTTTAGAAGATGATGTGATTTTGGGGGCGGGTTCATTAGTGCCTCCAGGCAAGGTTCTGCAAAGCGGCTATTTATATGTGGGCAGCCCGGCGAAGCAGGCTAGACCATTAACCGCAGCGGAGTTGGCATTTTTACCTGAATCTGCGGATAACTATGTACGCTTGAAAAACGAATACTTAGCAGAATCTCAGCTGACATAATTTGCATATCGCGACAAGGAAGTGGCAGAGCACCAACACCTGCCATTTCATTTATCTTTGCTACTTTTCTTACTGAATCACTTGTTCTTACTGATTCACTTGCCCCTCGGCCTAGCCAAGATGGACGGCGCCCAACTCATCAAACGCTTCGGCTTCGATTAACGCTTCTGCCATTTCTTCGGCATCAAATCTTACCGCATCAAATAGCGCTAGCATTGTAGCGGCGTCGTCGACACTCGGCTGCTTGGAGAAATCATTTAGCTCACGTAATTTAGCCGCGCTGATATAGCACTTAATATTCATCCCCTGCTGCTGAGCAATAAAACAGATGCGTTTTTGCGTGCCATCCCAATGCTGCAGATCGGGAAATATAATGCTCTGATTCATCTTACCTTCCTATGATAAATCCCTATTAGATGTCCGACGATAGTTTTTCCCTGAGCAAGTTAAGCACGACGGTGGTATCAGGCTCGACGGTGCGCCAGAGCGCAAAACTTTTCGCCGCTTGGCCGACGAGCATTCCAAGTCCATCGATCACCTTGGCTGCCCCCTGTTGCAATGCCCATTGGTTAAATGCCGTTGGCTTTGCGCCATACATCATATCGTAGCAAACGGTAGCGCTACCGATGATTGAGTCGGGCAAGGGGGGTAACTCACCAGCAAGACTGGCCGAGGTTGAGTTGATCACTAAGTCAAACTCCTCGGTGAGCTCAGGCATAGATAACGCTTGGAGCCTATCTTTGTAAATCCCCTCTTCTACTTGGCTAAAAATATCCACTAAATCCTTAGCCTTACTTTGGGTGCGATTTGTGATAACCAACAGACCCACTCCTGCGCTAAGGAGTGGCAAGAGACATCCGCGCGCCGCGCCGCCCGCGCCGACCAATAAGACTCGCTTATGCTGCAAACTGCCCAGGTGACAGACAAGGTCGGCAACCAACCCTAGCCCGTCGGTGTTATCGCCACGAATAGAACCATCGGCCAATAGGCTTAAGGTATTAACCGCCCCAGCTAGCGCAGCCTCCGCACTTAAACTATCGCATAGGGCAACTGCTTGCTCTTTAAAGGGAACCGTTACATTAGCCCCTTTCCCCCCGCGACTAAAAAAACTTCTTATGCTCGCTTCAAAACCATCAATAGGGGCCAGAATCGCCTCATAGGTCAAAGACTGCTGCGTTAATGCCGCAAACTGGCTATGGATAAAGGGCGATTTACTGTGGCCGATGGGGTGACCAAACACGGCATAGCGATCAACCATTGGCGTATCTATTGGGAGTGAATCTGTCATATGCGGGCTTCTATTTACTGTGAGTGTTGCAGTCTAGCGCGCTTGTTGGCGAGATCACAATGATCTGTACACATCATAATGACAGTACAAACACGATGTCATGGCCGAATCCGAAGCTGGGCTAAATGCGATGTCAAGCTAAGCGTTAAGCCCTGTATCAAACTGATATTCCAGCTATAATGCGCGCATCCATATTTCACAGGCGATGTAGTTAGCTCAATGAACTGGCTTAAAACGATCTTTAGTAAGCACACCCACACACAAGATGACAGAGACCCAAACCAGTCTAATGCCTATGATTTAATTGGTGGGGACAAGGTTATCCGTGCAATAGCCCATAGCTTTTACCAAAAAATGGCCTGCTCAGAAGAAACGCGCGCACTGCTGGCCATCCATCGCGCGCCGATTGCCGAATCGGAGCAAAAACTCTACGCATTTTTAAGTGGCTGGCTCGGCGGCCCGCAGCTGTATCAGCAAAAATACGGTCATCCGGCTTTGCGTGCCCGCCATATGCCCTTTGCCGTTGATGAGACCATGCGCGATCAATGGTTATTCTGTATGAAGTTTGCCATTGAAGAGCATATAAAAAAGCCAGAGCATCGCGCCGCTATCTATGAGGCGATTTCGGCTCTGGCCGATCATATGCGCAATCAATAACGCTCTAGGTTCCGCAATTGATTAACCGACTACACCCAGTCGCGAGGTGTGAGGTAGTTAGCGTACAGATCTGCCTCTGGGCTCCCCGCCTCTGGCGTATAGGCATACTGCCAGCGCACCAATGGCGGCATGGACATCAAAATTGATTCAGTGCGGCCACCCGTTTGCAAACCGAACAAGGTGCCTCGGTCATACACCAGATTGAACTCCACATAACGACCACGGCGATACAGCTGGAACTCACGCTCGCGCTCGCCATAGCCTATATCCTTACGGCGCTCAACAATTGGCGCATAAGCCGTTAAGAAGCCATTGCCCACAGCCTGCATAAACTCAAAACTCTTATCAAAACCAGCTTGATTCAAGTCATCGAAAAACAGCCCGCCCACGCCACGGGTTTCGTTACGGTGTGGCAAAAAGAAATACTCATCACACCATTTCTTATATTTAGGGTAAACATCGTCACCAAAAGGCTGGCACAGATTTTTAGCACTTTGATGCCACTGGCGCACATCTTCTTCAAAAGGATAATAAGGCGTTAAGTCGAAACCACCGCCAAACCACCATACAGGATCAGCGCCGTCTTTGTGGGCAATAAAAAAGCGCACGTTGGCATGGGTGGTCGGAATATAAGGATTTTTAGGGTGGATCACTAACGAAACCCCCATCGCCTCAAAACTGCGCCCCGCCAACTCAGGCCTATGCGCCGTCGCCGATGCGGGCATCGCCGCCCCCGTCACATGGGAAAAGTTTACCCCAGCTTGCTCAAATACGGCACCTTGGGTTAAAACACGACTGGTACCACCACCGCCCTCGGCGCGCGTCCATGAATCAGCAGCAAAGCTTGCTTGGCCATCCAACCGCTCAAGACCCGCACAAATTCGCTGTTGAAGATCGAGTAAAAATGCTTTTACCACTGTCGCATCTGGCACGCTCATCTGCCGTTATCCTTATTTTTATTAATTGTTACTGTCCATTGCGCAAAATCTTGCCACTGCGGGCATCAATAATCGTGGAGGGTTGGCGCTGCTCACCTAATTGGCCTATCACTAACGCATCGATTTTACCTTCAAAGGTATTGAGGATTTCATCACCGCTGAGCGCAGGCTCTTCGCCGGCTAAATTGGCACTGGTCGAGACCAGCGGCTTACCCAAAGCTTGACATAAAGCCCGCACCCCTTCATGGGCGGAAACGCGTACAGCGATAGAATCAAACTCACCGCATAAATAACGCGAGACCTGCGGTTTAATCGGCATGACAAAGGTAAAAGGCCCTGGCCATTTAGAGAAGGCCAATTCGAGCTGCTCACCGGTCAACTGTGATTCATCAACATAAGCTGATAACTGCGAAAACTCGCTGGCCACCAAGATAAGCCCTTTTTGCCAAGGACGTTGTTTCACGGCGAGTAATTTTTGGATGGCAGCGTCATTATCAGGGTCACAACCTAAGCCATAAACGGCCTCGGTGGGATAAGCGATAACACCACCTTCAAGAATAATTTGTTTTATATCAGATGGCTGCAGCTTAAGCATTTTTTAGAGCACCTTTTATATAAAGAGGAATTATCAAGCAAGCTTTAAAATCACGGCAACGATTGGCCAGCCATTGCTGGCCGGGAGAATTATACTCATGGGCGCGTCTGCAACCAAATATTAAGAGATAGATCACACAAATAACCTAAAGCGGCCTTTTGTATTTACAGTTTTTTTGTGGGCACTCTAAGCGCATTCCCGCCGCCCCTTTGCGCTCGACTAATATCCCAAAACCACAACTGGGGCAGGTTTCAGCGACTGGAGGATAATTGACAATAAATTTGCATTTTGGATAAGCGCTGCAAGCATAAAAAGCCTTACCAAAGCGACTGGTTCTGTGTTCAAGCTTACCCGCAATACATACAGGGCAAGGGATCGCGGGCTTATCCGCCCGTTGATCCGGTTTTTCAATATGGGTGCAAGCGGGATACTGAGTACAACCGATAAAAATCCCAAAACGCCCCGACTTTACCGCCAACTCATGACCACACTCAGGGCAAACGGAGCCTTGGATCACCTGAGTTTCAATCGATTCGTGTTGCACTAGCGGCCGAGTGTAATCACAGTGAGGATAATTATTACAACCAATAAAACTGCCGTGTTTACTGTGCTTAACCGCAAGCTCACAGCCACACACAGGGCAGAGCTCGTATTCTTTTTCTAATGCGTGCTCATGGGCACTAAATAATTGCTCATCAATTTTAGACATCATTTACCCCAGTCATCAGCGTGAGCGCTCCGCACTCTTATCATAGCCACACAAATCACTCCTTGATGACAGCAAAAAAGGAGGACTTAGCCTCCTTTCTCTCATTCTTTATAACGCTGCATCAATTAGGAATGCAGGCGGCCTTCGGGCTGCTCAAAAATCAAATCTTCCATTTGCTCATAAGCGGATTCATGGCCAGGCGCATTAAACAACACCATTAAAATAACCCATTTAAGATCTTCAAGGATCAAAGATGGCTCATCGATTTCCATGACTCTATCGATCACCATTTCCCGAGTTTCCACATTGAGCACTTTCACTTGCTCTAAAAACAGCAGGAACCCCCGGCATTCCACATCCAACTTTTCCATCTCGTCTTTGGTGTAAATCCGAAACGAATGTTGATCGTGGTTGCACAGGTAAGGCGTATCACCTTCTTGCAATTCTGCAAGCCGCTCCAACCAAGTTAACGCTTTTAAAATCTCCGACTGGTGAAAACCAGCCCGAGTGAGTTCCTTGGTTAACTCGTCTTCATCCACTAAGAGTTCAACGTCACTGTGAACATAGTTCTCAAATAGATACATGAGGATATCAAACATGGCTAGCTCCTCTTTACTCTGACGTAACCACCGGGTACTGCAATAACCCAACCTTGCAACTCAAGTTCAAGCATTTGTTCTAACACCAGATCTATCGTTTTTCCACTATGTTCGACTATCGCATCAATTGTTGTCGCTTCATAACCTACACTAGCTAACAGCGACACAAATGGCAAATCGCAAATCTCGTCATCTTGTATATGGTGACTTGAGTGCAACTCTTCAAGGTAGAAAGCCGTTAAACTGCCGAGTTCTTCAACGATATCGGCGGCAGTTTCCACCAGTTTTGCCCCATCGCGCAATAAATCATGACAACCTTGATGATAACCGCCAAGGATCGACCCCGGCACCGCAAACACCTCTCGCCCCTGCTCCATTGCAAGCCTTGCGGTGATAAGCGAGCCACTTTGGCGCGATGCCTCGACCACCAATGTCCCCAACGCAACACCGCTAATAATACGATTACGTTTGGGAAAATTACCGGCAAATGGCCCCATATCAGGCCAAAACTCGCTGAGTATACAACCTTGCTGCTGAATATTCTCATAAAGCTGTCGATGCCGGCGAGGATAGACGATATCAATGCCGGTGCCTAGCACGGCAACAGTGCTGCGCTGATGATCGACACAGGCTTTATGTGCCGCACCATCGATACCCATTGCCATGCCACTACAAACACTCAAACCAAGAGCTGAAATGTCTGTCGCCAATTGATAGGCCACCTGCAAGCCGCCAGGTGACGCATTGCGACTCCCCACAATCGCAAGCGAAGGTAAGGCTAAAGCCTCTACACACCCCTTAGCAAATAACAACGGAGGCGGATCAGACAGTTGCTTTAATAGCGGCGGGTAGAGGGGATCGGAGAAACAAATAAGATGATGAGATGCCGATTGCTGCTGCCAAGCAAGCGCAGCATCGACCTTTTCATAGTCAATACAAAGGCTCTGAAGTAGTTGATTTGACAAAGGTAGCGCCTGCCTTTCATGCTCTAACCTTTGCCTAAGATCATCCACATCCATGTGTTTTAACAATTGTTGGATCCGAGCGGGTCCTAACCCAGATACAGCACTAACAATTAACCAATCGACCAAATAATCAGAAATTATTGACCTCGCAATACTAATGATTCAGGAGCAACCAGCTTATCATCGACTCGCACAGGGCGCTCAGTCGATAAGATGAGTCCAAAACTTGCCTTATCAAACACTTTAAACACCAATAACTGGCCATGGTAGACATCCGGCATTTGTACCGCACGGTCCGATGAAACTAAGGCCATCAAATTATCATAGGCGGTGCGCTCGGTCGCAGGCACAGGCAACCCTTTGTTATCAATGACGATAACCTCGCCATCACGGTAAATAGAAAACACAGCCCCCGGCTCGACACCATCTTGAGTGCCTTTATCGATATAAACAACGTTCAACTTGCCCGCCTCACGCTGCATCGATTCGATAGCCAACACGGCTGCGGGAGTGGTTAACTGCGCCGCTTTGGGCATAAAGTACGCTGACATCAGCGAATCGTCTTCCAAGGGTAATAACTTGAAACCCGCCTTAGTTTCCCGGAAATTACTCAGCAAGCGGACCTTGGAAACCTTGCCAGAGTCAATCACTTGGCCTGTAGCAGCCAAAATCGCTTCCTGCCCCAAGGGCTCAGCAGTCTCTTTGTTAAAAAACTCTCGACCACGCTCATAAATACCGTATTTTTGATTCAGCGGTAATTGGGCATCAATATAAATAATATCCCCCACAACATGATGGCGGGATGGGCTCTCACCCGCGAGCACCATTGGTTGCTCGGCCAGCCAGAGGGAATCGACTACACGATGCTGGGTTAAATAATTTTCAATCAGCGCTAAATCAACCACAGGCACGGCATTATTTTTGGCGATAATGCGCCCTTCAGGGCTCTTTCTTACCCGGGCCTTCCCCTGCGCAGCAACACCGTTGATCTGCAATCGCGGCTGGCCATCAATAAACACCAGTGTCAGTTGGTCGCCCGGATAAATTAAATGAGGATTGGCAATCTGAGGGTTCACATTCCACAGACTCGGCCACTTCCATGGATCGCTTAAAAAGGTGGCCGAAATATCCCAAAGTGTATCGCCCTTTTTCACCACATATGACTCAGGATATCCTGCTTTAAGTGTCAGGGTGTCAGCACAAACCAAGGTGCAATTAAATGTCATTAACGCGAGTAAAATTAACCGTTTCATGGTGCGGTCCATGTTGTTTGGCTCTAAAGTCGAGCTTTTACTGTTATTGATTGGCACTAAAGATTAAAATTAACCCATTAGCTTCTGTCAGTATAACTAACTGGCGGAGATTTGACAGACTTGTTAAGAGTTTAAGTATGGCACTATTAACCGTTTTACGCTTTCCCGATGAAAGATTGCGAACCCAAGCCACGCCCGTCACAGAGTTTACCGCGCAGTTACAAACTCAGATTGATGATATGTTCGACACCATGTATCAACAAAAAGGGATCGGCCTAGCAGCCACCCAGGTGGACTACCATAAACAGCTGATCATTATGGATTTGCAAGATAGTGTCGAACGTCCTAATGTCTTTATCAATCCTGAAATTATCGCCAGCAGCGGGGATTTTTGTAATGAAGAAGGCTGCCTCTCGGTGCCCGGCATTTATGCCAAAGTTGACCGTGCCGAACACGTTACCGTCAAAGCGTTAGACAGACACGGCAACGAATTTATCGTGGAGGCGGATGGACTGTTTGCCATTTGTATCCAACACGAAATGGATCACCTGAAAGGCAAATTATTTGTCGATTATCTGTCTCCATTAAAACGCCAACGCATCAAACAGAAACTTGAAAAAGCGGCCCGATTGGACGCCAAAGACGCATAGGATCAGCTTTGAAACCACTCAATATCATCTTTGCCGGTACGCCGGATTTTGCCGCCCGCCATTTACAGGCGCTGATTGATTCCGCCCACAATGTGATTGGCGTTTACACCCAACCCGACAGACCAGCAGGTCGCGGCAAAAAGCTGTGTGCCAGCCCGGTCAAAGCGCTCGCACTAGCCCATAACATTCCGGTTTATCAACCAAGTTCATTGCGTAAAGAACCCGCGCAGCAGGAGCTTGCCGCACTCAACGCCGACATTATGGTCGTGGTTGCCTATGGCCTCATCCTGCCCAAAGTGGTCCTCGACACGCCGCGCTTAGGCTGTATTAATGTGCACGGTTCTATTCTGCCACGCTGGCGCGGCGCCGCGCCGATCCAACGCGCGCTTTGGGCGGGTGATAAAGAAACAGGTGTCACCATTATGCAGATGGATGTCGGCCTCGACACTGGCGACATGCTGCTAAAAACCCATCTTCCGATTGAAGACGATGACACATCAGCAAGCCTGTATGAAAAGTTAGCCGAGCAAGGGCCTGCCGCACTCTTACAAGCCCTAGAGGGGCTCGCAACTGGCGCCTTAACGGCCGAAAAGCAAGATGAAACATTGGCCAACTACGCTGAAAAACTCAGCAAAGAAGAAGCCAAACTTGACTGGCGTAAATCCGCCCAACAACTCTGGCAAGAAGTGCGCGCCTTTAATCCTTGGCCGATGAGCTACTTTGAGCACCAAGGCCATACCATCAAAGTGTGGCAGGCGACACTGAGCCCAACCACCAGCAACGCTGCGCCAGGTACGATCATCAGCGCCACGAAAAAGGGCATCGAGGTCGCTACAGGAGAAGGCGTTATCACATTGCTCAGCCTGCAACTGCCCGGAAAAAAACCACTGAATGTCGCCGATATTTTAAATGCGCGCGCCGAATGGTTTACCCCTAACACTCGCTTAAATTGCGAGGAACAATCATGATGAACCTGCGTGCCTTGGCAGCCAAAACCCTCTTTGATGTATTAGAAAAGGGCGTGTCCCTCTCGGTCGCCCTGCCTGAGCAACAAAAATGCCTCGCCAACGCCAAAGATAAAGCCTTATTGGCGGAGCTTTGCTATGGCGTCATGCGCACCCTACCCCAGCTCGAAAAACGGGTCAGTGACTGTCTTGCTAAACCCTTCAAGGGCAAGCAACGCATGATCCACCAGCTATTGATTGTCGGCTGTTATCAACTGTATTTCACTCGCATTCCAAGCCATGCCGCCATCTCTGAAACCGCCGAAGCTTGTCGCCAACTTAAATTTGAAGGCATGGTGAAGGTTGTCAATGGCGTACTACGCAACATTCAGCGCCAACAAACCCCATTAAGTACCGATACCGAAACCCTTAGCTACAACACGCCAGCATGGTTAATTAAGCGCTTAAAAACCGCCTATCCCGAAAATTGGCAACATATTATTACTCAAAGCCATGAGCGCCCGCCGATGTGGCTACGCAACAACCGCCGCGCTCAGAGTCGTGCAGACTACCTCAGCGCCTTGGAAGCTGCCGGTATTGAAGCCCATGCAGGCCCAAGTGCCGACGCCATTTTGCTCGATCACCCCAAAGATGTGGCGACCCTACCGCGGTTTCTTGAAGGGGCAGCCTCCGTGCAGGATGGTGCCGCCCAATGGGCAGCGACACTGTTAAACCCTCAAGCCAATGAATTAGTGCTCGATGCCTGCGCCGCTCCCGGTGGAAAAAGCTGTCACCTGCTCGAATTAGAACCCAGCATAAGGTTAGTTGCCGTTGATTTTGATGCAAAAAGACTCGAGCGAGTCCAACAAAATCTTGACAGATTGTCATTAAACGCCGAGCTTATTCATGGCGATGCCGCCAATATTGAGACATGGTGGCACGGCGAGCAATTTGATCGCATCCTACTCGATGCACCCTGCTCGGCAACAGGAGTGATCCGCCGCCATCCTGATATTAAATGGCTACGCAAAAATCATGATATCGATGAACTCGCCGCACTACAGCGACAGATCTTAGATCATTGCTGGCAGTGGTTAAAACCCGGAGGCACGCTGCTTTATGCCACCTGCTCGATTTTGCCGCAGGAAAACCGCGACCAGATCAACGCCTTTTTAGCCAGAACGCCCAATGCCAAGTTGGATACGCTCGCCCAGCAATCGTCTCCAGCGGATATTGGTTGGCAAATCACGCCGGGACAGAACAACATGGATGGGTTTTATTATGCCCGTTTAATAAAAATGACCGACTAGGAAGTAAGCAAGGCCATGAAAATTATCATATTAGGCGCAGGTCAAGTTGGCGGAACCTTGGCTGAGAATTTGGTTGGTGAAAACAATGACATCACCATAGTCGATAGCGATAAAGCCACGCTGCGCGCCCTGCAGGATAAATATGATCTTCGCGTGGTGGCAGGCCACGGTGCCCACCCCGATGTGCTCAAAGAAGCGGGTGCAGAAGATGCTGATATGTTAATCGCCGTCACCAACAGCGATGAATGTAACATGGCCGCCTGCCAAATAGCTTACAGCCTGTTCGGCACCCCCACGAAAATCGCTCGAATTCGCTCTGAACCCTATCTTGCCATGCGCGATCGACTGTTTATCGACAGCGAAACCAAAAGCAGTGATGGTCGCCCCCGCGGCGGTTTTGTCATCGATGAGCTGATCGCACCCGAACAGTTAGTGACCGCTTACATTCACCGACTTGTCGAATATCCGGGCGCGCTGCAAGTGCTCGAGTTTGCTGAAGGCCGTTTAAGCTTGGTCGCGGTGCGCGCTTATTATGGTGGGCCTCTGGTGGGGAATGCCTTGGCAGCGCTGCGGGAACATATGCCCAATATCGATACCCGGGTCGCGGCCATTTTCCGCCAAGGTCGCGCGATTATGCCCCGCGGCACGACCATTATCGAAGCCGATGACGAGGTATTTTTCGTCGCTGACAGTCGGCACATTCGCGCCGTGATGAGTGAAATGCAAAAGCTCGATAACTCCTACCGCAATATTATGATCGCTGGCGGTGGGAATATTGGCTTAGGGCTTGCCAAGCGCTTGGAGCGCAGCCATTCCGTCAAACTGATTGAGCATCGATTAGAGCGGGCAGAAGCCCTGTCTGAACAACTTGAAAATACCACGGTATTTTGTGGTGATGCCTCGGATCAAGAATTGCTGCAAGAAGAGCATATCGACCAAACCGATGTGTTTATTGCCGTAACTAACGATGACGAAGCCAACATTATGTCGGCACTGCTCGCTAAACGTATGGGCGCCAAAAAGGTGATGGTGTTAATCCAGCGCGAAGCCTATGTGGACATAGTGCAAGAAGCCAACATCGATATCGCCATTTCCCCACAACAAGCGACCATTTCAGCCCTGTTGACCCATATCCGCCAAGGGGACATCTGTAACGTCTACTCGCTGCGACGTGGCGCTGCGGAAGCAATTGAGGCGATCGCCCATGGTGACTCCAGCACGTCAAAAGTGGTAGGTAAAGCGATTGGTACGATTAAACTCCCGCCCGGCACCACCATAGGTGCCATCGTTCGCAATGAAGAAGTGTTAATGGCTCATGATAAAACTGTTATAGAACAAGGCGATCATGTAATATTGTTCCTCGTAAATAAAAAATTCGTTGGCGAAGTCGAAAAACTCTTCCAACCCAGCGCCTTCTTCTTCTAATCACTCCGATGAGTGGGACCATGCTGAACTTTAGAGCACTCTTGTTTATTTTAGGGTTGTTCCTGTCGATGCTCACCGTTTTTATGCTTGCACCACTCTTGGTCGCGGCCGTAAACGGTGAAGAGACTGTCGGGGCATTTATGATATCTGCCTTTGCCACCGGACTGACCGCCAGCCTCTGTGTCCATAAAGGGCATAACAAAGATATCAACCTCAAAGTTCGTGACATGTTTTTGCTCACCAGCCTGACATGGCTCATTGTAAGTTTATTCGCGGCCATGCCCTTTACCCTCTATCAAGGGATTGGCTACACCGATGCCTTCTTTGAAACCATGTCGGGGATCACCACCACAGGCTCCACTGTGCTCACCGGCCTAGATACCATGGATCACAGTATTTTGATCTGGCGCTCCCTGTTACAGTGGCTAGGCGGAATAGGCTTTATCGTGATGGCAGTGGCCATTTTGCCCTTCTTAAACGTCGGTGGGATGCGGCTGTTTCGCACCGAATCCTCCGATTGGGGCGACAAAGCCGTGCCACGCACTCAAAGCATGGCCAAGCACTTATTTTATATCTATATCGCGCTGACGCTCGCCTGTACCCTTGCCTATTATCTGGCTGGGATGACCTGGTTTCAGGCAATCAACCACGCCATGACGACCCTCTCAACGGGGGGGTATTCGACCTCTGATAGTTCCATGTCGGCGTTTTCGAACGCATCACATTGGGTGGGCACCGTATTTATGATCGCAGGCGGCCTGCCGTTACTGATGTTTGTCCATATGATTGTGCAACGGGATGTCACTATCTGGAACGATGCTCAGGTCAAAGGCTTTTTGGTTTTTCTAGCCTTTGTTTCTGGCGTATTGGGAATATGGCTATGGCAAACCAGCGAGCACAGCCTGCTTGATGCGCTAAGGCTCTCCACCTTTAACGTTGTGTCGGTGGTGACCACCACCGGCTACGGCTTAACCGATTATGGCACTTGGGGACAATTTTCGTATATTGTGTTTTTGTTTTTAATGCTGGTGGGAAGCTGCTCTGGCTCGACATCGGGTGGTATCAAGATCTTCCGCTTTCAAATCGCCGGGGCAATTATGCGTGAGCAATTACGCCAGCAGTGTCACCCCAATGGTCTTTTTAGGGAGCGCTACAATAACAGGCTGATTAATGAAGATATTGTAAGATCGCTCATTACCTTCATGTTGTTGTATATGATGGCCATTGTGGTCTTAAGCATCATCCTCGTTTTAACCGGATTGGACCCTACCACCAGCTTGACGGGGGCGATCACCGCCGTCGGTAACGTCGGCCCCGGCTTAGGGCCCATTATTGGCCCTGTTGGCAATTTTTCTACCTTACCCGACGTCGCCAAGTGGGCATTAGCCTTTGGTATGCTGCTGGGAAGATTGGAGATCCTAACTGTCGCGGTATTATTTCACCCCAGTTTCTGGAAGTACTAACCCGCGCAAGCTTTAGCGAGCCAAAGGCAAATGCCCAAGGAAGCCACTCAAGTAAGAGCCCTCAAGCACAGATGGCGCCTGATAATGCGAGTGCGAAGTAAGGAGCGCAACAGGACGCGAACCATATCAAGGGTGCTGCATAACCGCCTCACCCCATCACGCCGGCTCTCTAGGGCAGAATTGAGGCGGATTAACAAGGCGCTAGGGTTTAATCAAGCTCAGCAAATGGTCGGCGTAATCTTTAACATCCTGCCAATCGGTGTAATCAATTACCGTTTTCGGATCGGTTGGGCCCTTGGTTATCTTCATAATCAATTGGATCATCCATCTGTCATACCAAGGCCATGAGGGATAATCCACTTTACCGGCAATAATCTTTAAATCGGCGGGCGTCCAAGGGGATAAGGCAATAAATTTTTGCAGATACTTATTGTTTTCAGGAATACGCTTCTCGGGATTTCTCGCCACCACATTCACACAAAAGAAACTGTTTGGGCGAGCACTGAGCGCATCGCGATGCTCAGCGATAAACTTAAACACGCTCTTGTCGTAGGTGCCGTAAAGGACACAGGCGCCCAGCGCAACTAACTGATAGTCATCCCAACGAATCTGACTCGCCGCAGGGCTATTGATATCCACCACATCAACCTGCGCGCCGCGGCTAAGCAGTTGCTCGGCAATCGCGCCTGCAATCTTGGCAGTATGGCCGCCACGGGTAAAATAAAGTACAAGCACACGGGTCATAGGGGTTCCAACTCCACTTTGGTGATGGGCCATTGTGGCCACTTTTTATAAATAAATCATCTAATAGGATCACAAATCAGCGCTATCTCATATTCTGCCACCCAAAAATTGAGATCTGAATTATTGAGCAGTATGATGACGGCAACCAATATGCTCAATTAGCGTTGCCTAATTCAAAATGCGATAAAGAGAGTGACCTTATGCAAAAAGAAATAGATGTAGATGCAATGGTAACTAATGCGGAAAGTGCCGCTAAGTGGCTAAAAGCCATAGCGAATCCTTATCGCCTAATGATTTTATGTTTATTGCTTGATAATGAGTTAAGCGTGTCTGAACTCAATGCCACTGTACCGCTCAGTCAATCGGCACTCTCTCAGCATTTAGCGGTGCTGCGCGCAGAGGATCTTGTCGACACCCGTAAGAGCTCTCAGGTTGTTTACTACAAGCTTAAAAATGACCAAGTCAGCCAAGTGATCTCGATTTTGCATAGCCGCTACTGCAGCGCTTAACGGCGGCGCTTCACTCAGCGTGCGCAGCCCGGTGTGGGTATCGCGCTTTATCCTTTATCCCATCGATCCCAAATAAAAAAGGGGGAATACTCCCCCTCCGACTCAAGGTTTAGCAGGCGTTGACAATACCAAACGAGGTAACACCAGCCCACAAAACCTTAGGCAACCACAAGCGCACTCACTTTGTGGGGTAACCCTTAGGTTCTCCAGAAGGTGGGGGTGAATAAAATTAATAACGTGAAGATTTCCAAGCGGCCAAATAACATAGCGACCACCAGCACCCACTTAGCGCCATCACCAATACTGGCATAGTTGCTGGCCACCTCGCCCAACCCCGGGCCAAGGTTATTAATACAGGCCGCCGTCGCACTAAATGCGGTAATATCATCTAGCCCCATTGCCATCAATAGCAGCATGCATATCACAAACACCAAGGCGTAGGCCGAAAAAAAGCCCCAAACCGCATCCACCACGCGATCGGGTAAGGCTTGTGAACCAATTCGAATCGAAAACATCGCCCGTGGATGCACTAAGCGCTTAAGCTCACGCGATCCCTGCAATAGCAATAAAATCACCCTAATGACTTTAATTCCGCCGGCCGTTGAGCCGCCGCAACCGCCGATAAAACTAGCAAATATCAACAACATAGGCAAAAACAATGGCCACATGTGGAAACTGTCGGTACCAAAACCTGCGGTCGTGGCAATCGACACCGCTTGAAATAGCGCGTGGTCGAGCGTCTCCTCTGGCGTCGCGTAAATATCCGAATGGTAATACAGCGTGAAAAAGCAAATCGCTGTCAGGATCAGTTGAATGGCTACCAACGCCTTAAATTCGGCGTCTCTAAAATAGACTTTAACGTTAATCCCTCGGCGCGAAAATGCCGCAAAATGCACGCTAAAGTTAATCGCCGAAACAATTAAAAAGAACACACAAATCAAATTGATGGCAGGGCTATCAAAATACCCCATACTGGCATCGTGGGTCGAAAATCCACCGATGGCGATCGTCGAGAAGGAATGGCATACCGCATCAAATACACTCATTCCGGCAAACCAATAGGCCCCTGCGCAAGCGATGGTTAATAACAGATAGATATACCACAAGGCTTTTGCCGTTTCGGCTATCCTCGGGGTCATCTTACTGTCCTTCACCGGCCCCGGGATTTCAGCCCGATAGAGCTGCATTCCACCAATCCCCAGTACCGGCAAAATGGCCACCGCCAGCACAATAATCCCCATCCCCCCAAGCCATTGCAATAAATGCCGATAGAATAAAATCGCTTTCGGTAGGGAATCGAGCCCGACGATAACAGTGGCACCGGTGGTGGTCAGCGCCGAAAAAGACTCAAAAAAGCTATCGGTCCAACTTAAACTCGGCTGCGAAGAAAAGATAAAAGGTAAGGCACCGATAGACCCCAGCACCGTCCAAAATAGCACGACAATCAAAAAGCCTTCACGGGTGCGCAATTCTTCCTTGCAACGACGGTGGGGGTACCACAGGCAAAAGCCTATCAATAAACTGACAAAAAACGCCTGAAGAAACGCCGTACCGCCACCATCGTTATACCAAATGGCAATCAAGGCGGGTGGCAGCATAGTGATAGAAAATAAGCCAATAAGCAGGCCTATGATGCGTATGATGGTTTTATATTGCATTCAGCGAGTTCAATTGATTCCATTGCTGTAAAGAAATTTTTCAGCATTCAGCATATTTTGGCACAGTTTAGGCAGGCATCACAGTTGAAAGTCGGCGCTTAAGCGGCCTTGGCTAAAAGACGTCAGTAATTGGCTCAGTATGGGCTGCTGCGCCTTGGGGATCTCAAACGAAATTGCAACCACATCCGCAAATTGCTTATCGGTGATCACGGCATCCACCTGCTTCAGGAAATGCTCGACATCCTTAAGCTGAGCGTAATCACATGCCAATCGCGCCGGATAGCGTAATTGCTTAACCTGAGTGACAAGCTGTCCCAGCCCTTGCCTTACCCCTGAGGTGTAGGCCCGCACTAAGCCGCCAACGCCGAGTTTGGTGCCGCCGTAGTAACGAATGACAATCGCCCCAATCTCACCCATCGCTGCGCCCTGCAATAATGCCAACAGCGGCCGGCCGGCGCTCCCCGCAGGCTCGCCATCATCGCTTGAGCCCATCGCGACGCCCTCATGGGGCGCGCCCGCCACAAACGCATAGCAGTAATGGCTCGCACCGGGATAATCCTGTTTTATCTGCGCCAATACCGACTTAAGCTTATCGGCGCTTTCACAATGAAAGAGCACCGAGATAAAGCGGCTATGCTTTATCTCCTCTTCAACAACCACATCCTCTGCGGGAATAGGATAACTTTCAATCACAACGACATCTCAGGTTAAATACCAAATAATTTTTTGCGCTAACCTCTGCTAATTCAAACATGGGTTAAATCACACTGCACTGCCATCAGGCTCGGCACTCAGCGCCCAACCTCAAACTCTCACGAACCTCAGCTCTCGTTGATTCAAGCCAAGCCCTGTTCGCGGGTCATGTTTTCATTACGAGCCGAATGCACTATCACATTATCTTCAATGCGCACGCCGCCAAAGGGCCTTAGTTTAGCAACAGTATCCCATGCAATTTGATGACCACGAGAGTCTTGTTGTAACGCCTTAAGCAAACTGTCGATGATATACAAGCCCGGTTCCATCGTCAGCACTTGATTGGGCGCTAACGTACGCGTGCAGCGCAAAAATGGATGCGCCGCGGGTGGCGCGAGCACTGTGCCACGATCATCACAAGAAAACCCTCCCACATCATGTACCTGCAAGCCTAACATATGACCAAGCCCGTGGGGGAAGAAAGCGCGGGTGATCCCTTGCTCCACCAGCCCCTGGGCATCCCCCGTGGCTAAGCCAAAATCCAATAACAGCTGAGCAATTTTTTGGTGGGCCGCCATATGTAAATCGAGGTAACGTACGCCAGGGCGCATCATCGCAATAAGCTCAAGCTGTGCCCTATCCAGCGCCCCAATCAACTCATCAAAAGGATTCTTCTCAAAGGCATAAGTGCGAGTGATATCGGCAGCATAGCCAAAGTAACTGGCCCCCGCGTCGATTAACAATGACAGCCGCCGCGCCGGATTTTGATGCTCAAGAGCGGTATAGTGCAAAATGGCAGCATGTTGATTAAGGGCAATGATATTGCCATAAGGAACCTCATTCTCGCCCTGACCCACAGCGTCTAAATATTGCAGTTGGATCTCAAACTCACTCGCGCCATTATAAAATGCATTTTTAGCCGCCAAATGGCCGCGCACCGCGATTTGGTTGGCGCGGCGCAGACATTCGAGCTCATATTCGGTCTTGGTGGTACGATGGAAATGCAAATAATTCATTACAGCCTCGGGATTACACTTGGTAAACCCTAAAGCCTCCGCCAGCGCTAAGTGCTCACCCACATAGGCCCAATTTGCCAGATCCCGAGGTAGCAAGCTTGCAACCTCGGTGGCCTCAGTAAGCAGCTTGATCTCAACGTGCTCGGTCCAAAATACCTCGGGGATATCGGCAACCTTATGCCAAAAATCCACCGGACGATAAAAAATCAGCTGCGGTTTGTCATGGCCGTTGACCACTAACCAACAATGGGGATTATCGAGCAGCGGCAGCCACGCTTTAAAATGCGGGTTAACTTTAAAGGGATAATCAATGTCATCTAAAAACATCCGCTGGGGCTGCCCCGAATGGATCACTAAACCAGACAACGCTTCACGGGATACCGCCTCTGCCACTCGCCGATTTAGCTCGGCGATATGGGCATGATAATAATGAGCCAAGAGATCCATAGGTCATATCCTAACTTAAATGATAGCGACTAAATTACGGTAAACCCCGCCCGATAGGAATAGCAAAGCCAGCGTAAAACAACCGCGTATTTTTTCTTTACAAACAACTCAAGCATTCTCTGCAAACAACTCAAGCACCACACCAGCAATATTACAAGTTCCCCCAAAAACGGCTTAATCAACAGGATGCAAGGTCAGCGTTTAATCCCGGCTCTACCGCCTCAACCCGCTGCGTGCGCCAAATCACAAAACCCAAAACCTTCGGTGTGAAATAAAATTAAACAGTCGTTTAAATTGGGTGTTGTAATTTATCGAATTTCGAAGCACACTGGCACACAACTGGTCAAATGATGGCCGAAGCTGCTGTGAGATAGAGAGTCGTACTAACACCAAAAGATAATGGTGGGTATCACTTTTAAGCCAAAAGGAAGCAAGCAATGATCTACCAAAGTCCTACAATTACGGTTGAGTTACTCGAGGATAATATTGCCAAGCTGTGCTTTAACGCACCCGGTTCGGTGAACAAATTCGACAGAGAAACACTCGCCTCACTCGATGCCGCCTTAGACAGCATCAAACAACAAACAAACATTCAGGCATTAGTGCTCACCTCGGGTAAAGATACCTTTATCGTCGGCGCTGACATTACTGAATTTTTAGGCTTATTCGCACAGGATGATGCAGTACTGCTCTCTTGGGTTGAACAGGCCAACGCCGTATTCAACAAACTCGAAGATTTACCCTTCCCAACCGCTTCTGCCATTAAAGGTTTTGCCTTAGGTGGCGGTTGTGAAACCATTTTAGCAACGGATTTCCGCATTGCTGACACTACGGCCAAAATCGGCTTACCAGAAACTAAACTGGGCATTATCCCGGGGTTTGGTGGCACTGTGCGTTTACCTCGCGTCATAGGCGCCGACAACGCTCTTGAGTGGATCACCACAGGTAATGAGCAGCGCGCTGAAGATGCATTAAAGGTCGGCGCCGTTGACGCCGTGGTCGCGCCAGAAGCTTTAGAGGCCGCAGCCATTCAAATGCTCAAAGATGCAGTAGCAGAAAAGCTTGATTGGCAAGCGCGTCGCCAACGCAAATTGTCGCCACTGACACTGCCGAAACTCGAAGCCATGATGTCATTTACGACCGCTAAAGGCATGGTCTTCTCTGTTGCGGGCAAGCATTACCCAGCACCAATGGCCGCGGTAAACGTGGTTGAGCAAGCTGCAACCAAAGGCCGCAGCGACGCATTGCAAATTGAGCATCAAGCTTTCATCAAGTTAGCGAAAACGGATGTGGCCAAAGCGCTTATCGGTATCTTTCTTAATGATCAATTCGTTAAAGGCAAAGCCAAGAAAGCAGGCAAACTGGCCAAAGAAGTGAAGAGCGCCGCCGTATTAGGTGCTGGTATCATGGGCGGTGGCATCGCTTACCAAAGCGCCAGCAAAGGCACACCGATTGTGATGAAGGATATCGCCCAGCCAGCATTGGATTTAGGTTTAGGTGAAGCCGCTAAACTGCTAGCCGCGCAAGTGGCCCGTGGCCGCTCTACACCAGAAAAAATGGCAAAAGTACTGAACAACATCACCCCAGCCTTAGACTATGCCCCAGTGAAACACGCCGACGTGGTGGTCGAAGCTGTGGTTGAGCATCCAAAAGTGAAGGCACAAGTGCTGGCGGAAGTTGAGCAATATGTGAGTGAAGATGCCATCATCGCTTCTAACACTTCAACGATTTCAATCAACTTACTCGCGAAGAGCATGAAGAAACCTGAGCGTTTCTGCGGTATGCACTTCTTCAACCCAGTGCATAAAATGCCATTGGTTGAAGTGATCCGTGGCGAGCACAGCTCAGAAGAAACCATCGCATCAGTTGTTGCTTACGCCAGCAAAATGGGTAAAACCCCAATCGTTGTTAACGATTGCCCCGGCTTCTTTGTTAACCGTGTACTCTTCCCTTACTTTGCCGGCTTTAATGGCCTATTAGCCGAAGGGGGTGACTTTGCCGCTATCGATAAAGTGATGGAAAAACAATTCGGCTGGCCAATGGGCCCTGCTTATCTGTTAGACGTTGTCGGCCTAGATACAGGTCACCACGCCCAAGCCGTCATGGCCGAAGGCTTCCCCGATCGTATGGGCAAATCCGGTGCAGATGCGATTGACGTAATGTTCGAGAACAAACGCCTTGGCCAGAAGAATGGTAAAGGTTTCTACGCTTACTCTGTGGATAGCCGCGGCAAGCCCAAGAAAGATGTCGACCCAACCAGCTATGAACTGCTAAAAGCCGCTTTTGGTGAGCCAAAAGCGTTCGATGCGGATGACATCATCGCCCGCACGATGATCCCAATGATTATCGAAACCGTGCGCTGTTTAGAAGAAGGCATTGTGGCATCACCCGCCGAAGCGGATATGGGCTTAGTCTACGGTTTAGGCTTCCCACCATTCCGTGGTGGTGTGTTCCGTTACTTAGACACCATGGGCGTAGCCAACTTTGTGGCCTTAGCTGACAAATACGCTCACTTAGGTGGTTTGTATCAAGTCACCGACGCCATGCGTGCCCTTGCAGCCAACAACGGTAGCTACTACCAAGCCTAATTAGCGGGAAAGGAATTTAATTATGAAACAAGCTGTTATCGTAGATTGCATTCGTACTCCTATGGGCCGCTCTAAGGCTGGGGTGTTCCGTAATGTGCGTGCAGAAACACTGTCTGCCGAATTAATGAAAGGTCTATTACTGCGTAACCCGCAATTAGATCCCAACACCATTGAAGACGTGATTTGGGGTTGTGTGCAACAGACCTTAGAACAAGGCTTCAACATTGCCCGTAACGCATCGTTACTGGCAGGTATCCCGAAGACAGCAGGTGCAGTGACTGTTAACCGCTTATGTGGTTCGTCAATGGAAGCCATCCACCAAGCAGCACGTGCCATTATGACCGGCATGGGCGACACCTTTATCATTGGCGGTGTTGAACATATGGGCCACGTGCCGATGAACCACGGTGTGGATTTCCACCCTGGTTTAGCCAATAACGTTGCTAAAGCCTCAGGTATGATGGGGTTAACCGCAGAAATGCTCGGCAAGCTCCACGGCATTACCCGTGAGCAACAGGATGCCTTTGCCGTGCGTTCACACCAACGCGCTTACGCTGCCACCGTTGAGGGTCGCTTTGCCAAAGAAATCTATGGCATCGAAGGCCATGATGCTAACGGCGCGCTCATCAAAGTGCTGCACGACGAAGTGATTCGCCCAGAAACGACCATGGAATCGTTAGCGGCGCTGCGTCCGGTATTTGACCCTGCAAACGGCACCGTGACTGCGGGGACTTCATCAGCCTTGTCTGACGGCGCCTCTGCCATGTTGATCATGGAAGAGTCAAAGGCTCGCGCCTTAGGCTTACCTATCCGCGCCCGCATTCGCTCAATGGCCGTTGCCGGTTGTGATGCCGCAATTATGGGTTATGGTCCAGTACCTGCAACCCAAAAAGCGCTGGCTCGCGCTGGCATCACAATCAATGACTTAGATGTTATTGAACTCAACGAAGCTTTTGCTGCCCAGTCTTTACCTTGTGTGAAAGATTTAGGCCTGCTGGATGTGGTTGATGACAAGATCAACCTTAATGGTGGCGCGATTGCACTGGGTCACCCACTGGGTTGTTCTGGCGCACGTATTTCGACGACACTGATTAACTTAATGGAACACAAAGATGCAACCTTAGGTTTGGCAACCATGTGTATCGGTTTAGGCCAAGGGATTGCGACCGTATTTGAACGCGTTTAACCTGTAAACCTTGAAGCCGGAACCTGTTCCGGCTTTTTTACGCCCCATTAATGCGCTGGTTTATCGAAATCACCAGATCGGGATAATATGCGGCTCGATAGCAATAACGTTCCACGTGGAACGTTATTGCTGATAAGCGAAGCCACTTACCTCCATCACAAATTCCCCCCCTTCACTTGGTTTATCAAAATCACTGGAGTAACATTAGCCAATTCTGTTTGAACGTTCGCAAGAGGTGGTATGAACGACACATTCTCAACTGCACAGCACACCCTAGATGCCCTTGGATTACGCTGCCCAGAACCTGTGATGATGGTGCGCAAAACCGTCAGACAAATGGCTGCGGGCGAGACGTTATTGATCATCGCCGACGACCCGGCGACGACGCGGGATATTCCCAGCTTTTGCGAGTTTATGGACCACACACTTATTGCCAGTGATACCTCACAAACGCCATATCAATATTTGATCAAAAAAGGCCTGTAAGCCGTATCAACCCTAGAATCTCCCCAAAACAAAGGATGTCATACGATGGCAAAATTACTGGCGATTGCTTATAAAACCGCTAAAGGCGGCCTAATGAATGAAGTCCTTTGTGCCAATGTCACTCAATTGTGTGGTGTTGAAAACGATATTTTTGGACGCCCTGGCAAGCGTCAGGTAACAGTACTATCCCTGCAGCAATGGCAAACAGCCTGTCAAAGTATCAATGCCGATCTGCCTTGGACCAGCCGCAGAGCCAACTTATTAATCGATGGCCTCATCTTTGATGCAAGCGCCGTAGGTAAGCAGTTACAAATTGGTGATTTACTGCTTGAGATCACAGGGCAAACTGATCCCTGCAAAAAAATGGCCGCCAGCCATCTCGACCTGGAAGCCGCCCTCACGCCCGAATGGCGCGGCGGTGTTACCTGTAAGGTGATCCAAGGAGCGATGATCCATCAGGGGGATGTGGTCAACCTACTTCCCCCGACAACATAAACACCAACCACTGAGCAGCTCAATCTTAGCGACTCAATCCACAGAGTTAGCATGAGCTGCTCGCCTTAAGGGCCTTAATTTAAGGCTACACCAAAATCTGCAGATAATGCCGCGCCTAAAGCTAAGCCACACAGCGTTTACGCATCGCTTAGCTTATTAGGCGCGAAAGCCCTCGCCACTTTGCATAATCATCTGAGAATGCCCCCCAACAATCCCGCTTAGCCTATAGCGAGTTCTCGTTAAGTGATTCATCAATTGAAACAGTATTTAAGTGTTGCTTGCTGCAAATTTGTGCGATAACTAGCCCATATTCCTTACTCATTTCACGCCTTTTATGGCCACTCGCGACCACAACAACGATAACAGGACGTCACATGTTGAAATTTACGCTAACACCTCTCTATATCGCCCTAATGCTCGGGTTGAGCACCCAGACTGCACAAGCCACCAACTCCAGCGCTCCGAGTTGGGAGGTCAACCAGCCAAACGGTGCGCCGCTAAATAACGTCAATATCGCGGTCAATCAAGGGACATGGATGAACCTGAGTGCTAGCCCTGATGGTAAATATTTAGTGTTTGATTTACTCGGTGACATTTATCAGATCCCTGTCAGTGGCGGTGACGCCAAACCACTCGCCCAAGGTATTGCTTGGCAAATGCAGCCGGTATATAGCCCCGATGGTAAGTACATTGCTTTTACCTCGGATGCCGATGGCGGTGACAATATTTGGATAATGAATGCCGATGGTAGCAACCCTCGCACAGTGACAAGCGAAACCTTTCGGTTGCTCAATAGCCCAGCTTGGAGCCCGGACTCACAGTATATCGTCGGCCGCAAACACTTTACCGCCAGTCGCAGCTTAGGTGCTGGAGAAGTCTGGCTTTATCATGTTGCAGGCGGCGAAGGCGTTAAACTGACTGAGCGCCCAAATGATGAAAAGGACTTAGGTGAGCCCGCCTATTCGCCCGATGGCCGCTACATTTATTTCAGCCAGGATGATACGCCAGGAAAAACCTTTCACTACTCCAAAGACTCCGTAAATGGCATCTACAAAATTAAACGCTACGACACCCAAACCGGCAATATCGATATCCTAATCGAAGGGACTGGTGGCGCAATACGCCCCACACCGAGCCCCGATGGCACTAAATTAGCCTACATTAAACGGGATGATTTCCAATCCTCGTTGTACTTGCTTGATCTCAAATCCGGTGACACCACAAAACTCTATGGCGAGTTAGATCGCGATATGCAGGAAACTTGGGCCATCCATGGCGTTTATCCCACCATGGCATGGACTCAAGATAATCAGGATATTTTCTTCTGGGCTAAGGGGAAAATTAACCGCCTCAACGTTGCCAACAAAACCCTCAGCAATATTCCCTTTACCGTGAAAACCACCTTAGAGGTGCAGCCTGCGGTGCGCTTTAAACAGGATATTGATAAAGATGTATTCGATGTAAAAATGCTGCGAATGGCACAAGTCTCCCCCGATGGTAGTAAAGTTGCCTTCGAAGCATTGGGTAAAATCTGGTTAAAGTCGCTTCCCGATGGCAAGATGTCACGCTTAACCGAGTTAGGTAACGATATTGGAGAACTTTATCCCCAATGGTCGCGTGATGGTAAAAACATCGTCTTCACCACTTGGCATGACCAAAATCAAGGTACAGTACAGGTGATCAGCGCGAGAGGAGGAAAAGCCAAAGCACTGACCAATGAACCCGGGAAATATGTTGAACCGACGTTTTCCCCTGATGGGAACCTTGTGGTTTATCGCAAAGTTCAAGGTGGCACGTTAACTCCCCGTACGTGGTCCCAGAACCTCGGGTTGTACAAGGTCGATATCAACACCAAGCAAACCAAGTGGATCTGCGGCGATGGCTATCAGGCACAATTTGGTGCGACGGCAGATCGAGTTTACTTTATGGACAGCGCTGAGGACGATATGCCGCAGCTCGCTTCTATCAACCTAGAAGGCTTTGATAAACGCGTTCATTACCGCAGTAAACATGCTACTGAGTTTCGGATCTCGCCCGATGGCAAACAACTGGCCTTTGCCGAGCGCTTTAAAGTGTGGGTGACGCCCTTTGCCAAACATGGTGAAACAGTTGAAATCGGCCCTAACGCCAGCAACCTCCCTGTGACACAGCTAAGCATTCGCGCTGGCGAGAGCATCAGCTGGAACAGCGATAGCGATCAACTGTATTGGACACTGGGCCCTGAGTTATACCAAGCCAACGTCGATACTCACTATTTACCGCCCAACGAAAAACCTGCACCCAAGATCACCCAGTTGGGCTTTACTGAATCCGCGGCGGTTCCACGTGGAACAATCGCCTTTGTTGGCGGCAAAGTGATCACCATGGAAAATGACCAAGTCATTGAAAACGGTATTGTCGTAGTCAAAGACAACCACATCATCGCCGTTGGGGATGCAAGCACAGCTATTCCACGGGATGCACGGGTGATCGACATTAAAGGCAAATCAATCATGCCCGGACTTTTTGATGCCCATGCCCACGGTCCACAGGCCGATAATGAAATCGTGCCGCAGCAAAATTGGACGCTCTACGCAGGCCTCTCTTTAGGTGTAACGAGTATCCACGATCCATCCAATGACACCACCGAAATCTTTGCCGCATCTGAGCAACAAAAGGCAGGCAAGATTATCGGGCCACGAATATTCTCTACGGGCACCATCCTTTATGGCGCCAACGCACCGGGTTACACCTCCCATATCGACTCCCTTGAGGATGCAAAATTCCACCTTGAGCGCTTAAAAAAAGTCGGCGCATTTAGCGTAAAAAGCTATAACCAACCAAGGCGCAATCAACGCCAACAAGTGATTGCCGCAGCGCGAGCGCTTGAAATGATGGTCGTTCCCGAA
>NZ_JBOFMC010000070.1:0-5187 GCF_051658185.1 Shewanella sp. | reverse complement strand
GTGAAAGCAAATATATTCTGCTGCATGCACCAACCGAAACCCTAGATCAAATCGTCGCCCTGCTGCCCGGCGCCGAAAACCCAACGGTATTGCCGTTAAATGACGATACCAATCGTGTTGCCATCCACGCGGTTAGCACTGAAGATTTGTTTTGGGACACGATGGAACAGCTCACCGCCCTCGGTGCCAGTTCTATCCTCGTGATGCCAATTGAAAAAATGATGGGGTGAGCTATGGATATGTTGACTTGGGCAGCGTTATCCGCCGATGAGCAAACCGCAGCACTTAAACGCTCCCCGTTGATTGGTGACAATGACTTAGAGCAAAGTGTGCGCGCCATTATCGATGCCGTTGCTAGCCGTGGCGATGCCGCGCTTAAAGAGTTTAATCAAAAGTTTGATGGCGCTAAGCTTGCCAATATCAGTAGCGCTAATATCAGTAGTACCAATAGCGACAGTTTACGTTTAAGCGTGCACGAAATCGCAGCCGCCAGCGCGCGGGTATCGCCCGAACTGAAGACCGCGGTTGCGCAGGCGATGGCCAATATTGATGTGTTTCACCGCGCGCAGCAATTTCGCCCCATCGATATTGAAACTCAAGCAGGGGTGCGCTGTGAGCTTCGTAGCGAACCGATTGAAAAAGTCGGTTTATATATTCCCGGCGGTAGCGCTCCATTAATCTCAACCGTACTGATGTTAGCCCTGCCCGCCAACATTGCCGGCTGCGAACAACGGGTACTCGTGAGCCCGCCCCCCATTAATGATGCGATTGTTTATGCGGCAAACGCCTGTGGGATCACCGAAATTTATCAAGTGGGCGGCGCGCAGGCGATTGCCGCGCTGGCCTTTGGTACTGACACGATTCCTCGCGTCGATAAAATTTTTGGCCCGGGTAATCGTTATGTCACTGAAGCCAAACGCTTAGTTTCGCAGGATAGCCGCTGCACTGTGGCTATCGATATGCCCGCAGGCCCTTCTGAGGTATTAGTGATTGCCGATAGCGATGCCAATCCGCAGTTTATTGCCGCAGACTTACTCTCCCAAGCAGAACATGGCCCGGATTCGCAGGTAATGTTAGTCACAGATTCTGAGCCATTAGCACAAGCGGTGAATCAAGCACTCGAATCGCAACTCGCCGCCCTGCCACGCCAAGCGATTGCCGCAACCGCCCTAAAAGGCAGCCGCACCATTCTGGTCAAAGATATGCTGGAAGCCGCACTCGTTTCAAATCGCTATGGGCCTGAACATTTAATTATTCAAACCCGGTTTCCACGGGAAGTGCTAAATCATATTCGCGCTGCAGGTTCAGTGTTTTTAGGCGCCTATACACCTGAATCGGTTGGGGATTACGCCAGTGGCACTAACCATGTGCTGCCAACTTATGGCTATAGCCGCGCGGTTTCCAGCCTGTCACTGGCCGACTTTAGTCGCCGCTTTACGGTGCAAGAACTCAGTGCCAAAGGCTTGATGGGACTTGGTCAAGCGGTGATGACCCTTGCCAGTCATGAGTTACTCGATGCCCATAACAATGCGGTTGCGGTGCGCTTAGCCAGTCTTAAAGGCTAATAACAGCTTAAGCCCGTTATCGTTAACAGTGTAAAGCCCGTGAGCAAGACTTAGGATAAGTAGAATGAGCCAAGTGTCCGTAAAAAAAGTGCCTGTGAAACAAATGCCTGTGAAAAAAGTCCCAAGCGCCAATGCAGCCATTAATATTCAAGCAATCACTGATCTTGAAACTAAAGAGCCACAAAGCACAGCACCAGCTACCCTCGCCGCTCGCCTTGCGCGGCCCGAGCTACTCGAGTTAACCCCTTACCAAAGTGCCCGTAGGCTGGGCGGCCAAGGGGATATTTGGATCAACGCCAACGAATCGCCCTTCAATAATGTGGCCGTCGGCGAGCTTGATTTCACTAAGTTAAATCGTTACCCCGAGTGCCAACCGCCTGCGTTAATCAATGCCTACAGCCAATACAGCGGTGTAGCGGAGAGCAAAATTGTCGCCAGCCGCGGCGCCGATGAGGCCATCGAGCTGCTTATTCGTGCCTTTTGTATCCCAGGCATCGATTCCATTGCGACCTTTGGGCCCACTTACGGCATGTACGCCATTAGCGCACAAACCTTTAATGTAGGCGTTAAGGCGTTAAGCTTAACGGCTGAGTACGGTCTCCCTGCCGACTTTGCAACGGCCGCGCGCGGCGCTAAGTTAGTGTTTATCTGCAATCCCAATAACCCAACCGGCACTGTGATTGACAAGGCTAATATTGAGCAAGCGATTCAAGCCCTGCCCGATTCCCTTGTCGTGGTCGATGAGGCTTATATCGAGTTTTGCCCAGAATACAGCGTCGCGGATTTACTCGAGACTTACCCCAATCTCGTGGTACTGCGCACCCTCTCAAAAGCCTTTGCCTTAGCAGGCGCGCGCTGCGGCTTTTTGCTTGCTAATGAAGATATTATCAACATCATCATGCGGGTAATTGCGCCCTATCCCGTGCCACTGCCCGTGAGTGAAGTGGCCGTGCAAGCGCTGTCACCTGCTGGGATTGCGCGGATGAAGACCCAAGTGAATGAGCTCAATACTCAGGGCGAGCGACTCGCGGCGGCGCTGAATTTGTACTGCGAGCAATGGGGCGGCGCCGTGCTAACACCCAATGGCAACTATGTACTGGCTGAATTTGACGATGTGGCAAAAGTGGCAAAACTGCTTATCGACAATGGCATTGTCGCGCGGGCTTATAAGGACCCAAGGCTGGCTAAAGCCATTCGTTTTAGCTTTAGCTCCAAGGCCGATACTGACCGTATTGTGTCGCTGTTTGAGTCGCAACAACGGTAAAGCGTTTGACACCAGCCAAGACACAGCATTGCCTAATAGATTGATTTTATAAAGATAACAAACTGAATTGAAAGGTAGCAGCATGAACCCAGTATTTACCCCTAATGTCGCGCAAAAAATACTTTTTATCGACCGTGATGGCACCTTGATTGAAGAGCCGGTTACAGATAAGCAAGTCGATAGCCTTGCCAAACTGGTATTCGAGCCCCAAGTGATCCCCGCCTTACTGCGCCTGCAAAAAGCCGGGTTTAGGCTGGTGATGGTCAGCAATCAAGACGGACTCGGTACTCCTTCCTTTCCGCAGGAAGATTTCGATGCGCCGCACAATATGATGATGCAAATCCTGTCTAGCCAAGGGGTTAAGTTTGACGATGTGCTGATTTGCCCACACTTTAACGATGAAAATTGTAGCTGCCGCAAACCCAAGTTGGGGCTGGTGAAAGACTTTTTGACCCAAGGCTGTATCGATTTTACCCAGTCCGCGGTGATTGGTGACAGGCACACTGATGTGGAACTGGGCAATGCCATGGGGATTAACAGCTTTCAATATCAGCGCGGCAGTCTAGGTTGGGACGCCATTGCCGATGCCTTACTCAACAAGGGCCGCAGCGCGACTGTGGTGCGGACCACCAAGGAAACTGATATTCGCGTGACTGTCGATCTCGACAATGCCAGTAAAGGCACGATTAACACTGGCATTGGCTTTTTCGACCATATGCTGGATCAAATCGCCACCCACGGGAATTTTAAAATGGATGTGAAGGTCGATGGCGATCTTGAAATCGACGATCACCACAGCGTTGAAGACACGGCACTGGCAATTGGGGATGCACTGCGCCAAGCACTGGGCGATAAGCGTGGGATTGCCCGCTTTGGCTTTAGTTTGCCGATGGATGAGGCCAAGGGCGAATGTTTGCTCGATCTTTCCGGCAGACCGTTTATTAAGTTTGCAGCCCAATTTGAACGGGAAAACGTCGGTGAAATGGCCACCGAAATGGTGCCACACTTTTTCCGTTCCTTCGCCGATGGTTTGCGCTGCACCCTGCATGTAACGGCCGAAGGTGAAAACGATCACCACAAGGTGGAAGCGCTCTTTAAGGTGCTGGGCCGCGCACTGCGTCAAGCAGTAAAAGTCGAAGGGGATGTATTGCCCTCGAGTAAAGGGGTGCTCTAACACTGCGCTAACGAGTTAGTTATCAGCTTAGCGCCAGAATCGGGATTTATTAGCGAACCCGAATCTAGGTTCATTAGCAAATAAGACAAAGCGTGATTTTAACGTGGGGCAGTTCGGGGGCGAAGGAGCTACAACTCACTCCCCCCAATCTGATCCAGCAACAGGAAAGCCCAATGTCAGCAAACACAGATGAATTTGATGTGGTCATCATAGACACAGGTTGCGCCAATTTAAACTCGGTGCGTTTCGCCTTTGAGCGCCTTGGTGCGAACGTCTTAGTGACCGACGACAAGGCCAGCATCAAAGTCGCCAAACGGGTGGTATTGCCGGGTGTCGGCAGCGCCGGCGCCGCCATGGCCTCGTTAACCGAAAAAGCCTTAGTCAGCCTTATCCAAGGGTTAACCCAACCCGTGCTGGGCGTGTGCTTAGGGATGCAAATGTTAACCCTGCTCTCTAAAGAACGCGGCGGCCAAGCGCTTGATTGCCAATGCTTAGGCATTATTCCAACGGAGATTGACGAGCTCGACCGTCAAACCCTTAAAGCCGAAGGCCTGCCTCTGCCGCACATGGGCTGGAACCAACTGACCTTTAGTAATCCCTCTCAGGTTCACCCGCTATTTGCCGGCGTGAAAACCGGCAGTTATGTGTATTTTGTGCACAGCTACCGCGCACCATTAAGCGACTACACCTTGGCACAATGCCGTTATGGTGAGGACTTTAGCGCCGCCATCGGTAAAGACAATTTTATGGGCGTACAATTCCACCCCGAGAAAAGTGCCGCCGTGGGCGCACAAATCCTAGGTAACTTTTTAAAAATGCAGTAAATGTAATCGCTTATTAGGTTTTTACTGAGCTAGGTTCGGCTGAGGCACTAGCATTTTTCAGCCACACCATAGGGCAATAACGCGCGGCAGCAAATGCACCAAAATCATTAAGGACAACAGATGATCATTCCAGCAATTGATTTAATTGATGGCAAAGTAGTGAGGCTGTACCAAGGGGATTATGGGCAGCAGACGACCTTCGATTTAAGCCCCCTCGCCCAGTTGCAATCCTACCAAGCCCAAGGCGCGAGCTGGCTGCATATTGTGGATTTAACTGGCGCGAAAGATCCTGCTAAACGCCAAACGACTTTGATTGCAGCGCTAACTGCAGGGCTGAGCGCCAATATACAGGTTGGCGGC
>NZ_JBOFMC010000069.1:0-6591 GCF_051658185.1 Shewanella sp. | reverse complement strand
GATCTGACTTGCACTATGTAAAAGCGTATTGCCGCTTGCCATTTAAGCCTTGATTGCGCCAGTAAGTTTGTCCGTTTTGTCAGTGATGAGGTGATTGTTTGTGCGTTAGGTAATGAGTTTGCCTATCGGCGCCGTTGCTGGCTTGTTAGGCTGGGCGTTGTGCAGACTTTGGCATAGTGTCGTGGCAAGATCCGTTGATCTTAATGCGGCCCCATCTTGATTTGACCTCGATCCATTGGCTGGGTATCCTTGTCGTCCTTTTAGCTACCTGCTTGGATATTTCTGTGCTTATCGATTCACATTGTCACCTTGATCGCTTAAAAGCGGCGCCCGATCAACCTAGTCTTGAACAGATCATTGCCCAAGCAAAGGCTCGCGGCGTGGATTATATGTTGTGCGTTAATGTCCGCCAGCAGGGTTTTGCAGCGATGCGGGATAAAATGGCAGCATTTGAGCAGATCTTCCTCTCAAGCGGTGTGCATCCCTTAGATGTGCAAGAGGGGCTCGATATTGCGCAGATCCGTCGCTTTGCGCTGGAGCCCAAGGTCGTCGCCATCGGTGAAACTGGGCTCGATTATTTTTATGCCGATGATACTAAAGAGTTGCAGCGGCAATGTTTTGCCGAGCAAATCGCCCTTGCCGTTGACGTGAATAAGCCGTTAATCGTGCACACCCGTGATGCCCGTGAAGATACCATCAATATGCTGAAGCAAGGCCACGCCGATCGGGTGGGCGGGGTTCTGCATTGCTTTACTGAAAATTGGGAGATGGCGAAAGCGGCAATCGATCTTGGTTTTTACATTTCAGTGTCTGGTATTGTGACCTTCAAAAATGCTGGGGAGCTTCGCACTGTGATCCGCAAAGTGCCCAAGGATCGCCTATTAGTGGAAACCGATTCCCCTTATTTAGCGCCTATTCCTCATCGTGGCCAAGAAAATCAACCCGCTTATGTGCGTGATGTCGCGGAGTTTGTGGCTGAGCTTCGTGGGGAGCGCTACGAAGATCTCGCTGAGTACACTAGCCATAACTTCTTTACGCTCTTTAAGGATGCGGCGCGATTAGTCGGGCGTTAATGGCGCTTGGGGCTGCAACGCTAAACTGCCGCGACTCATGCACAATGGTAAATAAAGGAGATGTTTACCGCCGTGCTATTCATCCTGCCCTCGGTCTATCGCGCGGGCTTATGCATAACGGGCAAGGGCTTAACTTAGGTTGTACCAGCTAAGGTTGTGTCAGCTAAGGTTGTACCCGTTAAGGTTGTGCCTGCTAACATTGCGGCATAAAAAAAGGCCCGAAACGACGCTAGCTGTTTGGGCCTAGGGGAATGGCTCGTGAGAGAGCCATGCGCTACAGGTGAAAACGCCCATAAGAGCGTTTTACAGTAAACTCAGTGTAGTTGAGCTTTGCCCTTAAGGCGGGTTTTGCAGCCCCTTTTTTAGTTTATTCTCGACTTAAAACTAGCAGACCTATAACCCCGCGTTGTGTATTGGCAGCAATAGCACCTTATCTTTGACTAAGTCTCTGGGCAGATTATTTTTTAACTTATTACCTAAATGTTTAGCCATGCCCAGTGGCGCGCCGCCATAGCAGACAATCACCTCACCTTGAGCTTTCGTGGCGGTGTTAAGGGGCAGATCTCGTCCCATTAAATATTCCTTGGCTTCATTGTCGCTGACATTAATGGTTTTCGCCCTAGGGCCATTCTCGGGATTGACGAGGGCAATAATGGCTTCATGACGCACTTTAAAACCATGTTTACTGTGATCCGCCAGTTTTATGCCGATGCGTTGAAAGCGCATACGGCCAATTAAGGGGCTAAATTCTTTGGGAAATAGCCAATACTCTTCATCGCGCACCATGATAGTGTCATCGGGTAATTCAATCCCTAAGTCTTGTTCAAAGTAGCTGCGAACGGCGAGGGTTTGCTTTGGGTTAGCGGGGGTAAAAGGAAAGTTTTTTTGCAAATTGGGCTCAGGTTGCAAACGCGCAACTGAAGCCAGTTTAGTGATTTTTGCTACAAAAAATCCTTCACTGTCATAAATTTGAGGCCAGACGTGTAAAAAACCTTCGGGCGTAGTGGCGCGTTCGGCACCCACAAATAAATTCGCTAAGGATTCAAATTGCACTGCATCCGGGTAGGTTTGCTGGAGGTATTGGCAGACGCCTTGGTTTTCTAGGCGATTTAGGGTGCAGGTGGAGTAAACTAGGCTGCCACCCGGTTTGAGGGCTAAAAATGCCGATTGAATTAAGGCTTTTTGCGTCTCACTGATAGCCTGCACTTCTGTCAGACTCCATTGTTTGAGAGCCTCTTTATCTTTACGCACAGTGCCTTCGCCGCCGCAGGGGGCGTCGAGCAGTACAGCGTCAAAATGCTCGTACAAATACTCCCCAAACACCCGCCCATCAAAGTGGGTGAGTGCGCAGTGGCTCGCGCCCATGCGTAGCACATTGGCGTGGAGTACTTTCACCCGGCTTGCCGAGTACTCATTGGCAACCAGTAAGCCTTGGTTGTGCATGAGTGCGGCGATTTGGGTGGTTTTAGAGCCTGGGGCGGCGGCAAGATCAAGAACACATTGCCACTGGGAATGATCGCTAAATAGAGCGGTGGGCGGCAGCATTGAGCTGGCTTCTTGTATATAAAACAAGCCTTGAATGTGCTCTAGGCAATTGCCAAGTTGCTCTTCTTCATCGTAGCTGATCCAAAAGCCGTCAGGGCACCAAGGGATAGGCTCAAAGCGCCAGCCCTTAGGTTGCATCAAGCGCTGAAACGCATCGCTGGTGATCTTTAAGGTGTTGACCCTAATTGAACGGCGCAGCGGCCTGTCACAGGCGCTAATAAAACCGTCCATGGATAAATGGGCGGGCAGTTCTTGGGCAATTGTATTGATAAAATTTTGATTTAATTGAACCATAAGGAAATAGACTCTGTATCAACTGGCGTCAGTATATCATAATCCCTTCATGGGGCTGAGATTTTCTCCTGAGCCTAGCCTAGGCGAGCGCCCCAATAGTGCGTTTACTGGCAGTGGCCAATACCGCAGAGAATGCCATAGCGAGCAAGGGGAGCATTTTGTTAAATCGAGTGTGGTTAGTATTTTTTATCATTGCGCTGTGCGCCATTGGGCTACAACTCTTGACTGGCCATGTTGAGGTGCTGTCTGCGGCGGTAGCAGCACTGTTTGCCAGCGCTAAACTGGCGGCGGAGATCGCCTTAGGCTTGGTTGGGGTGTTATCGTTATGGATGGGATTAATGCGCCTAGGGGAAAAGGCGGGGGTCGTGAGTGCGATTGCCTTTGTATTTGAGCCTCTACTTAGGCGGTTAATGCCTGAAGTCCCAAAGGGACACCCAGCCTTTGGCAGCATGACGATGAATTTAACTGCCAATGTATTTGGCCTTGATAATGCGGCCACCCCCTTAGGCTTAAAGGCTATGCAGGATTTACAGAGTTTAAATCCGATGAAAACAGTGGCCACCAATGCGCAAATTCTGTTTTTGGTGCTTAACACTTCCTCGGTCACTTTAGTGCCGGTCAGTGTGTTTTTGTACCGAGCCCAGCAAGGTGCGGCAGCCCCTGCGGATATTTTTTTACCGATTTTACTGGCGACCTCGGCATCGACCCTCGCCGGTTTGCTGACGGTCGCGTTAGTGCAACGCATCTCATTATTCAATACCGTGGTGCTCGGCTATGGGGCGTTGATGCTCTCAGGTTTGGTCGCGAGCGTGTTTTATCTGCTGAGTTTAAGTGCTAGCGCGGTCGGCAGTGTCTCAACCGTGCTGGGCAATGGCGTGTTGCTGGCACTGGTGTTTAGTTTTGTGTTGGTGGCCGCGATGCGTAAGGTGGCGATTTATGATGAGTTTATTGAAGGCGCGAAGGACGGCTTTGCCCAATCAATTCAGCTCATTCCTTACCTGTTAGCCATGTTATTGGCGATTGGCTTGCTGCGCGCCTCCGGCGCCCTTGATTACTTACTGCAACTTATCGCCGCAGGGGTGCGCATTTTAGGTTTTGATACACGCTTTGTCGATGCGCTGCCTACCGCGCTGATGAAGCCTTTTAGTGGCTCGGGGGCGCGAGCGATGATGCTCGAAACCATGGAACATCATGGGGTGGATTCCTTTGCGGGGCGTTTAGCGGCAATTTTTCAAGGCAGTACTGAAACGACCTTTTATGTGTTGGCGGTGTATTTCGGTTCGGTGGGGATCCGCCATGGGCGCCATGCGTTAGCGTGCGGTTTAACGGCAGACTTTGCGGGGATCAGTGCCGCCATCGGCGTGTGTTATTGGTTTTATGGTTAGCTAATGCGGTGCTTGTTAATCGCGCGGAGCTCGTCAATATCGTGAGGATTAGTGAGCAGCTTAAGTGGTCGCTATGCAAACCGCAGCTGAAGCTGCTGATTTTTACTCGCATGTATCGAATCAATGCCGCTAAACATCGCGTTATATTCGCTTGGAGAAGGGCGTCACCTCGCGCTGCGATGGCGCCCCCGTCCGCGGTGGAATAATTGCTAGTGGTGCAACAATTGTCAGCGGTGGTCACCTCAACGACAGGTGACTCACCTTAAGCTTACCAATTGAGCACTTATGCCATATCGCGGCATGTTAGCGCAAGGATTGGTCCAACATTAGGGCTGAGCAAGACGATTCGCGGGGGCCCAACTTAGCCATTCTTTGTCAACTTGATGTTGCAATTTAACAACCGCACCAGACGGTAATCGATTACTCGCTTGAGTCGATTCTTTGGTTGCCACATTAATGCCGCCTGCGATGATGGTTTCGAGGGTGCCGGTTTCGATTTGTACCCCAGAAAAAATCCCTGCATCCACTTTAATCCCCGAGGCGTTCCAAAACTGGCTGCTTTGGTTCACTAAATCGCGGTATTGCGGTTCGATATGGGCCTGCATTAATACGCTATTGCCTTGACTTGAAAGCCGGTATCCATCAACTTGGCCGATTTTTATGCCGCGAAAGAAGATTGCTGTGCCGACTTTTATCGCGCCAAGACTGCTATCCTCAAGGGTAAATTTGAGCGCGCCTGCTGGCAGCATCGCAGTGGTCTGTGCTCCTAATTTGGCAGTAAATTGGTAGGCTTTTTGGCTCTTTTTGCCGGGTAAAACCCCAATATATGCGCCGCTGATGAGGGTTTCTGGGGCCTTAATTCCTGCTAAGGAAATTTGCGCATCGATGAGGTGATATTCACTGTCACTGCGGCTGAAATGCTCGGCATATTCGCCATAGAGGTAAGCGCTGGCCGTGAGGGTCGTCAGATCGGCATTCAGCTTTACCTGTGACACTTCACCGACCTGATGACCTTGATAGCGAATGGCCGCTTTTTCAGTTAATTTAGCGGACGCATCTAAGGTCAAGCGGATACTGACTGCCTGAGCCAAGGCCAAGGATTTGCTGGCATACAGTATGGGTGCAGCGGCGTTTGCCGAAGGTGACTTATCGAGTAGGCCTAAACTGATGCTGCCTTTTAACGCGCCCTGTAGCGGGGCTACCGCCACATTAATACCGGCGAGGCTGGCGTTAATGTCCACGGCATTATTGCGCCAAAAAACCTTAGGCTTGTGCAGTAACGCCTTAAATTGATTATCAATGGCGAGGGTAATGGCAAAGTCATTGGTGTCATTTTGCCATTTGACAGCATCAACTACACCAATTTGCATTTTTTGATAATAGATTGGTGAACCTTGGCTGACATCCGCACCATCTTGGCTGATTAAGGTCACCATAAGGCGATTTTGTTGTTTAAAAAAGGCCTCAGCACTGTCTTTGCTATTGAATACAGGTAAAGAGGTGTTGGCAGGCAATGGCTTAGGATCGGCCCCTTGAATAAGACTGACCGCGCCTTTGGTGAGGGTTGCAAAATCCCGTGATGTGACGGACAGTCCATCGAGTGAGGCATCAACCGTCACCGCCGCTTCCTGTACAAAATAGCTGCCACTGCGCACTAAATTGGCAAATTCGGGCAGAATTTCTACTCGGTATTCCACGGCAGAAAAATCCTGATTCAGCTTGACCGTCAGGACGTTACCTATAGGTAGCTGTTTATAACGTACCTGCGCACCAGGGGTGATCCCCATATTTTCGCTTGAGGTTAAGGTTAAAAAGCGTTTTTGCGAGAGTAGGACATCCGGCGCTTGGTGATGTAATGCAAAACTGGCGGGCAAGGCCGAGCCAATATCGATACCGGGTAAAAAGTTAATCACGCTGCCACTCAGTAGGCGTTCGGGATGTTTGATCCCGGAGAGTGAAATATCCGCCCCTTCGAGCCAAAAGTGACCATCGCGGGTGAGTAATTTGGCATATTCTGGTGCCAGTTTGGCCTGAGCCTTCACGCCATTGGCCGTTAACTCTTTGCCTAAGATGTTGCCTATGGTGATCCCGCGATACACGATGCGGGTGCCGTTCTCCACTCCATGCCCCTCATCCATGGTGAGCGTGACCTCAACACCGCCAAGGGCACTGGTTTCAGATTCAAATAGCGCAAAACTATCGCCGTTCTCGGCGGTCGCTGCGTTAGTATCGGAGCTAAAACTGACCCCGCCGGCGAGGATTGACGCTAAGCTTTCAGAGTTCACTTTCACGCC
>NZ_JBOFMC010000068.1:0-4344 GCF_051658185.1 Shewanella sp. | reverse complement strand
ATGGTGATAGCGATGGCCATTGGCATTATCACGCAAAGCCTGTTTACCGCGGGATGGCTCGTTAGTTCAGATTTTTCAAATTATTAAAGAAGAGTCTTATCTCAAACGCTGCTACTGGTTAACTTATCACGGCTAAGCTATAGTGCCCCCAAGTGATTTACAGAGGAAAGAACCATGGGCTTTAACTTAACCGTTAATTGGCAGTCAACCCCCGCCGAAGAAGGCGAGTTTTGCCGCGATCACAGCATTACGTTTGGAAGCGGCCAGACCATTGCCGCATCATCGGCACCGGAATACAAAGGCAATGAACACCATGTCAACCCAGAAGAAAGCCTGTTAGCCGCGCTCTCTTCATGCCATATGCTGACCTTTTTGGCGATTGCGCACCTCAAACGCTTACCCGTACTCTCTTATGTGGATAACGCCACGGCTGAACTTGGCAAAAATAGCGCAGGCAAACTGGCGATCACTAAAATGGTGCTCAATCCTGTGGTGACCTTTGCTGAAGGCGTTGATATCACACAAGATACACTAGATAGAATTCACGAAAAGGCCCATGCCAACTGCTTTATCGCCAATTCATTAGCGACGGATATCCAAATAAAATACTAAAACGATAGGAACAAAGAGCGGTTATAACAATAGCGAGAAGGTGAATGAGCGGTAGGTGAATGAGCGAAAGGAGAATGGGGCTCAGTTTGCGTTAAGTGTGGACTCAAACAGTCCCTTACCGGTGAGCCAGAAGATAAACAGTTCTGCGCCCCAAATCTGCGCCCGCTAATGGCTATCCCTAGTCCCGAGCGAAAAGCGTGACAAATGTGGAAAGCATGAAAAACATAAAAAGTGCCGTCTGTCATGCGCCATCCTGGCTGCTATCCCGATGAGCCACCAGCAGACAATGCAGGGTTCATACGCAAGAGTTCCTCATCGAAAAATGGGCGTTGTCTCGGGAACTACAAGACAACGCCCTAAAACAAAAACACCCTATTTTATCAACATTAACTTAATAATAAGTGAAATACCGCTGCCGCGATTAGTTAAGGTTAATATCTTGGGCCATCCCCGTTGTCGGCATAGGCTGCGCCTTAAGTGCTGGGATGGGTTGTTTGGCCAGTTCAGCCTGTAAATAGTCGATGGCCTTTTCCAGTTGCGCATCGTTACCGTTAAAAGTGGCAAAGGGTAAATTATCGACCTCAATATCCGGGCTTACGCCGCGTCCTTCTAATATCCAGCGACCATCCATGGCATACTGCGGATATTCAGCAACCCGCGCCATGCCCTTATCGGTCAAGGTATTGCGTCCAGATAACCACACTCCCGCTCCCGCCGTTTGTTTACCGATAAGTGGCGCGATCCCAAGCGCTTTAATCCCTGCAGCAAAGGTTTCACCGTCGGAATAGGTCAGCTCATCGGTTAATACCACTAAATGACCGCGGAAAGTTTGCTGCATATTGGTATAGGCCGTCCCACGGGTCGGTTGCCAAAATGCCCAGGCACGACGCAACAGTTTTTCGATGATCCAACTGTCGATATTGCCACCGCGGTTGCGGCGCACATCGATAATCAAACCGTCCTTATCATAATTGGTGTAAAACTCACGGGCGAAACTCTCAATATCGCCGCCGCCCATGGCATATAAATGCAGATAACCAATTTTGCCCTGACTCGCTTCAGTCACCACGCTGGCATTATGGTTGACCCAATCTAAGTAACGTAATTGGCTATCGACCTGAGTGTTGACGGGGATCACCACGGTTTTATGGCGTTGGTCAGCGCGTTTAAGTTCAAGCAACACCTGTTTATCCTGCTGATTACGCAGTAAACGCGTCACGTCAGCCACATTCGTCACCGGCGTGCCGTTAATGGCAAGTAACAGATCGCCCTCTTTGGCATCGACTTCAATACGGCTTAAGGGGGACGCTTGGCTCGGCAGTTCAGGATCATTGCGATAAATATGGGCTATTTTCACCCCGTCGCGAGTGTGTTGCAGCCGCGCGCCTAAACTCGCTCCTTTCGCCGCATCGGGATCTTTAGGCAAATCGCCGCCACGCACTTGTGAGTGCAGTGAATCTAACTCGCCCATCATCTGCATAAAAATGTCGTTTAATTCATTACGGTCAGTTAAGCGTTCGAGCATTGGCTGATACTTAGCCTTGGTCGCCTGCCAATCGAGACCGCGCATATTTTTGTCAAAGAAGGAGTCACGATGCATTAACCATGCATCTTCAAACATTTGTTGCCACTCTAAGGTTGGCGAAATCGCTAATTGCCACTGCTCAGTCTGCACCTTGGCATTGTCGGTATCGCCAAGTTTGTCGCCCGCATCGACAATCAGCAGCGACTTTTCATTGCTTTTTTTGCGCAATAACAGCTTTTTACCGTCAGCAGAGACTCCATAGTTAGCCACGTCTTCAGCAAACACCTCCGCTTTAGGCTGCTGCTCGGTAAACTTAATCGTCATCAGATTAGGTTGGCTTTCATCGCCAATCGCTTGATCGAGCACATAGAGACGATCGTCAATGGCAGATAACTGGCTGTAATTGCCCGAATCCACCGGGACTTGCCATAGGCGCTCACGGATCCCGGCCCAATCAATTTTTACGGGGATGGGTTTATCCTTCGCTTCGGCTTTGGCGGCGGTCTTTGCCGTCAACTCGGTTGGTTTACTGAAGGGAAACTTGGCATTTTTCACTAACGAAATCGCAAAAATCTGGCTGCGTTTATCAAACACTGGCCCCATGTTACGGTCGCCCCAAGGCGAGCTTGGAGTTGCGGTAAACTGGCGATTAGAAAGGAAATATAACCACTGGCCATCGCGGCTAAAGGTCGGCGAATAGGATTCATATTTATCGCTGGTGAGCGCTTGCGCCTTATTTTCATCCACTGAATAAAGCACGATTTGCGGCCTTTGCTTGCCGATTTCCGATTTGGTTAACGCGATAAAACGGCTGTCGCCGGACCAACGAATATCGACATAGGGGCCAAGGCCTTCACCATGACTGATGATTTTTTGGTTAGTATTTTTCTTTAAGTCCAGCAGCCACACATTACCGTCGTTATCATCGTGGGCAAGATAGCGACCATCGTTGGATAAACTCAGCGACATTCTTAAGGTGTTGCCATCCTTGGTCAGCTGTTTAGCACCACGGGTTCCATCAGCAGGAAATTGCCAAATTTCCTGCTGGCCGGTCATATCGCTGATGGCATAAACCGATTTACCATCCTGACTCAAGATGGCATTTCGTACCCGGTAAGTACCAGGAAGCGCCACTTGCACTAAGCGCGAGCCATCAATCCCCGCAATCGCCACATGGCTGCGGGCAGTGATCACCACTTTATCGCCAGCGGGGGCAAGGTTCGCGGAAGTGGCATAATCCATCGGATCTGTGACCCAATGTTCGCGGCGCTGGGCAAAATCTGAAATTAATTCAATGTTTAATAATGAATCCTTAGCAGAGGCGATATTAAAAACATGAATATCTGCCCCGAGTTGAAAGACAACGTTACCTTGATCCATGCGCGCGCCGCGCATTTGCCACTCTTTATATTGGGTTAGCTGTTGAGCATCACTGCCATCTAGAGCCATTGACCAGAGATTGTCGTTACCATCGCTATCGCTAATAAAATAGAGTCTGTCTTGCCATAGCATGGGCTGGCGGACTGAGCCTTGGTGCTGCCCGCTAAGTAACTGCGCCTCATCTTTCCCCCCCAGTTTAAAGCGCCATAATTCGCCCTTAGCGCCGCCGCGATATACCTTCGCATTATCGCCGGTCACCTGCAGGCCGAAACGGGTAAAATACACATACTGATGATTGGCATCGATCACCCCTTCCACCGCATCAGCCAAGGGCAGATCGGTCGTGGTTAAACTCTCGGGATTAACAAGACGCAACATCCAATTATTCGCGGGACCAAAACCTGCGTCAGTCGAATACAACACTTCCCCCTGAGAGGTCCACCCTTGCACTCGCACGCGGCTATTTTCAAAACTCAGCCGTTTTGCGACACCGCCCGTCACGGGAATAACATAGACCTCACTCGCCCCTTCGTAATTCGCCACATAGGCCACCCATTTACCGTCGGCCGATATCGCCGCGCCGAGCTCTTCAGCGGCTAAGGTGGTCAAGCGCGTCGCCGCCTTTTGGCCGAGGGTTTGCGTCCAAAGGTCGCCTTCCGCCGTAAACACTAAGGTCTGATCATGCAAGGCTGGCGCGCGATAATAACCTTGACGGTTAAGCGTATCGGCAGCAAACGCATTAGCAGAGGGCAAGATACCCAAAGCAAGCAGCACGCAGGTAAGAGAATGGCGCAGTTTCATGGATGATTTGATGCTCCGATGGTCAT
>NZ_JBOFMC010000067.1:0-55154 GCF_051658185.1 Shewanella sp. | reverse complement strand
CCGGTTTTTACCTGCCATCGACGAGGCTTATTTTACTGTGACGGGGGGGATTAAGCTGCGCGGATGTTCACTGTACGGCACTCGTTGGGCGAGGTTAATCCGGGAACCGGGGATATTAAATAGAGGTGTTAAATAAGGGGGGGGCAGGGCGCCGGCACAGTGACACTGAGCACTGAGCACTGAGCAATGAGCGAAGCCGAAGCGCGCCCGCCTTGGCCGAGTTAAATTGCCCTTTACTCTCTGCGGCCCCATAATACGGCAGTTTTTATTTTTAAGGGTGAGTAATCCCGTGCGCTTAGACAAATTTATCTGTGAATGCACCTCGTTAACACGTTCCTTGGCTAAAAAAGCCTTACATCGTGGTGAGATCAGTTGTAATGGGGTAGTGGTGACCGATCCGGGGTTTAAAGTGACCGAGGGCATGGAGATTTGCCTTGATGGTGAGCCGATTACCTTAGTGGGCGAGCGTTATTTGATGCTCAATAAGCCCGTAGATACCATTTGTTCGACAATAGATGAAGTGTATCCCTCGGTATTGAGTCTATTGGCGATTGAAAAGCCGCAGACGTTGCACATTGCAGGGCGGTTAGATGCCGATACCACTGGACTGGTGCTGATCACGAGCGACGGGCAATGGTCCCACCGGGTCACCTCGCCTAAAAAAGACTGTGCTAAACGCTATTTAGTGCAGTTGGCTGAGCCGGTGGACAACAGCTTGATCGCCATCTTTGCCGCAGGAGTGCAATTGCGCGGGGAAGAGGGGCTCACTAAACCGGCAATATTGGAGATCCTTGAGCCGCAGCGGGTGCGTTTAACGATCACCGAGGGGAAGTATCATCAGGTAAAACGCATGTTTGCCGCTGTGGGCAATCATGTGGTTGGTTTGCATCGTGAGCAGATTGGTCAAATTGCGTTAGATCCAGCCCTTGCCCTCGGAGAGTGGCGTTACTTAACCGCCGCAGAAATCGCCTCGATTTAATGATTGTGACGGTTAAACCATGCCGCCCGCTTAGCAGTGTGCGGCATGGTTATGTAGGAATGATTGTTTATTTATGAGTGATTGTTGATGGGTGATCGCGGGCGTGCTATTGCCGCTTGAGGATAAGATCACCGCTGATGGTCGCCATTTTCACATTGGCACTGCCGGCGCCTATTTTAAAGCTAAGCTCCTCATTTGGTAAGTATTTCTGTTTTTGTGGCGCATCTTGGCTGACGCTATTTTTGATGCTGCCGCCGGGACCGCCGTTGAGATCAAAACTGGCATCGGGCAACTGGGTAAACGTGAGGGTGATATCGCCACTCACGCTTTCAAGATTGGCTTTGTTGATGCTGTTTGCCAGTGACACTTGGCTGTCGCCACTCACGCTGCGCAGGTGGATCTCCTTTGCTTGACTCCAATTAGCCGTTATTTCACCAGAGACTTGCTCCACGGTGATCTGCTGGGCGAGGGTTTGACTGTTGAGATCCCCACTCACCAGACGGTAATTGATTTCACCTTGACTTTCAGTGTCTTGTATTTCTCCTGATACGGTTTCTAATTGAATATTACCGTTTAAGCCTTGGGTTGTGATATCGCCAGAGACGGTGTGTAACGCGGGTTTGCCATTCAGGTGGCTGGCACTGATATTGCCACTGACGGTATTTAACGCGAGCTCACCTTGGAGTTGGCTAATTTGCAGGTTTGCCGAGATAGTGTCGGCGCTGAGGTTGACGGTGTGAGGCACTTTGATGGTGAGTTTTGAGCCGTCTTTGCCATTGCCGTTATACTGGCGTGGCATTTTATCTTCAATTTTTAATTGGTTACCCTGTTGCTCGAAGATAAAACCTTCACTCAATTCATCAAGGGTTCCGCTAACACTGACCTCATTTTTATCCCAGCTTTGGATCAGCACCTCACCCCGTTGCACCTTAATTTGAATGGGAGTGCCACTTTCTATGCGCAGTTGTTTGTCGACCTGTTCGGCGGCAAAGGCATGCGTCATTAGGCCTAAGGATAAAGTGGCGATGATTAGCGGGGTCTTCATCAAATGGATATTGCTCATAGCGTGCTTCCTTGTAGTGAGTGGTTCATCGGGAGTTTTTGCGCTTGCTGAAGTAGATCGAGTTCGCGTTGCTGCACCCAGAGCCAGAGTTGCCATAGTTGTTTATTGGTTGGATCGGTTTGTAATGCTTGGAAAACTTGTGTGCTTGCCAGTCTTAACTCGCTTAAGCCCTGCTCTAATCCTGTGCTAACGCTGCGGATCTGCCACACCTTAGGGGTTGATATGGGCTCAAATGCTTGCACCTGTGCTTGGTGCATCGCTGCAATCTCAAAAATAAGGCTCTGTAATGTCTGATGATGACTGGTTGTTGAGCCCTGAGCCGTTAACACGGCGGAGGGCACTGCTGGTGAAACCTGTGGTTGATAAGCCCGTTTTTCAGACTCTAACGCGGGATAGAGCGAGTCACGGTAGGGGTAACTCAAGCATAGCCCTAATAATACCATTGCCGCGATGGCCCACTGGGGTTGCCGTTTGCGCGGGGATGGTGGCGCATCAGCCTCAAGCGCCATCGGTTTATCCATTTGTCGCTCAATGCGTTGCCAAAGATCATTTTTGGGCGCGATCGCTTTGGTTGATTGGGCAATTAACTGGTTGAGTTCGTCTTCACGAGAACGCGGCGTTTGGGTCATTACAGCATCTCCTGGAGTAATTGCTTGGCTCTGTGGTATTGGGTTTTGCTGGTGCCGAGGGCAATACCGAGTAAATGGGCGATTTCTTCATGAGGGTAGCCTTCGATGGCATACAGCACGAAGACAATGCGAGCGCGCTCAGGTAGCCTCACAAGTAATTTGTCTATGCCTTGATATTCGGTATCGCTGCAGTAGGGCTCGGCTTGCTTATCCATTGGGATGAAGCGTGCCCAAAAGGACTGTTGCTTACGCATGCTGCCTAAGGCTTGATTGACACAAATGCGATGTAGCCAAGTGGAAAATTGGCTTTCGCCGCGAAATTGCGGCAATTTTTGCCATACCAGAATAAAACATTCTTGGGTGATGTCTTCGGCCAGTGTGGTTTGACCGCATAGGCGTAACGCCAGCCCATAAACCCACTGATGATGGGTTAAGTACAGTTGCTTAAATGCCTGCCGATCACCGTGTTTGGCTAACGCCACCAGATCAACGTCTGACATGGAGCATTTAAATGGGGAGAGCCCTGCTGTCACTGTACTTTCCTGTTTGATTATCAATATGAGGTTTTGATGCCACGAAGTCGCTAAAAGGTTTGTACCCACTTAAAAAATAGTTTTTTCGCTGCATTTTGGGCAATGGATGTTGGTCGTAATGTAGGAAGGTGCTCTAGGCACTATTACTGCTAAGCTTATGAACTAACATGTTTTATATCATGCAGCAGTGACCAGCCTATTGTGAAAAATGCACAATTTTGGCAGTTAATTAAAAATGGGCTGGTGAGCTACGATATTGCCGTTAAGCTTAACGCTCAATACCGAGTTAGCGCCAGCGGCAATTTTAACATTTAGCTGATAGGGACATGATAAACCCACTGCTCATGATAAACGCGCAGCTCAGGGTAAACGCACGTTAAGGGCGATGGCTAACAAGAGGCAGCAATATTCACGTTAAGGTCAGTTTGACTGCTTACTTTGCCCGCCAAATTTAAATGGATCTTGATTTCACCATCAGTAGAAGATGATCTCACTGTCACTATTACCATCACCATCACCATCACCATCACCATCACAATGCTCTCACTAAGAGTGGCTTTTTGTTGGGGCGCAACCAATAAAAAACGCACTCCAAGAGTGCGTTTTAACGAGATAAGTTTCAGCCAATTATGAGCTTTTCTCTCAACGTAACCTATTATCATCAACCACTAAAAATACGTTAGCAGTTAAATCTAGCGGTTCAATTTAGTGGCTAAACATCGCAGAGATCGATTCTTCGTTACTGACGCGACGGATCGCTTCGGCCAGTACCGCAGACATAGTCAATTGAGTTACTTTAGACACCTGAAGCATTTCAGGGCTTAAGGGTACGGTGTCGGTCACGATAACTTCATCGATCACTGAGTTGATAATATTTTGCGCAGCATTACCAGAAAACACGGGGTGGGTCGCGTAGGCAAAGACGCGGTTTGCACCGTGTTCTTTTAAGGCTTCAGCCGCTTTACACAGGGTGCCACCCGTATCGATCATGTCGTCAACGATAATGCAGTCACGGCCTTGAACATCACCAATAATGTGCATCACTTGGGCTACGTTTGCCTGTGGGCGACGTTTATCAATGATGGCCAGATCAGAATCATCGAGCAGTTTTGCGACCGCGCGAGCGCGCACAACACCGCCGATATCCGGTGAAACTACCACTGGATTATCTAACTTCTTCGCGAGCATGTCTTCGAGTAACACTGGGCTACCAAAGACGTTATCGACCGGAACATCAAAGAAACCTTGAATTTGCTCAGCGTGCAGGTCACAGGTCAACACCCGGTCAACCCCGACGCTAGACAGGAAGTCAGCGACTACTTTTGCCGTAATCGGTACACGGGCGCTACGGACGCGACGGTCTTGGCGAGCATAACCAAAGTAAGGAATAACAGCAGTGATACGACCCGCTGACGCGCGGCGTAGCGCATCAACCATCACGATCAGTTCCATTAGGTTATCGTTGGTCGGTGCACAGGTGGATTGGATGATAAAGACATCGGCTCCACGCACATTTTCGTTAATTTGGACACTGATTTCACCATCGCTGAAACGACCAACCACTGCGTCTCCGAGTTTGCAAAATAGACGATCGGCTATCTTCTTAGCGAGACTGGGGGTGGCGTTCCCAGCAAAGAGCTTGATGTCGGGCACTGTATGAACCTCAGGCGTTTGCTTTATATTATTTAGTGGCTAAGGTCACGACGATGGGAAACAGGAAAACCCGCGGCGTTATCGTAAGTGGTGACCTTAGAAGAAAGTAGTTTATGGATGATTACGTCGCGTAATGAGCGGCGAAATATTCATCCCTTTTGCAATAAATCCTTGCATATCAGACGGTAACTTCGCCAAGGCTGCAAGAGCTTGTTGCTGTTGTGGAAACTCCCCAAACACGCATGCGCCTGTTCCGGTCATTCTCGACGGCGCATATTCTAGCAGCCAGCCTAAGGCCTTGGCAACTTGAGGGTATTGAGATGCCACCAGATTTTGGCAATCATTGCCCCAAGGTTGGTTCATTAAAGAGTCGATGGCGAGCTTAGGTGTATTGCGTGGCAATAGGGGATCTTGGAATATCGCCGCGGTGGAAACATGGGCATCGGGGACTATCACTAAATACCAAGGTTCATCTGGGCTGACGGCCTGCAGACGTTCGCCTACGCCTTCGGCAAAAGCCGCGAAACCATGAATGAAAACAGGGATATCGGCCCCCAGCTTCAATCCGATGGCGGCTAATTCTTCAGGAGATAATTGGGTATTCCACAGGGCGTTTAATGCCACTAAGGTGGTTGCCGCATCGGAGGAGCCGCCGCCTAATCCTCCGCCCATTGGCAGACGTTTATCGAGCCAGATTTCCGCTCCGCCGCCAAAACCTGTCTGCTGCTGGAGTGATTTTGCGGCTCGCAGAATTAAGTTATCGCTATCGGCGACAAGATTGCCCATATTGGAATGCAGAATCAGCTCAGGGTTGGCAGTGACTTTGAAATCCAGCATGTCGCTGTAATCAATAAACTGAAATAAGGTCTGCAATTCATGGTAGCCGTCGCTACGCCGGCCATTGACATGTAAAAACAGGTTGAGTTTGGCCGGTGCGGGCCAATGACGGGAGAGGGTAGCTGACATGCTAAGATTTTTCTCCAATGATTACCGCGGGTTTGCCTAGGGCTTGCCATTGGTTGAGTTGCAGTTTCAGGTGTAAATCGCCCCGCGCGAGGGTGAATTGGCGTGGGACGTTAGCGCCACTTTGGCGTTGCCAACTTAAAAAGTTGACCTGCCAAGGTGGGGGCGTTTGCTTGTTGAGAAGCCGCTTAGGTTGTTGCAGCTCATCGCGCTCGATAATTTCATCACGTTGGCCTGCGATGCCGATAATCCATAGCGGTAACGCGTCAAGGGGAAGCGACCATCCGCTTACACGTTCGAGCAAGCGCTGGGCATTACTATCATGAAATTCTTTACCATCCAATTGCAAATGTGCTGAATTCGGGGTGGCGTTGAGGGTTAATATCGTGGTGCCCAGCATGGTCGTGAGGGTCAGTTCATCCCCTGCTTGGGTATGGCGCCAGTAGAGGTTGGCGCTCAGTTTATCTGTGCTGGTTTTGATGGCAAGCTTGCCTTGTAATTCCCAAGCCGTTGCCTGACGAGCCTCGCTCACGGTGATGGGGCTTAAGTCATTCACGTTGGGGAGCGTTTGGCAGCCAGTTAAAAACAGCAAACTACTCAAGGTGATACAAGATAAAATGGATTTTATGAAGCGTTTCAAATTATTCATCTATGCCGGGTCTATCAAAGTCCTTATGATACGAGGGCTTGGTAAGAATACCAATGCTAATCGTAAAATTTCCCGCGGCAGTCACTTAGGGGTTGTTTCGTAAAGGCAATGCTTGTTTAGCCAGATTGATAGAAAATTTAGCTAAGAAGTTAGACCTTTATTCGGTTTTGTTAAGCGTATTCTGTTTTTAGTGGCGTCAATTCAGTAGAATGCCCGACTAAAATAGACGTCAAGAATCTAGAAAGAGTCAGATGAGCCTTGTAGCAATCGGTATTAACCACAAAACAGCCACGGTAGACCTGCGTGAGAAAGTTGCCTTCTCTCCGGACAAAATTCATGACGCCATGAAGAGTCTGGCCAGTTGCACGCGCTCGGGTGAAGCCGTTATTGTCTCGACCTGTAATCGCACTGAGTTGTATTGCAACAATGGCGATGAAGCCGACATTATCGCTTGGCTTGAGGAATATCATGGCTTAGATCATAAAGATGTGGCGCCTTGCCTCTACAACTATCGCGGTCAAAGTGCGGTCAAGCATTTGATGCGCGTCGCTTCGGGGCTTGACTCGTTAATTTTGGGTGAGCCGCAAATTTTGGGGCAGGTTAAGCAAGCCTTTGCCAAAGCGAAAGAAGCGGGCACCGTTGCTTTAACCATCGATAGGCTATTTCAAAATACTTTTTCGGTCGCCAAAAAAGTGCGCACCGAAACTGACATTGGCGCCGCAGCGGTGTCGGTCGCCTTTGCCGCAGTGAGCATGGCCAAACATATCTTCTCATCACTCTCGACCACCAAAGTGCTATTGATTGGCGCCGGTGAAACCATTGAGCTGGTGGCTAAGCATCTAAAAGATAATGGCGTCGCTTCCATGGTGGTGGCAAACCGTACCTTAGAGCGCGCTCAAGGCATGTGTGAAGAATTCAATGCCACCGCCATTACGCTGGCACAGATACCAGATTTTCTCCCTAAAGCCGATATCGTGATATCCTCTACTGCCAGCCCATTGCCTATCCTAGGTAAAGGCATGGTCGAAAAAGCGCTAAAGCAGCGTCGCCATCAACCTATGTTATTGGTTGATATCGCTGTTCCCCGAGATATTGAGCCGGAAGTCGCCGATTTAGACGACGCCTATCTGTATACAGTGGACGATCTGCATAGCATTATTGAACAAAATAAGGCGTCTCGTAAGGAGGCCGCCGAGCAAGCTGAATTAATTACTGAAGAACAATCCTACCTCTTTATGGATTGGGTGCGTTCTTTAGAGTCGGTCGACAGTATTCGTGAATATCGCAATCAAAGCATGGCGATAAAAGAAGAGTTAGTAGAGCGCGCCTTGAATAAATTAGCACAAGGCGGCGATACGGAGCAGGTATTGGTCGAACTGGCCAACCGCCTGACCAACAAACTTATTCACGCACCCACTCAAGCCCTTACTGCGGCTAGCCGTCAGGGGGATTTGAATACACTCGGTCAGTTAAGAACGGCGCTCGGATTAGATAAAAACTAAGGTTAGCGAGTTAAATGAAGGAATCCGTTATCCGCAAGCTGGAAGGCTTGCTCGAGCGCAATGAAGAAGTGTTGGCCTTACTTGGTGATGCAGCCGTTATCGCCGATCAGGACAAGTTTCGCGCCTTATCCAAAGAATATGCGCAGTTAGAAGATGTGGTCACTGGCTTTAAGGCTTACCAGCAAGCGCAGGCCGATCTCCAATCTGCCAAAGAAATGTTGGAAGAAGACGACGCCGACATGCGCGAGATGGCTCAAGAAGAAATGAAAACGGCCAAAGCTGAGCTTGAGCGTCTTGAAAGTGAGCTGCAAATCCTGCTACTGCCAAAAGATCCTAACGACGATAGCAATGCCTTCATTGAAATCCGCGCCGGTGCGGGCGGTGATGAGGCAGCGATTTTCGCCGGAGATCTGTTCCGCATGTACAGCCGTTACGCTGAAGCCAATCGTTGGCAGCTTGAGATCATGAGCTGTAACGAAGGTGAACACGGCGGCTTTAAAGAAATCATCGTTAAAGTCACCGGCGAGGGTGCTTATGGCAAACTCAAGTTTGAATCCGGTGGCCACCGCGTGCAACGTGTGCCAGAAACTGAATCCCAAGGTCGAGTGCATACTTCGGCAGTGACGGTCGTGGTGATGCATGAGGTGCCAGAAGCTGAAGCGATTTCAATTAATCCGGCGGATTTAAAAGTCGATACCTTCCGCTCATCGGGCGCGGGTGGTCAGCACGTTAACAAAACCGACTCGGCGATTCGGATCACCCACATCCCAACCGGAATTGTGGTCGAATGCCAAGATCAACGCTCGCAGCACAAAAACCGTGCCCAAGCGATGAGCGTGTTAGCGGCCCGCATCCAAGCGGTTGAGGACGAAAAACGCCGTAGCGCCGAAGAGTCGACCCGTCGTAGTCTGGTTGCCAGTGGTGACCGCTCGGAACGGGTGCGTACCTATAACTTCCCTCAAGGCCGAGTGAGTGAGCACCGCATTAACTTAACCTTATATCGCTTGAACGAAGTGATGGAAGGGGATTTAGATGCGATTTTAGCCCCCTTGATGCAAGAGCATCAGGCCGATTTGTTGGCGGCATTGGCCGACGAGCAGGGTTAATGTTATCTCAACCACTCGCATTGCCGGAGCAGCTGGCTCTGGCTGAGCCGGCCACCATTGCCACAGCCTTGCAATGGGCGTGTTTACTGTTAGCGCCCACCTCTGACTCCGCTCAGCTGGATGCTGAGGTGTTGCTGCTGCACTGCATTAAAAAACGCCGAGCCTTTTTATACACTTGGCCCGAAAAGCCCCTTACCCCTGAGCAGGTAAAATCCTTTGAGGCGTTGGTGCAAAAGCGCCACAAAGGCCTGCCGGTGGCGCATATTGTGGGGGAGCGGGAATTTTGGTCCTTGCCTTTTATGGTCAATGACACCACGTTGATCCCGCGTCCGGATACCGAAATCTTGGTTGAAACCGCGCTGAGTTTACCCTTATCGACCTATGCCAAAGTGCTGGATTTAGGCACAGGTACCGGGGCGATTGCACTGGCGCTGGCGTCTGAAAGGGAGTCGTGGGAGATCACCGCCGTCGATAAGGTCGATGATGCGGTAGCGCTTGCCATTGCCAACCGTGAAAACCTAAAGCTGACGCAGGTGAACATCCTGCAAAGTGACTGGTTTAGCGCCGTCAAGGCGCGGGATTTTGACTTAATCGTCTCCAATCCGCCCTATATTGACGAGACGGATGAGCATCTGCACCAAGGTGATGTGCGCTTTGAGCCTCAAAGTGCCCTAACCGCCGCCGAGGAAGGTTTTGCCGATCTGTACTATATTGCCAAAACTGCCCGGGATTACCTTAAACCCAATGGCTATATTTTGCTGGAGCATGGCTTTGAGCAGGCGGTGAAACTGAGGGCCAAGCTGGTTGAGTTGGGTTACGAAAATGTCGCCACCGTGCGGGATTTTGGCAGTAACGATAGATGCACTCTGGGCAAATGGGCGGAGTAATGTGCGCTAACGTTCTTAGATGTTGGGGATTCGACGTTAGCGTGATTAAACGTTGCACTTGTCCGGGATTTGGTATCCACCGGGCTTTGGGTCACTGAGCTTCTGTTAGCAGGGCTTTTGTTATCAGAGCTAGGGCTACCTCCTTTTTTACTCAATTCCGTTTTGACTTAACTCCTTTTTGGCTCAACTCCGCTTTGATTTAATTCCATTTTAAATTAACCCCGCTTTGGCTTAAGCGGGGTTAATTTATTCTGCGCCATTGTTCCCGATGAATGGCGTTTTTACTCTGCTCGGACAGAATGCTGTCTTTCCTTCCCCCGAGCTTTTTGGCTCTGGAAAATAATTCAACCACAGCTACTTGAAAAATAACTATATAGTTGGCACGTTGAGCGGCGTTTGATATCGCGTATCACCAGAAAAATCTGGTATATGGCGGCCTGACCATCCCTGTGTGATTCATGTTATCAGCCCTATGTAAAGCCTATCGCAAAACCTGCTAATTAGCGCGCCAGGCAAGGCGTCGTCCAAGATGGACTCACTTGTCAATATTATGGTGTAACAGCTTTGATTTTAACTAAATGTAATGCGTTTTTACTCACCCACATGTGCAGCTTTGAAATGGTCGGAGTCCTTATGCGCAGAGTGAGCTTTTCTTTGGTGAGTTGGCTTGGGCCTGCCAGTCCGTTTTTATTTGTGTGGGTGTTCAACACGGTGGATGCGATGTTGCTGACCTGGTGCGCGGCGCTGCGAAAGGACGCTGCCTATACCTTATTAAATGGCTTTTGGATTGTGATTGGGATTATCGGGATTGCACGTGCCGGAGGGGCGGTGCACTAATGCTTTTGTGAATGATTGTTGTGAGGCATGCCTATGTGAAGCATGTCGTTGCGAGCAATTTGGGCAGGGAAGCCTGCCCAAATAGACCGTTAGCAACTGCCGACGGTGTTAACGATAAAAGGCTTCAACAGCGCCTTTGATGGTCAACAGCAACGGTTGGCCGCGACGATCTAAGGATTTTGAAGGCACTTTTACCCAACCTTCACTGATGCAATATTCTTCAACATCAAAACGTTCTTTGCCGTTGACGCGAATGCCAATATCGTGCTCGAAAATGGCGGCGATATGGTATTTGCTGCGAGGGTTGACCGACAGGCGATCGGGTAATGCGGGTAGTGCTGTTGTGTCATTCATGGTGATGATCTGTCATTGTTTATAGTGAAAATGCGGGGGCTATTGTAGGCAATAGTGGCGGGATGCTCAAGCGCTTAAGGCTTAGCCTCGGATCTAGAGCCCGCCAGCTCGCAGGCGGTATTTTGCCTCGGCTGAGCGCCCTGAGGGGAGGTTTGCATAATTAATCCAAGACTAATGACTGAAAAACACCGATAATTCACTCCTCTTTCCCATGACTTGGCGCCGCTTGGTCTATGGGCCGCACTGACTCGCATATTGAGTGGAAATCATATCCAATGGAAATCAAAGTTAATTTTCTCGACAATCTTAGACTTGAAGCCAAGTTTGATGATTTTACTGTGACCGCCGATCAGCCCATCCGCTACAAAGGTGATGGCTCTGCCCCTAGTCCCTTTGATTATTTTTTAGCCTCTTCCGCTTTGTGCGCGGCCTATTTTATTAAGGTGTATTGCCAAGCCCGTGATATTCCAACGGACAATATTCGTTTATCCCAAAATAATATTGTTGATCCAGAGGATCGCTATCGGCAGATTTTCCAGATCGATGTTGAGTTGCCAGAGGATATCAGTGATAAAGACCGCGAAGGCATTTTGCGCTCCATCGATCGTTGTACCGTAAAAAAAGTGGTGCAGACGGGCCCGGAATTTAAAGTCAATACCGTGGCTAATCTCGATGCGGATGCCAATGCCATGTTAATCGGCTCGGGCGATAGCAGCGCGAGCACCTATATTTTGGGTAAAGATTTGCCGCTTGAACAAACTATCGCCAATATGACGGCGATGCTGGCCAAGCTTGGAATGAAGATTGAAATCTCTTCATGGCGCAATATTGTGCCGAATGTCTGGTCGCTGCATATTCGCGACGCCGCCTCGCCTATGTGTTTCACTAACGGTAAAGGGGCGACGAAAGAGAGCGCGCTGTGTTCTGCCCTCGGTGAATTTATTGAGCGGTTGAATAATAACTTTTTCTATAATGATCAATTTTTTGGTACCGAGATCGCCCATAGCGACTTTGTGCATTATCCCAATGAAAAATGGTTCGCGTTAACCGCGGATGACGCCTTGCCTGCGGGCATTTTAGATGACTATTGCCTAGAAATTTATAACCCCGACGGTGAGCTTTGTGGCTCGCACTTGATTGATACCAACTCAGGCAATGTTAAGCGCGGGATTTGCGCGATTCCCTATCGGCGTAAGTCCGATGGCGCGACGGTGTATTTCCCATCGAATTTAATCGAAAACCTGTTTTTAAGTAACGGTATGAGCGCGGGCAATAACCTTAATGAAGCCCATGTGCAGTGCCTTTCTGAAATTTTTGAGCGCGCGGTTAAACGCCAAATTATTGAACAGGAAATGGTATTACCCGATGTTCCGATGGCGGTGCTCGAGAAGTATCCGCGCATTCTGGCGGGTATCAAAGGCTTAGAGGAGCAAGGCTTCCCCGTCTTAGTGAAGGATGCTTCCCTTGGTGGGCAGTTCCCGGTGATGTGCGTTACCTTGATGAATCCTAAAACCGGCGGGGTGTTTGCCTCCTTTGGCGCGCACCCAAGCTTGGAGGTGGCCCTTGAGCGCAGCCTGACTGAATTGTTGCAAGGGCGCAGTTTTGAGGGGCTTAACGATGTCCCTAAACCGACGTTTAACAGCATGGCGGTAACGGAGCCGGAAAACTTTGTTGAGCATTTTATTGACTCTACCGGGGTGATCTCTTGGCGTTTCTTTAGTGCCAAGGCGGATTTCCCTTTTTGTGAGTGGGACTTTTCCGGCAGCAATGAAGAGGAAGCCGAGCGGCTATTTGCGATCCTCGAAGATTTAGGTAAAGAAGTCTATGTCGCTGAATTAACTGACTTAGGCGCCAGCGCTTGCCGTATCCTCGTGCCTGATTATTCTGAGATTTATCCGGTGGACGATCTCATTTGGGATAACACCAATAAAGCGTTAGCCTATCGCGAAGATATTTTAAATCTGCATGCCTTAAGTACTAAACAACTCACGAGTCTAGTCAATCGCTTAGAAGAAAGTCAGCTCGATAATTACACGGATATTCGCACCCTCATTGGCATCGTATTTGATGAAAATAGCGTGTGGGGCAAGCTGACGATTATCGAGCTTAAGATTTTGATTTATCTTGCGCTCGGTGAGCACGAAGAGGCGCTGGAGCTGGTGGGTGAGTTCCTGCAATTTAACGACAATACGGTGAAGCGGAATCTGTTTTATCAGGCGATGAGCGCCGTGCTTGAGGTGACCTTAGACGAAGACTTGGCGCTTGAGGACTTTCTTCCTGCCTTTAGCCGAATGTTTGGTGAAGAGGTGATGGCTGAGGTGGTCGGTTCGGTGACGGGTAAGGTGCGTTTTAGCGGTTTGACTAAAACCAGCATGCAGCTCGAAGGCATTGAGCCGCACTTACGATTGATTGAAAGCTATAAAAAGTTGCATCAGGCGCGGGCGAAAGCGATGAGCTAAGCGTGTGAGATCGCGGCAGGCGCTCAGGGATTGCTGATGCTCGCGGTGAGCGTCGTGAGCGGCCTGCCACGCTCTCGGCGGCCGTTAAGGCTCTCGCTACGCAGTTTGCTGTAGCGGCCTGAGGGCTATCAGCTGCTGTTCGCCAATCAGAGCATTGCCAATCAGAGCGCTGCCAAGTAGCGCATTAGCAAGTAGAGTCTTGCCAAGTATCGCCTTGCTAATCAGCGCGTTGCTAATTTAACATCGGCATTCTTGGCGCCCGTGGTTAAGGTTGTGGCTTCGGTGGGCAGGGCCTCTGCTACCGCTTAAGGCGCGCGTTGATTTAAAAATTGTGCGGCGCTGCAAAGCAGGCTCAATTGGGGCTTGTTTATTACGCATTAACCACGTAAAACAAGCATTTTTAGCGTACCGTTATGTATCGCCGAATAATGGAGTAATCAAATTTGGAACACTTAGTGTGGGAGCTTAATCCTGTCATGGTCTCATTTATGGGGTTGACAGTGCATTGGTATGGTGTGTTATTTGCGATTGCGATCACCGCGGGTTTTCAAGTGATGAAGCGCATTTATATCAAGGAACAGCTTGACGTTGAATCCCTTGATAATCTTTTGATTTATTGCGTTATCGGCATCATCGTCGGGGCGCGATTAGCCCACTGTGTTTTTTACGATCCCGGCTATTACTTCTCCCATCCCTTGAAGATTTTGGCGATATGGGAAGGCGGGCTGGCTAGCCATGGCGGCGGTTTAGGGGCGATTTTGGCCTTGTATTATTATCAGCGTAAGGTGAAGCTGCCTTTCTTATTTTTGCTCGACAGATTGGCGATTGCCACCGCCATTTTCGGCTTTTTTGTGCGCATCGCAAACTTTGCCAACTCTGAAATTTTAGGCGAACCTACCACCTTGCCTTGGGGGGTGATTTTTGCCCGAGTGGATATGCTACCCCGGCACCCAGCCCAGCTGTATGAGGCGTTAGCCTATTTAACCATCTTTATCGGGCTCTATGCCTTGTATCAATTAACGCAAATTAAGCAGCGTTATGGCGCTCTGTTTGGGGTGTTTTTGGTGTCGGTGTTTAGCGCGCGTATCGGGATTGAGTCCCTCAAAGTTAGCCAAGCGGCTTACACTGAAACCTTCCTCAGCGCTGGCCAATGGCTCAGTTTGCCGTTTTTAGCGGTTGGCATAATACTGCTAATCTTGGCGTATCGAAAAGCGCCGGCCAACGAACGAGCCTGATGTGGTCTTAAGGCTTTCTCATCGCGGGAAAGCCTTTTTTATGCGAGCTTAGGCTCGCATTTTTGTTAGGCTTGTCCTAAAAATACAAATTAAATGACGGTTGTGTGCAAGTTATGACTATTACTGCAGCACGGCGGTTTTTTTTAAGATAGAATCCGCTCCCAAAATTCGGTGCCAGCAATCATTACGAGAGCTTAGCTATCAGGATGTTATCTCGGTGGCTTAGGGATTTTGGGCACCGAATCGACCTACTTGCTAAAAGCTTGCGTTTTAGTCACCTAACAATAACGATCACTATGGGGACGGTGTCATGTCAGAGAAGTATTTTGTTACAGCACAGCAATTGCTAGAAGATTCATTTCTATTAGCGTCAAAGGTTTATGAGAGCGGCTTTCGCCCGCAGTTTATTGTGGGGATCTGGCGCGGGGGAGCACCGATTGGGATTGCAGTGCAAGAATTTTTTGATTTTAAACAAGTCGAAACTGACCATATCGCCGTACGCACCTCATCTTACTACGGCATCGGCACCGACAAGCAAAGCAAAGAAATCAAAGTTCATGGCCTGCATTACATCATCGAAAATGCCAATGCCAGCGATGGCTTATTGATTGTCGATGACGTGTTTGATTCTGGCCGCAGTATCCATGCCTTAAAGGAAAAGTTAAGCCAATTGATGCGCTTAAATTTACCTCAGGATATTCGCATTGCGTGCCCCTATTACAAGCCGAAAAACACGGCGGTGCCGTTAAAACCGGATTATTATATTCACGCTTCTGAGGATTGGTTGGTATTCCCCCATGAGGTGACCGGGCTGACTCCAGAAGAAATCGCCAGCGGCAAGGGCGATTTAAAAAATATTCAGCATCTTTTTAAGTAGTCGTCACCGCGGCGGGCATGAATATTTTCACGCAAGCGATCTTTTTCTGCCGAAATCAAGTAAACTGCGCTCCTTTTGTTTTATGATGAGCGTTTGTAGCGCTTGATAAGACACACGTGGCAAGCATCATTTTAGGAATAGAGCAGAATGAGCAAGGGCAAAAAATACGATTTTCGCGTCACACAAGGTGATAACGGCTGGAAAACAGAAATTACCCGCCGCATGACGTCGACCAAAACCGTGGTTTCTAAGAGCCATGATGGCTTTGCGACGGAAGCCGAGGCGCAGGCTTGGGGTGTAGCTGAATTGCACGTTTTTTTAGGCACGCTGGCTGAGCGCAATAAGCGCCGCTCTGAAAAGCAAGCTAAAGCCAAATTAGCGGCAGCCTTGGCAGCCGAAGCGGCCACCGATGCCGTGGATTTGGACGATGAAGACGAGTTCGACGAAGCCTAATCGCTCCCATGGTCAAGCTTAAATGCTTGAGCCAGATCCTAGCAAAAACCTCCACTTCTTGGAGGTTTTTTGTTATTTGCCCCTTGATGATTTGCGGGGTGGTTGGAGGCTAGGTTGGGGCGAAAGGGTAACCCTTGTTCCTTCTTCTGTTTTACGCCAAACACAACGCTCCGGCCGCGCGGTGGAGTGACCTTGCTGAAATCATAAATTGCAGTGGCCATAGCATTAGACTTATATCCGTTTAGACGTCTATAATGCCCGCGTTTGCTCGTCGTGCTGGCAAGTCACCGCTAAGGGTCCTAGACTCGCCGTGATCCCCTCGCGCGAGGGCAACAGTGTTTTTAAGCATGAGTCTTAAAAATAACGCGTTAAGATCCAATTTTGAGTCAACCCTCAGAGGTGCTTGGCGGCTAACGCCGCGAGATAATCGGGAAGCCAGTGAAATTCTGGCACTGCCCCCGCAACGGTAAATGGTGAGATACCACCGCAGTCGTACGGCCCATTGCTCAGATGGTTCCGGTGCGCCTGTTAAAGGTGAGTGTCGCGTGACTCTTTTGGCTGCTTTGGCGCGCCATCGGGTGACATAGCCTAAGTCCGGAGACCGGCCCTGAAGGTGATTTTGAGATTTCGGTGGGCAGATCTCAAAATGCGATAGTGACTGTGAGTATGGCAACCTTTATCCCTTTTGAGCGCATACGCCTCAGGGGGATGGGCTAATACTGGAGCAACGGTATCGTGGCGCCAATGCCCCGTTTTCCTTCTGGAGTTAAAGGTAAAATGGGAACTAATCTAACAAAAATCGCGCTGCTGATTGGCAGCCTGTCAGTCAGTGCACCGCTGCTGGCGGATACGTCTGCGACTCGCTCGCCTGCAACTGGCAGTTCTGCTAGCCCTAACATTGATGAGCATTTGGTGGTGATCGGCCGGGCGGATAACAGCCCCCTGAATATTGCCGCCAATGTTAACGTGATTGATGCCGCAGCGATTGCAATGAGTGGCGCGACCAATCTGACCGAGGTGTTACGCGGCCAAAGTGGTATTCAAATTGCTGATAATAATATCGGTGTAAGCTTTGCCATGCGCGGGTTTAGTGCCAGTACGGCCGTAAATAACACCTTGATTTTAGTCGATGGTCGTCGTCTTAATTCTATCGATATTGCAGCGCCGAGCCTCAATGCCATTCCGCTCAACTTCGTCGAGCGTATTGAGATTTTAGCGGGCAGTGCGGGCGTGCTTTATGGCGATCAGGCCGTCGGCGGCGTGATTAATATTGTCACTAAATCCCCTGAGCAGCATGCAGGTGGAGTGCAGTTATCCGGCGGCAGTTTTAATACTTACGAAGGTCGTGCAGATCTCTCAGGGGCGATCAATGATCGTTGGCGCTATTATGTGACTGGTAGTTATAACCAAGGGGATAATTACCGCCAGCACAATGCCAGTCAAACCGGTTCGATCCTCGGGCGGCTGCAATATCAAACCGCCACCGATCGCTTTTTTATCGAAACCAGTTATTACGATGACGACCGTGAAAACCCCGGGTCCATTAGCGCCACAGATTTTAAGCAAGATCCACGTCAGTCTTGGAATCGCGATGAGTATGTCCATGAAATGACGACCGTCGCCCGCAGTGGTTATCAACATCAGCTTAATTCACATTGGACGCTCTTTGCGGATGTCGATTACAGCGATACCTTAGTGTCTTCGTTAAATTGGGGCGCTGCGAGCCATAACACCCGATCATTGTTGATGTTTAGCCCTAAAGCTCAGGCGAGCTACCCTACGCGCCAAGGGGAATTGCTGTGGGTCACAGGATTGGATATCAGCCGAGGTAAGGCCGATTACGCCAGCGTAGAAGAAGGACAACATATCGCGACGCGCAGCAATGTGCAGCAAATGCAAAGTGCCTATCTGCAGGCCACGGTGCCATTAAGCCCCCGCTTAAGTTATGTGGTCGGCGGGCGTTATGCCAAGGTGACTGATGAATTAGTGGATGGCGCTGTGTATCCAAAGGGGATTGATTTAGATGAAGATGCGCGCGCTTTTGAGTTAGGTCTGAATTATCGCCCGAACGGCGAACAGCGTTTTTATCTGCGCACTGATGAAAACTTCCGCTTTGCCAAAGTGGATGAACAAGCCTATACCCCCAAAGACATTATGGGCCTCAAACCGCAGACCGGCCGCTCCTTTGAAGCCGGTTGGGATTGGGTGTTAGCGAGCCACACCCTGCGCACCAATGTGTATCGCCTCGATTTAGAAGATGAAATCGTTTTTGACCCTAGCGCCGAAAAACCAATTGGCGGCGCGTTTGAGGGGGCAAACGTCAATGCCGATGCCTCACGCCGCTATGGCGCGAGTGCTGATTGGGGTTGGCAGGTGAGTCAGGCGCTGCAATTGGGGCTGGCCTATCACTATGTTGACGCCGAATTTACCGAGGGCTTGAACCAAGGCAAAGCTTTGTCTTGGGTGGCGCAGCATTCGGGAAGGGGTTATTTAAGTTTTGATTTTGCAGAGCATTTCCAAGTATTTGCCGAAGCCATTTATACAGGCAAACGCTTTATTGAGGGGGATAATGCCAATGAGGGCGACAGATTAGCCAGCTATGTGCTGGGTAATTTAGCTCTTAATTACCAGCGCGGTGATTGGCACTCGAGTCTGCGCATCGATAACCTGTTTGATAAACAGTACGTCAGCTCGGGTTACTTTGGTGGCGAGTGGGGAGATAGCTATTATGTTGGCCGCGGCCGGGATATCCGCTTGACCGTCGGTTATCGCTTTTAAGGACGATGGCCTAACAGAAATCGCTTGAGTGATATCGCGTGACGGGTATCGCTCGGCGAGTGTCAATGTCAGGTTAACCTCGGCGATAGGTTAACCTGTAACCGATTTTATTCGACGCGCTTTGGCTTTTTTGATGAAAATTGACTTTTAGCGTGTAATCTTAGTCACTTAACTTTATATTTATGCAGGGTTAACCGCGATAAATCCCTTGCAGGAGCTGATTTCGATAAGACCTATCGTTATCGGGGCTACTGAGGCCAACAATCGGCCATTGAGTAGGAATGGTATGTGCGGTATTGCAATCATCTTTTGGTTAATTAACAGGTATACAGTGTCCTATGACAGATCTTGAGCAACAGGTTTTTACTCAAGTCAGAGCCATCATCGCGAATGAAGAACAAGTGATTGGCCGCCGAGGTATTTTGATCCCGCTTAAGAAGGCGATTCTTGCGCAGGGCGATATTCGTAATGTGATCGATATTATTTCGAGCGATCCCGCGCTTGCGGCTCACATGCTGATGCGCAGTAATGCGGCGCAGGCATCGACCGTGGTCAGTGCCAAATCCCGGACTGTTAAGGATGCGTTAATCCGTCTAGGTGAAGTGAATATCTACCGTTATGCTTTTATGTTTTATTTAAAAGAGCGTCTTGATGAGCTGCCTCAGCCCTATAAAAAGTTAGTGCAAGGTTATTGGAAATTAACTGAAAATATTGCAGTAGAGGCCGTCGATAGCCTAGTGACCATGCCGAGTGTTGAGGTTGATGCCGATGAATTGCAAACCTTGGCGTTATTTAGCGTATTTGGCCAAATTATTGCGTTAACTGCCTTTGCCTATTTGAATGCCAAGGCGGGGGAGACTTTCCCGCTGAGTGTGATTAAGTCATTGATTGATAATCAGCAGCAGACCTTAACCATTGAGGCTTTTGAGGCTTTAGAGCTGGATGAGGATTTGCGCCTAGAGTTCATGATTGCCCATAATTTGCGCCAGACCCGCAATCCCCAATCCCCAGGGCTGATATTGCGCCGCATCCTATCCTCGCGGGGCTTATTACTTAATCCGCTGTAAAACCGTACTAGCCAAGCGCGCAAGCTCAGCGCTTTGGCTTTGCGTCGTCTTTCGTTTAACTGAGTATATTAGTCCAAGCCTGCTGAGCGCAGGCCTGCGGCGCGGCTTTGGCCATTTTTGAGCTCAGCTTCGGTGGCAAAAATCTTAGGTAAAATTTCTTCGGCCAGATGTAGCAGGCGCACGCCTTCCTCGGTAAAAGACAACGGCTTACTTTTTCGCACAAAAATGGGTGAGTTGATGCGTTGTTCTAATTCTTTAATTTGGTGAGAAAGGGCGGACTGAGTCACGAAGCGTTTTTTGGCTGCGCCGGCCAGACTGCCACTTTCCTTCAAGGCCATTAAGGTTCGCAGGTGTCTTAGTTCGATCATGATAGCTCCAAGTGAATTTCGCTCAGGTTGCGCTTGCAAGCAATTGGGTTATCAAGAGACTACCATAATAAACTTCTAGACGTCCAGACGCCTGATGTTATTTATTCTCCTCCTCGAACTGGGCGGCAGCTGCGTTTGCCTCGCGGTTAGGCATCTCGGGGCAAGCCTTTGGTGATGATCCGTACGAGGCGCTGGGTTTGGCGCTGGGCCTGCTGGGGGAGCGCTTGCACTGCGCTCAAGCGTGATAGCTGGGCATGCAGAGCCCATTGGATATGCTCGCGCACCAGATCATCGACTTCCTCGCTGTGCATCCTATCTTGCAGCGCGGTAATGATGTTGGGGTCGGCAGGCGCGTTACCGAGCGCCACTGCGATATTGCGTAGCCAGCGCTGATGGCCAATGCGGCGAATGGCGCTGCCTTCGGTCTGTGTTAAAAATTCCGCTTCACTCCAAGCAAATAGGCTAAGCAGCTCCACTTGTTTAAGTTGCTTGCGGATATAAAAGTCGGGCTCTTGGGTTAAGGGCGCGGCGCGATTAACCGGGCAGACAAGTTGGCAATCATCGCAGCCGTAGATGCGATTACCGATAAGCGGCCTCAGTTCTTCGGGAATCGCGCCGGATAATTCAATGGTGAGGTACGAAATGCAGCGTCTTGCATCGACAACATAGGGCGCGACAATCGCCGCCGTAGGGCAGGCGGTGATGCAGGCGACGCACTGATGACAGCCTTCAGCAATCGGAATGTCGACAGGCAAGGGTAAATTAATCAGTAATTCCCCTAAAAAGAACCAACTACCGGCAGTATGATTCAGCAGAAGTGAGTGTTTGCCGGTCCAGCCGATCCCCGCTTTGGCGGCTAACGGGCGCTCGAGGATCGGTGCCGAATCGACAAAAGGGCGAAAATCGGCGGCCGCGAAGCCCTGTTGAGTTAACTCGGTGTTTATCTGATCCCCCAGTTTTTTAAGGCGAGCGCGGATGACTTTATGGTAGTCGCGCCCCCCCGCATACCGCGAGATATAGCCAAGATGTGGGTTAGCAAGCGCCGTTGCAAAGCCCGCCTCAGGGGGTAAATAATCCATGCGCACGGCAATTACCCTAAGTGTGCCGGGGTGTAATTCCTGCGGACGGGCCCGCATCATGCCGTGGCTTGCCATATAGGCCATGTCGCCGTGATAACCTTGGTCAAGCCAAGCTTGGAGCTTGGGTTCTTCTGCGGTTAACTCGGGCTCACAAATGCCCACTTGGGCAAAGCCTAAGGCTTTTGCCCAGGATTTGATTTGTTGTGCCAGCGTTGCGAGCGTGCGCGCATCGGCAGGTGTAGTAGGAATATCGATAACAGATGACATAAAAATGCAAAGGCGGTAGCAGATCCGTGGCGCTATGATAGCAGTTTTCTTGCTAGGCGTTGGCGTTAACGCAGCAGCTTGGCTGCCTTTTCCCCATATTAAGCCTTGGCATATTCCCATAAAATGGCCGATTTTTCGTAATGTAAGGCCAAGAGGCGCTTGCAGAATGACGCGCAACACGTTTGTTGCCCAAGGCAGATGATAAGGGCGTTGTGTTGATGGCTTAGCTATTTTTACTGTTATTAAATTTACTGATATTAAGTATTAAGCGTCTGCCAATTTGATACAGTTGCGCCCTGCATTTTTAGCTTCATACAGCGCTTTGTCAGCCCGTTTAAGTAAACCGGAAAAATCCTTATCTAATTGGTCTGAGTGCGCATGTGTCGGTTTAAATGTGGCCACCCCGATACTGACGGTGAGTGTGAGCGCTGGGGGTAATTCCCGCTGGCTGATTTGGGTTATGTTGGCTTGCAGCTTTTGTGCAAGCAACTGAGCTTCTTTGGCATCGGTATTGGGCAGTAGGATTAAAAACTCCTCTCCACCGATGCGACCCATACGTTCATTATTCCCCGTGAGCGCTCGACCCGCTTGAGCAATGGCGTTTAGCGCCTGATCGCCAAGTTCATGGCCAAAGTTATCATTAATTTGTTTGAAATGATCTACATCGCAAATCAACACAGTAAAGGGCGTACTTTGCTCGTTGGCTTTAGCAAAATAGCTGACCGCTTGGGTATAAATATGTCTGCGATTGGGTAATTGGGTGAGATGATCTGTGAGGGCAATAATTTGCAGTTGGCGATTACGACTCACTTGTTTGTAGGCAAATGTGGAGACGATGGAAAGAATACAGCCAGCCAGTAAAAGGATGACATATTGCAATGATTTATTTTTTTTAAGTAATTCGAGCTCTTGTTCTTTGAGCTGTTGATTCTCAATTAAGCGCTTATTCTCAGATTCGATGCGACTGGTGTCAAACTTGACTTTTAACTGTGTTGTTTGCTGAGATAATGAATTGCCATCGACAGTTTTGTTTATCTGAATAAAGTCCTTTAGTGTCCGATGAGCGGCTGGATAATCACTCATAGCAGCATAAATATCACTTTTTAACGGGAGTAATTTGACAAGCCCGCGATGATTTTGAATAGAGCGAAAGGATTGCTCACTTTGGGTGGCGGCTTCTATGGCTGCGTTATACTCGCCGCGCATAAAGTACAATTCTGCGAGCATTAATTTCATAAAACTGTATGCCGTGGGATCTGTTTCGTTGATCACTTTCTGTGCTTGAGTAAGATACTGCTCAGCTTCAGTGAAGCGCTTTAATTTTATTAAGCTATAAGCAATATTGGCTTCGGCAATGGCGGCGGCATTGGCCTCTTGCTGTTCCTTATGGTAACGATAGGTTATTTGAAATTGCTCGATAGCTTGTTCATGCTCGCCAAGTTCATCGAGAGCTAATCCAATGTCGGAGGTAACAAAAATGGCGGGCTCAGTTTTATTGGTTTGCAGGTAAATTTCTTTGAGTTTTTTGTAATAACGGATCGCGCTTTGGGGATCGCCATAACGCCTAAAGCTGGTGGCAATCCCATTAAGATTAAAATTGGCCCAGCCGGTTAGATTTAAGGATTCGTAGAGACCCTGGGCCGTCACTAAGTCATTTAAGGCTGCTGAAAAGTCACCAATATAGGAATATAGAAAGCCTCGCAAGCTTGTCGAGTCGGCAATAAGCTTAAGGTCTTCATGTTCATAGGCGCTTTTGACGCCACGGTTGTATCCCTCAAATGCACCATTAACATCACCGCTTAATTGTAAATACCAAGCCTGGCAGAGGGTAATATCGGTGCGATAGCTGTTAGATGCGTTTGCGGGAATGTCATTCATCAACTGGGTGGCATAATGCAATGCTTCAGTGATTTCGTCTGCGGAGTTTGAAGGATAATGCCAGCATTTTAGCTGTTGCAGTTTTTCGAGCCGAGAAGTATCCGTCGGTGAGATGAGTTGACTTAATTGCTGTAGATCCTGATCAATCATTTCTTGGGGGATCATGTCGCCGTTGTCGTGTTTTTTAAATATTATATCCGCCTCAGGATTTTCCTGCGCCAGCGCGAGGGACAGGGTGGATAGCAGAAGTAACAACACTATCGGAAAATAACACACTGAATTTCGCAAGGGGAGAGACTCCTGTCCGGGAAAAATAACATCTTGTTTACCATACTAGCATATTATTTTTTTTAATGGTTGATCTTGATTCATCACAATTTTGTATTAATCAACTTTACATTTAACCATGTTTATCACTCATCTAAGTAGCATTCACAGGCGTATGAGGGTATAAACGTCGGCTTAAAATTTATCGATGCTGGGGGCGTGTTGAAAGCACTAGTGGCAGTATGTTTATTGAGTATCAGTAGCTTTAGCTGGGCTAGCTCCGATTTAGAGACCTCTGGGGATGTCTTGCACTTGCTGTTGCCCGCGACGGCATTAGGGGCAACCTTGTGGTACGAGGATAACTATGATGGCAGTTGGCAATTAATGCGGGCGGCGGTGTCGAGCCGCTTAATTGTGGAAGGGCTGAAGTATGGGGTGAGTAAAGACAGGCCTGACGGCAGTGGCGACGACTCTTTTCCATCGGGCCATACCTCAGATAGTTTTATGGCGGCCACCTTTATTCAGCAGCGGTATGGTTGGCAATATGGCTTACCCGCTTACGCCCTTGCCTCCTATGTGGGTTATACCCGAGTGGCGAGCGATCAACATTATTTAGAAGATGTGTTAGTGGGCGCCGCCATCGGGGCGCTAGCGGGCTGGTATTTTTCTGAGCCGTATCAAGGGCTCACTGTGACGCCCTTAGCGAGTCAGGGCGTGTATGGCTTATATGTAAGTGGCCAGTTTTAGCCACGTTTTTTGTTGGGAATGAGAGAGTATTTATGAGTCAATTATCTGATGCTTATCGCGAGATGGCGACGCAAACGTCTTTTAATGTTGCGAATAAAGTCTTGCCAATGGCGAATATGCCCGAGAGTTTAGTGGCAGCTTACCAAGGCCTGTTGGCGGAATTGTTACAGGACAAAGACGCATCATTTAGCCAAGCTTGGCAGGCGCTGCCGGCGAGCGCGCAACAGCTTATGCCACAGGCTCAATTCCATGGCTTTTATATCGCCAATGCTTGGCTGCAATTAAGCCGAGTCGCTCAGGAGATTTCTGAGCAGGCCGATACTGAGGAAGCCATCAACGAGAAAGAGTACGACGGCATATTTAGCCGTTTGGCGCAGCAGTCACTCAAGGAATGTGTGCGCAAGTTGAAAAAGGCCAGAACCGATCGCTCTATGCTGAATAGTTTTAAGCAGGTGATGGCGCCGTAAATTCCGCTTCGCGTATGAAGGGGTTGGCGAGTGATTGGCCACGTGGTTAATGTGGCTCGGTAAGGTTGTCGACTGTTTATTTTGGCTATTAACTTATCCGATTATCCGATTATCCGATTATCCGATTATCCGATTATCCGATTATCCAACTATCCGAATATCGACAGTCACAAGGCCCGTCATGGTGAGATGACGGGCCTTGTGGTTTAAGCCAGCATAAGCAGCACTTTAGAATGAGGTTCGCTTATATCGACGGTATTCTGGTTTCCAAAAGTTATCTTCAATGGCTTGCTGAAGCAACTCATCGCTGGCGGGTAGGGATAACCCTTGTGCTATCGCGACTTTACCGACCGCAAAGGCGATATGTTTGCTCACAGTATGAATATCTTCCAGTTTGGGCAGCAGCGGGCCTGTACCATGAATGGCCAAGGGCGAGCATTCAGCTAAGGCGCGGCTTGAGGCCATTAACATGGCATCGGAGACGTGGCTGGCGCCAGAGGCCAGCACACCTAAGCCAATCCCTGGGAAGATAAAACTATTATTACACTGGGCAATTTCATAGGTTTCCCCATCAATCACCACCGGCTCAAATGGACTGCCAGTGGCGACGAGTGCTTGCCCTGACGTCCAATGTAAAATGTCCTTTGGCGTAGCTTCAACCCGACTGGTTGGGTTAGATAGCGGGAAGATAATCGGTCGAGCGCAGTGGCTATGCATTGCCCGAATAATTTCTTCAGTGAATAATCCCGGTGCGCCTGAGACCCCAATTAATACCGTAGGTTTGGCATTATTGACGACATCCAATAGGGAAATATTGTCGCTAAAGTTATGCCAGTGACTAATATCGCTGCACTTTTGCGTCAGTTTTTGCTGGAAGGGCAACAGGTTTGGCATGTTGTCTAGCAACAATCCCCAGCGATCCACCATACACACTTGGCTACGCGCTTGCTCGTCGCTTATGCCTTCGGACACCATTTGCGCAACGATGGCCTCGGCGATACCGCATCCTGCGCTGCCTGCGCCTAAAAAGGCAATTCGCTGTTGCTTCAGTTCCGTTCCGGCAGCTTTGCAGGCCGCCAGTAGAGAGCCGACAGTGACTGCTGCAGTGCCTTGAATATCATCGTTAAAACAGCAATAGCGATCCTTATAACGCTCAAGGATGGGCATCGCATTCTTTTGGGCGAAGTCTTCAAATTGGATCAGGGTATCTGGCCAGCGGATATGGACGGCTTGCATAAAGGCTTCGATAAAATCGGCATATTCTTGGCCACCGATCCGAGGATGACGCCAGCCCATGTACATGGGATCTTCTAACAGTTGTGGGTTATCGGTGCCGACATCGAGGGTGATCGGCAGAGTATAGGCTGGGCTTATCCCGCCGCAACTGGTGTACAGCGACAATTTGCCAATCGGGATCCCCATGCCGCCAATCCCCTGATCGCCCAGGCCTAAAATCCGTTCACCGTCAGTTACCACGATGATTTTGACCTTTTGGCGGGTGGAGTTGTTTAAAATGTCATCAATCCTGTCTTTGTTGGGATAGGAGATGAACAGGCCACGGTTGCGGCGATAGTTTTTTGAAAAGCGCTCACAGGCCAACCCTACCGTTGGCGTGTAGATAATCGGCATCATTTCGCTGATGTGATTTTGCACTAAACGATAAAACAGGGTTTCGTTAGTGTCTTGGATATTGCGCAGGTAAATGTGCTTGTCGAGGTCATTATTGAAACTTTTAAATTGATGGTAGGCACGGGATGCCTGTTCTTCAATGGTTTCAATTGCGTAGGGGAGTAGGCCTTCGAGATTAAAGAAAATTCGCTCTTCTTCAGAAAATGCACTGCCCTTGTTAATGAGTGGGGCTTCAAGAATGGCAGGTCCTGCAAACGGAAGATAGAGGGGGCGTTTATTATCGACCATGGGTAACCTTTGAGTTGTTGTTTAATTGGTTTGCTACGTGCTACAGGTCACGCTAGGGTAACATGAAATGTGATCGTTGTGGTCTTATCCTGAGGTATTTATGGCACTTTTTGCCAGATAACCCCGTGGCGCTGCTTAACTCTGCCGCTTTTGCTCGGGCGGTGTCACGATGGCGTGGTGCCTTTTTGGTGACGGTATTCGCGGGTTGCCCGCTGAGGTTTAAGGGTGAATAAGGGCGGCGGGATGTCCGGGAAATACGAAAATGATGATACGAAAACGATGATACGAAAATGATGATACGAAAACGATGAGTGGCGGATGGCGGAGCCGCAACGGCTCATTTAGGCGAGCTCTGCTCGCGATATGCCATAAAAAACGCAGCCGAAGCTGCGTAGGTGGTGCGCGATGGTCAATCTTAGCGCCTTACACGCCGCGATATTTCAGGGATAAGCCGCGGATGAAATTTCGCAGAATTTGATCGCCACATTCTTTGAAGTTTTTATGCTCTGGATTGCGGAACAGGGCGCTCAGTTCTGATTTTGACATCTGCATATCGGCTAAGGCGAGGGTGGCCACGATATCTTCTTCACGCATTTCGAGAGCGACTCGTAGCTTTTTGAAGATGAGGTTGTTGTTTAAACGTGAAACCGGTGCAGGGATGTCAGCGCCTTCACGTAGGCCGCGCTTATCAATGATAAGACCATCTAAAAACTGGCATAGGGTCGTGTCGTTACACGCCTTATAACCTTCTTCCTCTTCTTTGCGTAGCAGATCAATCATCTCTTCGACGGGCACTTCTCTTCCAGCTTTGGCAAAAATCTTAATCATTTTGGCATTGCTGAAATCAAACACGAAGCGCAAACGGCGCAAAATATCATTGTTAATCATGGTCATCTCTTGGCGCGGCTGCGCGGTCTGGTTTAAGAAGGTGCATTATAACGTAAAAATCGCCTGAAATGCAGGCGAGGGTTTTAGCTGGCGAGGTCACGGGCCGCAATATGACTGCCGCGCAGCCCATGCATTCACTATGGCTTGCTGCGGCGCGCCCGTTAATAAGGAATTAAAGTTGGGTGGCCGCCCACTTTGCTCGGCTTTCACGGCTTTCACTTAAACCATGTTGCTCGCGGTAGCTTTTATAGGCATCGACATTTAACGGCACTAAGCTGACATCGACCTCAAGTACCAGTTTACATTCTTTTTTGATGCGCCACGCCGCGGTGTTATACAGCTCGGTTAAGGGCAGCGAGCTTAAAAACTCGGGATTATATTGGGTGTACAGGGCTTGGGTGGGATAAACCACAAAGGCGAGCTGGCGCTTGGGTTCTTTCTTAAACAGGGCTTCGATACCATCGGTGGTATTCAGGACTTGCATCTCGATAATATCGTCTATCTCGAGTAATTTTTTTTGGGCCAGCTCAGGCGCTAAGGCTTGACCCTGCTCCCAAGCGAGGACATCGGCTTCACTATGCTTGGTCAGTTCTGCCACTTGAGCCACGCTGAGGCTCAGTGATTGGCGTAGGTAGCTCATTTCGATGGCATTTAAGCCAATGGTTTTAGACATAATCAGATTCTCAAGTTCACTTAAATAAATTTAGTATTTGTTTTTTAACCAGATATCTTCGACCCATTCCCAGAAGGATTCCCAGTAGATATCGGCAAAGTCGCCATCTTGCCAAAAGTGCACTTGGCCATCTTGGTCGATGCAGTAAAAATTATCTCCCATCTGGCAGATGGCGATCATTTCCCTTGGCATGCCGATTGACCAAGCATAGCAGGTCACTTCAGGTAGATAGGTGTGGGAATAGGGATCGGCCACGGTTACGGGTTCGATGGCACCATAAATCACATCACTGGCGTAGAGCAGGTATTCCTTTAGCTCCCGCGGCAAGGCGATCAAAATCTGTTCTTCGACCTCAACCAATTGCTCAAATGTCGGTAATTCGAGTGGCACTGGCACGGTTTCACTGCGTTCTTGGAGCTGCTCAATTATATCGTGCATGGAATTTCCTTCGGGATGAGGCTATGGCGCGCGATTATATAATTAATCCCCATGGGATGCGAGAAAAGGGCGTGTGAGTCAATGACTGACGACGAGGCGAGCACTGCCTTTAAGATTGTTGAGGCGTCGCCGTTGAATGAAGATAACGGCATAGGCCTGCAGGCGATAGCCGGTAACGCCCTTATTCGGCAAGCTGAACAGGCCCGTTACGATGCGGGGTTAATATCGTGGTTTGCTATCCGTGAAGGTTGTGATGCGAGTTTGTGGTGCCGGATTGTTGTGCGGGTTTGTGCTGCAGGATAGTTGTGCGAGTTTGTGCTGCAGGATTGTTGTGTGATCTTCTGATGTGAGTTTGTTGTGTGAGTTTGTTGTGTGGTTTTGTTGTGTGAGTTCAGCAGGCTTGCTTGCGAGGCGTCAATGCCGGTGAACATCATAAACACAAAGGGAGCCTGCGCTCCCTTTGTGTTGTTACCCTAGGCGGTTAGCCGTGGTTTAAGGCCGCTTTTACAGGGCCTTTAAAATCGCTTCAACGCTGGCCTTGGCATCGCCAAACAGCATTTGGGTATTGTCTTTAAAGAACAGCGGGTTTTGCACGCCGGCGTAACCTGTGTTCATGGAGCGTTTAAAGCCAATAACGTTTTGCGCTTTCCACACTTCAAGCACAGGCATCCCCGCAATTGGGCTGCCCGGATCTTCCATCGCCGCAGGGTTCACCGTATCGTTTGCACCGATCACCAGCACGACATCAGTATCGCTAAAGTCTTCGTTGATTTCGTCCATTTCGAGCACGATATCGTAGGGGACTTTAGCTTCGGCCAGCAGTACGTTCATATGGCCGGGTAAACGCCCCGCCACAGGGTGAATACCAAAGCGCACTTTCACGCCGCGATCCCGCAGTTTTTGGGTGATTTCAGCGACAGGATACTGTGCCTGAGCCACCGCCATGCCATAGCCTGGGGTGATGATAACTGACGTAGCATTTTTCAGCATATCCGCCACATCTTCGGCGTTGGTCTCACGGTATTCGCCCATTTCCTCGTCAGCAGAGGAGGCCACACCATCGGTACCAAAACCGCCCGCGATAACGGAAATAAACGAGCGGTTCATCGCCTTACACATGATGTAAGACAGAATCGCCCCCGATGAGCCGACTAAGGCGCCTACCACGATCAACAGATCGTTGGAAAGCATAAAGCCCGCCGCCGCTGCCGCCCAACCTGAGTAGGAGTTGAGCATCGACACCACAACCGGCATATCCGCGCCGCCAATCGATGCCACTAAATGCCAGCCAAAGGCAAAGGCAATCAGCGTCATCAGCAGTAGCGCTGGCATAGTGCCGCCGGTTTGTACGAAGTACACCAGTAGGGCAAAGGACACCAATACCGCCACAAGGTTGAGTTTATGGCGGTGTGGCAACATCAAGGGTTTTGATGAAATCAGGCCGCGCAATTTACCAAAGGCGACAATGGAACCGGTGAAGGTGACGGCGCCGATGAAGATCCCAAGGAATACTTCAACCAAATGAATATTAAGCATGGCGCCAGTTAAGGGCTCATGGGTTGTTGTTGCCGCTGCCGTAAGGGCATTGTGCACCGCCGTTAACGTGGCATCAATATCGCCACCTACCGCGACCACTATTTGTGACACTTGCTCTGGGTGTAAATCGATAAAGCTATTAAAGCCGACTAACACCGCGGCCATGCCCACAAAACTGTGGAGTACGGCGACCAGCTCTGGCATTTCGGTCATTTCGACTTTTAAGGCTAAACGCACACCAATGGCGCCGCCGATCACCATCGCGACTAAAATCCAGGCAACCCCGCTAGTGTCAGGGTTGAAAATGGTTGCCAGTAGGGCTATCGCCATACCCGTTATTCCAAAAATATTGCCGTGTTTTGCCGTCTCTTGCTTCGACAGTCCCGCGAGACTGAAGATAAAGAGAATGGCGGCAACGATATAAGCTGCTGTTACCAGTCCTTGAGACACGTTAAACCCCCCTTAATCTTTACGGAACATCTTCAGCATGCGCTGAGTGACGGTAAAGCCGCCAAAGATGTTAATACTGGCGATCAGCACAGCAATAAATGCCATCACAGTCACCAAGGTTGAGCCTTGGCCAATTTGTAACAAGGCGCCGACCACGATAATGCCTGAAATCGCGTTAGTGACTGACATTAGCGGCGTATGCAGTGAGTGAGATACGTTCCACACGACGTAATAACCGACCACGCAGGACAGTAAAAACACCGTAAAGTGAGACAAAAACTCCGGTGGTGCCACCGAGGCCACTGCGGCAAACCCAAGCGCGCCCGCGGCGGCAAACAGGTATTTGAGTTTTGACGGCGCTTTGGCTTCCACGGCCTTGGCGACAACCTTAGCGGCGGGTTTTGCTGGCGCGGCCGAGACTGAAATGGCTGGTGGCGGGAAGGTGACTTCGCCTTCTTTCACTACTGTCATATTGCGCATGACCACATCCTCGAAGTTGATGTGGGCCACGCCGTCTTTTTCTTTACACATTAACTTCATCAGGTTGACGAGGTTCGTGCCATAAAGCTGTGATGATTGCGCAGGTAAACGGCCGGGAAGATCGGTATAGCCAATCACCTTCACGCCATTGTCCGTGATAAATAATTCACCCGGTTGGGTGTATTCACAGTTGCCACCGGCTTGAGCGGCCATATCGATAATCACCGAACCGCTCTTCATGCTATCGACCATGGCTTGGGTGATGAGCTTAGGCGCAGGACGGCCTGGGATCAGCGCAGTGGTGATAATGATGTCGACTTCTTTCGCTTGCTCGGCAAACAGCGCCATTTCGGCGGCAATAAATTCCTCGGACATGGTTTTGGCGTAACCGTCTGAGGAGCTGCCATCTTCGTTGGTAAAATCGAGTTTGAGGAACTGCCCACCCATGGATTCGATTTGCTCGGCCACTTCTAAACGAGTGTCGAAGGCGCGCACAATCGCCCCTAAGGAGCCCGCTGTGCCAATGGCTGCAAGTCCGGCAACCCCGGCACCGATCACGAGCACTTTCGCGGGGGGCACTTTACCTGCTGCGGTGATCTGGCCGGTAAAGAAACGGCCAAAGTGGTGGGCGGCTTCAACCACAGCACGGTAACCGCCAATGTTGGCCATAGAAGAAAGGGCATCGAGGGATTGGGCACGGGAAATCCGAGGCACCATATCCATCGCCATCACATTGATGTTGCGTTGAGAGAGCTTCTCTACTAACTGTGGATTTTGCGCGGGCCAAATAAAGCTAATCAGCGTTGCCCCTGGTTTAATCTGTTCAATTTCGGCATCGTTTGGCGCATTGACCTTAAAAATCAGATCCGCTTGCCAGACATCGGTCGTCACTGTTGCGCCTGCTGCTTCAAAGGCCGCATCATCGAAGCTAGATAGCTGACCGGCATTGGCCTCAATAACGACTTCAAAGCCGAGTTTTTTAAGCTGCTCAACGGTGGCTGGGGTCGCGGCGACCCGAGTCTCACCGGCGAGACTCTCTCTCGGTATTCCAATCTGCATGACTACTCCCTGGTGGTTTATATAATGGTTCCGCCTGAGTACGGCCCTCTGAGCAAACCTAGGTAGGGCTAGGCTGCAGTGAGAATTAACCCGCTTATTCGATTGCGGCAACTGAGCGCATTAAATCTTGTGTGAAATTTGTGCTGTTAAAACAAACTTCTCTGCGATCACAGAGGTCACTGTACGGCAGGTTCAATACCATTGTGGCAAGAGTTTGATTTGATACAAGCGCATATTTCTCAAGCGTGGGGTTTCGGCACTGATCGTATTAAAAACTTTTAACCAGCGCACACTTTTGTAGCTTAAATTTTGCTCTTTGCATATTCCATAATGGAATTAAAAATTAAATTTTATTCTTTTTTGCTTTTCAAAAAACGCGATAAGCTGCTTTGCATCACATTGTCATAGGGCCATCTCATGCTGTTAAAGGAACTTTCATCGGTGGCTTCCCCCCTGTCGCAAGGACAAGTCGAGAAGCTAAAGCAATTCACTTCGGAGTTAACGGCGCTGCAAATGGCTTGGGTGAGCGGCTATCTTGCTGCAACAGCAAATGCGGGCCACGTCGCTGCCCCTACTCGCGAGGCGCAAACGCTCACTATTCTCTATGGTAGCCAAACTGGCAATGGCCGGGGGATTGCCAGCGCCCTCGCGGCCAAGGCGCAGTCTCAAGGTTATGCGGTCAATCTGGCGTCCATGGGCGAATATAATCTGCGCCAACTCAAACAAGAAACCCTGCTGCTGGTGGTGGTCAGTACCCATGGCGATGGGGAAGCACCGGATGATGCCATTGAATTGCATCAATTTTTAGCCTCAAAGCGCGCGCCGCGGTTAGATAATTTGCATTATGCGGTGCTTGCGCTTGGGGATTCGAGTTACCCCTTTTTCTGTCAAACCGGTAAGGATTTTAATGCGCGCCTTGCGGCCCTTGGGGCTAAGGCATTGTTGCCATTGGTTGAATGTGATGTGGACTATGAAACCCGCACAGGCCAATGGCATGCGGATGTGTTAGCGGCGGTTAAGCCGTTAATCCACACCTCATCAGCCAGTGTGGTCCCCATCAGCCACGAGGCTACGATTCTTGAGGGCGAGTTTACTAAGCAACATCCTTATCTAGCCGAAGTGTTGGTCAGCCAAAAAATCACTGGCCGAGGTTCAGACCGGGATGTGCGCCATGTGGAAATCGATTTAGGCGATTCTGGCTTGCGCTATCAAGCAGGGGATGCGCTCGGGGTGTGGTTTAGTAACAGTGAGGCTCTCGTCGAGGAGATTTTACAGGGGCTTGATTTGGCCGCGGATACTTTAGTCACGCTAGACAATGAGTCCTACACGCTCAAGCAAGCGTTGCGGGAGAAAAAAGAGCTGACGCAGTTACACCCAGGCTTAGTGACCGCCTGGGCAGAGCTCGTGGGGGATGCAGAGTTGCTTGCTGTTAGCCAAGATAAAGCGCAGCTGCGCCAGTTTATGCTGACGCATCAATTTGCCGATCTGGTTGCGCGCTATAAGGCCGCCGTTGAGGCGAAAAGTGATACACAAAAGCTGGATGCCAACACTGTGGTTGCGCTGCTACGCCCATTAACCCCCAGACTTTATTCTATCGCCTCAAGCCAAAGCGAAGTGGATACCGAAGTGCACTTGACCGTGGCGTTAGTGGCAGAGGAGCGCGAGGGCGCAACCCGTTTTGGCGGTGCATCGCACTTTTTAGCCTCGGCGCAAGAAGGCACGCCGCTTAAGGTTTATGTTGAACCCAATAAGCATTTCCGGCTGCCGGAAGATCCACTTGCCCCGGTGATCATGATAGGTCCGGGGACTGGCGTCGCACCGTTTCGCGCTTTTATGCAGGAGCGCGTGGCCCAGGGCATTACCAGTGACAGTTGGTTATTCTTTGGCAATCCCCACTTTGAAGAGGATTTTTTGTATCAAACCGAGTGGCAACAGTATTTGAAAAATGGCGATTTAAGCCGAATCGACTTGGCATTTTCGCGGGATCAACCGGAGAAAATTTATGTGCAGCACCGTATCAAGCAACAGGGACAAACCCTGTGGCAATGGTTGCAAAATGGCGCGCATATTTACCTTTGTGGCGATGCCGAGCGTATGGCGAAGGACGTACATCAAGCGCTGTTAGCGGTTGCGGTCGAATATGGCGGCTTGTCGAACGAGGCGGCAGCTGACTATTTTGAAAACCTGCGCAGTCAAAAACGTTATCAAAAAGACGTGTACTAATTAACTGTGCACTAATTAACTGAATTGTCGCCACCGATAACCGCGCCGCATCCCCAGAGATGCGGCTGCCAAACGAATAAATGAGGTCGTTGCCATGAGTGAGCAAAAGTTAGCGTTAAACGAATACCTAAAAACCGACAGTGATTATCTGCGGGGCACCATTAAAGAAGGATTAGATTCTGCGGTGACTGGCAGTTTTAGCGATGGCGATCAGCAGCTTATTAAGTTTCATGGCTTTTATCAGCAGGATGACCGTGATTTACGCAACGAACGCAAAGCGCAAAAACTCGAGCCCCTATACAGTTTTATGTTGCGCGCCCGCGTACCCGGTGGCGTGTGCACCCCAAAACAATGGTTAGGCGTTGATAAAATTGCCTCGAGCCTGACCCATTCCAACAGTATTCGGTTAACGACCCGGCAAACGTTTCAGTATCACGGTATTCCTAAGCGTAATTTAAAAACGATTATCCAAGGGTTAGATCGCGAAGCGCTTGACTCGATTGCTGCCTGTGGTGATGTGAACCGCAACGTGATGTGTAACCCCAATCCGGTGGAATCGAAGTTGCACCAGCAGGCTTACGAGGTCGCCAAACAACTGTCGGATCATCTGCTGCCGCACACCCGTGCCTATGCTGAAATCTGGTTAGATGAAGACAAATTGCTGACGACGGAAGATGACACCGTCGAGCCGGTGTACGGTAAAACCTACTTGCCGCGTAAGTTTAAAATGGCCGTTGCCGTACCGCCCGATAACGATGTTGATGTTTATACCAATGATTTAGGCTTTATCGCCGTGGCTGAACAGGGCGAGTTGGTGGGCTTTAACTTAACCGCCGGCGGTGGCATGGGCTCCACCCACGGTGAGGTGGAAACCTTCCCCCGCCTAGCTGACGATTTTGGCTTTATCAAAACCGCAGATGTGATGAAGTTTGCCGAGGCGGTCATGACAGTGCAGCGTGACTGGGGTAATCGCAGTAATCGTAAGCGTTCACGCCTTAAATACACGATTGTTGACCACGGCTATGACAAGTTTAAAGCCGAGGTTGAAGCCCGCGCCGGCGTTAAATTTGAGCCTAAGCGCGATGTAGTGATTGGCGATCGCGGCGATCGTTATGGTTGGGTCGAAGGTGTGGATGGCAAATGGCATTTAACCCTCTTTATCGAGAGTGGCCGTATTAAAGATTCCCCCGGCCAAACCCTACAAACAGGCCTTAGGGAAATTGCCAAAATCCATAAAGGCGATTTTCGTATGACCTCGAATCAAAATATGATCATTGCTGGGGTCGCGGCACAAGATAAAGCCACTATTGAGGGCTTAGCCCGTAAACACGGTCTGCTCGGCCAAGTGCTCACCCAAACTCGCGGCCATTCGATTGCCTGCGTGGCGTTGCCAACCTGCCCGCTCGCGATGGCTGAAGCTGAGCGTTATTTCCCGGAGTTTATTGATCATATCGATGCGCTGCAGGCTAAACATGGGATCAGCGACCAAGCCATTGTGGTGCGCATGACGGGATGTCCTAACGGCTGTGCGCGGCCATTTGCCGCCGAAATTGGCTTAGTCGGCAAAGCACCGGGGCGTTACAATTTATATTTGGGGGCTAATTTTGAAGGCACGCGCTTGAATAAAATGTATCGCGAAAATATCCAAGAGGCGGACATCCTAGCCGAGCTCGATGCCCTGTTTGCTCGCTACGCCCTAGAGCGTGATGCTGGCGAAACCTTTGGTAATTTCACCGTCCGTGTGGGCGTGGTGAAGGCGGTGCTCGATGCCGCTAAGGATTTCCATGACTTTTCTTAAACAACCGACAATGGCAGTGCCAGGGCTGCCTAGTGCTGGCGAGCTGGCGGCGTTACTGACAGCGCCTAAGGACGAGCAAGCGCTTGCGCTGGCAGCAATCAATCAAGTGCTGGCTAGCTTAAGTGCGCCGGAGCGGCTGCTGTGGGGGCTGGCTTATTTGCCCGGCAGCCACGCACTGTCATCCAGCTTTGGCATTCAAGCTGCGGTGATGCTGCATATGGCCAGTCAAGTGCAGGCCGATATTCCCGTTATCTTGACGGATACTGGCTACTTATTTCCCGAAACCTATCGGTTTGTTGATGAGCTGACCGAGCGTTTGTCATTGAATATCAAAGTGTATCAAGCGCCAATGACCCCCGCGTGGCAAGAAGCGCGCTTTGGCAAATTGTGGGAGCAGGGGCTGGCGGGGCTCGAACAATACAATCGCCTCAATAAAGTTGAACCCATGCAACGCGCCTTGGCAGAGCTTGGGGTAGGGACTTGGTTGGCGGGGCTGAGGCGCAGTCAAGCGAGCAGCCGCGAGGCGCTGCCCATTTTAGCCATCCATGGCGACCGCTTTAAATTATTACCCATTGTCGATTGGGGCAATAAAGAGGTGCACCAGTATTTAACTGCGCATGGGCTGCCTTATCATCCGCTGTGGGAGCAGGGTTATGTCTCGGTTGGCGATACCCACTCCACTAAGCCGCTTGAGCTTGGGATGACGGAGGAGCAGACTCGCTTTAATGGCCTTAAACGCGAATGTGGCCTGCATTACGATATCTAGCTGCGGATGTTAACTTGGCAGACACTGGGTCTTTGGGCAGTTCGTCATGCAGTATTTTGCCATTGGGCTGTTGGTCATCGGGGCATCCTCGCCCGCACTTGGCGGGATAGCGTGCGAGTTGGCTTGATGGCGACGTCTTGGGCGTTGACGATTTAGCCTAAAGATCAATGTGTTTGTCATTATAGGTTCACAGTATCCAGTTAAGTTCAAGATCTCCGGGCGAGCGGCGTGCAGTGCTAGGCTTATCCCGCTCAGCGCTGGGCTTAAAAATTGTACATTTTTGCCCACAGAGTTATGCACATTAGCAAAGGCTGAGCTATATTTTGACGTTCCCGTAGATGGTTTTGCGTAAGTACACTGGGTTGATTCGCTGTCGATTGGCTGGCTGGTAAGTGGCTGAATATCGTTATTGATGGGCTGGGTTTGCTGTCGAACGAGACTCGTCGCAGTTCACAGTCAATATCCGCCAAGCAGATAACAACCTGATGCTTTCGAAAAATCTGACTCGCCGCCGCGAGTGTTAAGCAGTTTGGTTGACTTGCTAGCGCGGGTTGATCAGTGATCTTTACCTCGGCCAGCTGCCTGACAAGCTGCCGAGGTTGGGCTAGGCCTCCTTCGTTTACCTTCTTTACTTTTATCCTGTTGTGTCCATTCTTATGTTCATTTTATTGTGCCAACGATGCTCGTTATCGCGATTGCGCTTTTAAGCTCGGCTTCCTCATGGCTTTGTGTCACTCTATCGATTCAATTACTGCTGCACGCATGCGTAAATGCGTGGGTGACTCTTTGGGTTAAGGGCCGATAATGCGTGCGTATCTTGGCATTGAAGGTGTTGATAATCCATGAGAATACTTGCACCATAATGCCGTTCCCCTAATGAGACTCAATGAATGAACGCCCCCTTGTATGCGATGCGCGATCATGCCAATCCTCCTTCCCACAACCGCAGTCCACGGCCAAGGCCAACATCGTTCACATCTCGCCTTAAGCGGTTAGCGTTCATGCTGTGTAAGCTGATGTGCGTACTGGGATTAAGCTCAATGATGCTGGTGGTGAGCTTGCGCTTTATTGATCCTCCCCTTTGGACTTGGCGGATCGAGCGGGCGTTGTTTCCTCCCGCCGAGATCGCGGTTGTTAGGCATCAATGGGTTGATATTTCTAAAATTTCTAAAGAGCTGCAGTTAGCCGTGATTGCCGCCGAAGATCAAAAATTTGCCGAACATCGTGGTTTTGATCTAGCGGCGATAAGTGCTGCTCTGAAATATAACCAACGGGGCAACAAGGTGCGCGGTGCCAGCACCCTAAGCCAACAAACCGCGAAAAATCTGTTCATGTGGTCGAGCCGCAGTTTTATACGTAAAGGCATCGAAGCATGGTTTACCATGTTAATGGAGCTATTTTGGGATAAATCGCGGATCCTTGAAGTGTATTTAAACATTGTGGAATTTGGACCGGGGATATATGGGGCCGAGGCTGCTGCCAAGCATTATTTTGGGCGGCCAGCGGCTCAATTAACGCGAGTTGAAGCATCATTATTGGCCGCAGCGCTACCCAATCCCTGGCGCTATAAAGTATCCCCTGCGTCGGCTTATGTTGAGCGCCGTGCCCAGTGGATCCGCAAACAAATGCGCCAGCTCGGTGATGTCACCTTACATAAAGTGCATGGGATCGACTAAATCTGTGGTTGTCGGTGTTTTTATTGCGCGTGGATGATAGGTCCAGATGATGGGGCTGATGCGGTAAGCGCGTCACTCCATTAGGGTGAGCTGTGCGGGAAAGGGGTGATGATGTTCGAAGTTAATGTTTAGCGAGAGTTAGCCTTGCTACCTTCAGACTATGCCAAGGATGCCAAAAATACACGCTTGTAATGTTTGTTGTTTTCAATCGTTGCCGTTTTCAATGTGTGTCGTTTTAATATGGGTCACTTCCTATAAATAACAGTGACTTAGTTGTAGCAAGCTTAGTTGTGGCGAGTAAGTTGGTAGAGGTGAATAAATTGGCTGTCACGAGTGAGTTGGTCGCTGTGAGTCAGTTTGTCAGGCGAGTGAGTTTGTCCTGGCGCGTGAGTATCGCGAGTTAGTTGGCTGTGGCAACTTGGCTGACATGCGCTGCGGTATAGGCTGCTTGATACTGCTGTGGCTGCTTAGGTTTAGCCGCCATCACTAAGCTGACTAAGCCTTGCCACTCAATATCGGTATTTTGCGGTAACCCAATATCGGGTTCGGTGCCATTGCCTGAAAGCAATTTTCCATTGGCATCATAGATGAGTGCGCTGCTCAGGCGGATTTCGACGTCGCTATTGGGTAAGTTAAAGCGATATTGTTTGGCAAAATCCCCTGACGTTTTTTCGCCGATCAATTGTACCCGTGACCAGGTTTTGGTTTTATAGGCAATCCATTCGCATTCCTGCCTGCAGCGAGGGCTGACAAGCAGTGCGAGGCGATTATGGCCTTGGGGCGGCACCAAGGGCTGGGTGCGGATAAACCAAGGGCTGAATTGGCGCTCATCGACTGGGGGGAGATAGTCTGTGAGCTTATTTGCCTGCCGCGAGCGTGGTGAGAACTGCGCCAGAGGCATAAAACTTAAGGGTTGTAAGTGGTCATTACGCAATGTGCTAGAGCGGCGATAATGGGCAAATCCCATGATATGTGCCATTGGTTCAGCCCGCTTGGCATCGGAGTGAGGAGCCTGTGGATCTTGATAGCGCGCAAGTAGGGTCAGTAATTTAGGGCTAAAGCCGCTCGCGTCCCTCAGATCGAGCACGAGCAGCGGCTGCTCCATCCCCTTCAATAAGGTTTGCTGTAACTTTGGATCGGTGCCAAAGGCATAGAGATCATTCAGTTTTAGTCGGGCGGTGGTACTGTTGATGGTTTCGAGTTCAGCACTTGCGGGTGCTGACGATTTAGGCGTCAAGGACACGAGTTGCTCAAGTAAGCCCTGAAAACTGAGTTCAACCGATGGGCTGGATTTGGCTTTTGTGGCTGCGGCCATTGAGTGGCGGGGGGCGATCGCGAGTTCAAGTTGGCGAGTGTCTAAGGCGTCATTCGTTAAGGTTATTAATACAAAGGGTTTAATGCTTAAGCCTAAATCCTCACGTAAGAGCTGGAGTTTACTGAGCCAAGGCCGCTGCATCTCTTGGCTGTCTTTGGTGGATTCGGGCAGATAGGCTTGGCTTGCTGCTATCCATTTACTTAAGGGTAAGCCATCAATGTGAGTCACAAACGGAAAGCGCGGGTCGAGCGGATGGTGCTGGCTATCTAACGCTAACCATTGCTCATTTAACGGCCTCAAGATAAAAGGTAGGTCGCCGTGCTCGGCGAGATTATCGCGCACTAACATGCCGGGATCTTTGATGACATTGATTAATTTGGTTATTTGCGCGGCGAAGCGCTCACGGCTCATTTGATCCGACGATTGGCTGCTGATTAAGCTTGCCCAATGGGTGAGTTGCGGCCAATGCTGCTCTGGGTTAAGGGCATAAAAGGCCGAGTGCTGCTCAATTTGACTCAGTAAGCTGAATAAATCTTGGCGGACTTCCTGCGCGGTGAGCATGGCTGGCGGTTGATGATCTGCAATCGCAAAATCGGCGAGCTTAATGAGGCTCGAGATAATGATGAAGGCCAGTATTATCACCGTCCGGCGGTAGCTAAAATCCATATTTCCCCATGAAATTAGGCGCATGTTTATTGATACTGCGCGGCTATTTTTAGTTTACGGTGTTCATTTAACCCCGTTTGGGTGAGTTGATGGCTGTAGCGCTCAACCCTCTATGGCCTAAGGCCGTCTACCATGCTTAAGGCGTTATCATGCTTAAAGCAATGTGCCCAAAGGGCCTCCAAAGCGCTCGTTGGTACACTCAATCGTCATTATGGACGGCTTAACCGTATTGTTTGTTTAACCGCATTGTTTGTTTAACCGCATTTTTTACAGCACTTGTGAGCCACCTTGAGCGAGGGCGGAGTGCCAATGAGCAATAGAAGTATGGCTATTTTTTGCTCGCTGTCATCTTTTGATCCCATCCTACAACCTGAATACGGTACCTTCTGATGTATTGTGGGGCCAACATGGTTGGCCTGTGTGGTCGGTTGTGACCTTTGCCGCATGCGGCAGATGATGTGAGGGAATGCCGTAGATTTTTTGGCAATAACATAGTTCAAAAATGACGACAGCGATACTGTTGGTCAATTTCGTCAATACATAAATATATTTAAATTCAATATTTTAACCTTGTTTCGTTCTCGATGTTATCCCTATGCTGGGAGAGTGCAGCCCGTTTAGGGCATGCTTTTATTCTCTTATCGCAAAAAGATATAAAAACTAACTATTTTATATTTATTGGGGAATATAAGAGGCGTTATATTCTGACGTACTGATGTTTTATGGATTGATGTGTACGAGCGAGAGCTTCATCGGCTCATGCGCCACAGACTATCGCAACGCTGGGGAATATGATGGAAATTTTATCTTTACCAGGCCAAACCCTTAAGGGCAAAGTATGGTTGGTGGGCGCAGGTCCCGGCGATGCAGAGCTACTGACAGTCAAGGCATTGCGGGTGCTTAAAATGGCTGATGTGGTGCTGTATGACGCCCTTGTTAGCCAAGAGATCCTCGAACTTATTCCTAAAGAGGCCGAGAAAATCGCCGTCGGTAAGCGGGCGGGGGAACACAGCGCGGCTCAACATGAGATTAATCAGCTACTGGTAACGAAAGCCTATACCCGTAAGCAGGTTGTACGCCTAAAAGGGGGGGATCCCTTCATTTTCGGCCGTGGTGGCGAAGAATTACAAACCTTAGTGGAAGCGGGAGTGGCGTTTGAAGTTGTCCCCGGTATTACTGCCGCCACTGGCGCGGCGGCCTATGGCGGCATCCCTTTGACCCACAGAGACTATGCCCAAGGGGTCACTTTTATTACTGGCCATTGTCAGGCAGATAGCCGCCCAATGGATTGGCAGGGCTATGCTAATCCTCACAATACCTTAGTGGTGTATATGGGGATTTTGAATGCCAGCATTATTCGCCAAGGTTTATTGAATGCCGGGCGCAGTCCACATACGCCTGTAGCGATCATTGCTAAGGCGACCACCGCTGAGCAGCGGCGGTTTATTGGTTGTTTAGCAGAGCTTGAGCAGCTTGCCGCCGATCCCGCCTTGCAGATGCCCGCATTGATGATTATCGGTGAAGTGGTGGCGCTGTGTGACAGCCTAGATTGGTTTACAGCAGAGCAGCAAGGCCGCGCCGAGTATGTCACGCAATCGCCCCAGACGGCCATGGTATTGACAAATACCTTGGGCACTTAATCTATCAACATCATTACCAATAACGTCATCTATAACAGCAGCCTAGACAGCACCGCATCGTTAAGTTAACCGGAGAATACAGTATGGCCTCACGTGAATTAAGCCACTTACAACAACTAGAAGCTGAGAGTATTCAGATTATTCGTGAAGTTGCCGCCGAATTTGATAACCCAGTGATGCTCTATTCCATCGGTAAAGATTCTTCCGTGATGTTGCACTTAGCCCGTAAAGCCTTTTATCCGGGCAAGCTGCCCTTTCCATTGCTGCACATTGATACCGGCTGGAAATTTAAGGAGATGATCGCCTTTCGCGATGCTCAGGCTAAAAAATTTGGGTTGGAGTTATTCACTCATACTAACCCTGAGGGCGTGGCGCAGGGGATCAATCCCTTCGACCATGGCAGTGCTAAGCACACGGACATCATGAAAACCCAAGCGCTTAAGCAGGCCCTTAATCATTATGGTTTTGACGCCGCGTTTGGGGGCGCGCGCCGGGATGAAGAAAAATCCCGGGCGAAGGAGCGGGTGTATTCCTTTCGCGATAGGCACCATCGCTGGGATCCTAAAAATCAGCGGCCGGAATTATGGCGTACCTACAATGGTGCCGTAAATAAAGGGGAGAGTATTCGCGTCTTCCCGTTGTCGAACTGGACTGAGCTCGACATCTGGCAATATATCTATCAAGAAAACATTGAGTTAGTCCCGCTGTATTTTGCTGCGCCGCGGCCAGTCGTGGAGCGCGCCGGTCAATTAATTATGGTGGACGATGAGCGGATGCCGCTGGCTGAGGGGGAACAGATAAGGCAAGAAGTGGTGCGTTTTAGGACCTTAGGGTGTTACCCGCTCACCGCCGCGATGCACTCACAGGCCAATGATTTAGAAAAAATTATTGAAGAAATGCTGCTGACACGTTCAAGCGAACGCCAAGGGCGCCTGATCGACTCCGATCAAAGCGCATCAATGGAGCAGAAAAAACGCCAGGGTTACTTTTAATGCTGAGCATTGCGCCCCCAAGGGGCGAATGTTGACCGAATGCCAACATTGAGCAATGCCATATTCGTGCAAGCAACGCAGTGCAACAGCAAGCCACAGATCAAGAGTGAGATAAACATGGATAATGCAGTCAATAAAACCCACCGCATGGCGGCAGAAATCAACCTTCATGGGGTAAAAGCCTACTTAGCCCAACAGCAACACAAGGGCCTACTGCGGTTTTTAACCTGTGGCAGTGTCGATGATGGTAAAAGCACTTTGATTGGCCGCCTGTTACACGACAGTGCACAAATTTATGAGGACCAGCTGGCAAGCCTTAAAAGCGACAGCGCCAAGATGGGCACCACCGGCGAAGCCATTGACTTAGCCTTACTGGTGGATGGATTGCAGGCCGAGCGTGAGCAAGGTATCACCATTGATGTGGCATATCGTTATTTTTCAAGCGATAAGCGTAAATTTATTATTGCCGATACCCCGGGCCATGAGCAGTATACCCGCAATATGGCGACGGGGGCGTCAACCTGTGATTTAGCGGTGATCTTAGTCGATGCCCGTTATGGCGTACAAACCCAAACTAAGCGCCATGCGTTTATCGCCTCTTTGCTGGGGATCCGCCATTTTATTGTGGCGGTCAATAAGATGGATTTACTGGGATTTGATGAGCAGATCTTTAAGCAAATTCGAGCCGACTTTGCTGACTTTGTGAAGGGGTTTGGCTCCCTCGATATCCATTATGTGCCCTTATCGGCGCTCAACGGTGATAACGTGGTCGAGCGCAGTCAACAGAGTCCTTGGTATCACGGTGGGACCCTACTTGAGCTACTTGAAACCATTGATACGCAGCGTGAACTTGCCGCCTTGCCCCTGCGCTTGCCAGTGCAATATGTATCGCGGCCTCACTTAGACTTTCGTGGTTTTGCCGGCACTTTGGCCTCAGGCATGCTTAAGGTGGGGGAGGAAGTCGTCGCGTTGCCTTCTGGTAAGCGCAGCAAAGTGGCGCGGATTGTGACCTTCGATGGTGATTTAGCCGAAGCTGTTGCAGGTCAGGCGGTGACGATTACGCTCGAAGATGAAATTGATATTTCCCGCGGTGATTTGCTCGCCAAGCCCGATTCGGCGCCAGCCGTAGGCAACCGCATTACGGCAGACATGGTGTGGATGGATGAAAAACCGCTGCAACTGGGGCAGTTATACGATATTAAGGTCGCGGGCAAAAAGACCCAAGCCATCGTGGCGGCAATCGATTATGTGATTGATGTTAATACCTTAGGGCATAGCGTCGCGGACACCCTCGGCCTTAATGGGATTGCTAGAGTGACCCTCGAACTCACCGAAGAGATCGTGTTTGACCCCTATGCCCTTGTGCGCGATACCGGCGGCATGATCCTTATCGACAGGTTAAGCAATGCCACCGTCGCCGCAGTGATGGTGGTGGCAGGCAGTGGCGCCAACCTGTCGCAGGCAAGGGAATTGAGTGCCTTTGAAATTGAATTTAACGCGCTGGTGCGTAAACACTTCCCCCATTGGCAAGCCATTGATATCACAAAGTTAGCTCGCTGATTGATGCGTGGCTTTGTGGATTAGCTGGAGGCTTTGTAGATGAGCCCGTGGCTTAGCGAATGAGCTGGTGGTTGAGCTGATTAGCTCGTGGCTTAGCGAATGAGCCTCGGGCTGACTGGATTGACCCATGGTTCCCGTTGGGTTGGAGCAGTCCCGCGGTGCTGGCGTGGCGAATGTCGCTCGCGCCTGCAGCGTTGACTCAAGAGCGGCGCGCGATGGCTGTGCATTAACGCGATGGCTTTACATTAACACGATGGTGTTACATTAACGCGGTTGGTTCTGGGGCCGCGCGGCAGCATCTTGGTATGAATGACGTAAATTGAGGAGTCTTTATGGCAAACATCGTGTGGCATCCGCATCCTATCGATCAGGCGGCGAGAGCGGCACAAAAGGGCCAGCAGCCAGTGTTACTCTGGTTTACCGGGCTTTCAGGCGCGGGTAAGTCGACCCTCGCCGGCGCGCTAGAGCGAGCCCTGTTTGAGGCGGGATTACACACCTATTTGCTCGATGGTGATAATGTGCGCCATGGCTTATGTCAGGAGCTTGGCTTTAGCGCCGCGGATCGCGCTGAAAATCTGCGGCGGGTAGGCGAGGTCGCTAAGTTAATGGTGGATGCCGGTTTAGTGGTGTTGTCAGCGTTTATTTCGCCGACGATCAAGGAGCGTTCGCGCCTTCGGGCGCTCTTTCCTGCAGGGCAATTTATTGAAGTGCATGTGGCGACGCCTTTAGTGGTTTGTGAGCAGCGCGATCCTAAGGGCTTGTATGTAAAGGCTCGCAGGGGCGAAATTAGCGACTTTACGGGGATATCTTCACCCTATGAGGCGCCGCTCGCGCCCGAGTTGACTATAGACACCAGTCAAGGGGAGCTTGCCACGCAAGTCGCGGCCATTATCGAGTATTTAATCGATTGCGGCGTGATGCATGGCGAAAGGGAGGTGGCGACAGCCTCTTAGCAGATCTATTGAGCGGGTTATCAGCCGAGCGCGTGGCCCGGCTCGATAGGAGCATGGTTGATTCAGTCGATAATAAAGTCTTTGGCAAACTGTTGCTGCAGTGCCTGATAGTAGGCAGGTTCGGCCTTAGGTGGTACCAATTGGGCCAATTCATCACCAATCGGGGTCAACCGATAATACTTAAGCTGCAGGTGGCGCCTTTTGGGGATTAACTGCATTGACAAGCCGGGAAAGCTCAAATGGATCGGGGTTTTGCGATTCAGTTCTCCGGTTTCAAATTCACTGCTGTGGAAAATCCCCGCATCCACTAGGGTTAACATGCTGGAATAGGGCAGGCCAAATTGCGATAAGCTTAAGTTAAAATTGGTGTTTCTTCTAAAATATTGGCCAATCCCACCCGATAAACGATAGCCGCTCACCAATTTGAACCGCGGCTCATGATTGACCTTTGCCGCCATGGTGAGGGCTTTTTCTAGCATTTGTGCTTCCCGATAGGTGAGCTGCTTTAGTAGCGCTAAGGTGCGCAGGCTAAAATTCCCAGGATTGACAATTTCGCTCGCTAAAATACGGGCCCAGAGATCCTGCATTGTGCGATTCTGGATTTGCTCGGCCATCATAAAAAATTGATGACTCCAGTCGGGATCGAGTTCCACCCCAGTGACATCCGATGGGGTGTAACTCAGTGCCAAAGCAAAGATGGTTTCTACATTGGTTTGGTACTGGCTTGCGAGTGTGTGAGCCCGATGCGCCGCACGCTCAGCAAGCGAGGATTGGGCTGGGCGATATGCCTGCTCGCTGGCCAGGCCTAACTGGCGCCCGAGTAGCAGGGCTTTTTTTCGGGCAGACACGTGCTGATGGGCTAGGTGAGTGTGGTGTTCAGCCATATTGTTATGAGCCACCTCTTGATTGGCGAGTGAATGAGTCATCTATTTGCGGCTCTAGTGGTTGCTGGGCTAGGGCATCTCAGTATTAGGTACTTTAGTCACAGTGGCTTATTTTGCTGCGCCAGTTCGCGGCGCGGGAGCTAAGCGCTTGCACTTTTCGCCATTCAATCCAATCCACCGTCGTCGTTTCAGTATGTGTTGGTCGACATGCTTATGGGCGTTTTAGCATCTTGGCATACTGTCGGGGGCGGATCTAGCCTTGTGGAGCCATTGTCACCTCAGAGCATCGAGTTGCATTCTGGCCTCGCTCGCTTGCCATTGTTTATTTTTCAATGGTTAATACTGAGGATTGTTGTGCGTCAGCTAAAAATCCCCTGTCTTCAGGGAGGATTTGAGCTAACCCCGTGATCTATTTCATGTAAATGGGTGACTAAATCGCCTAGTATGCAATATCCTAATGGAAAAATGACTTTTATGTCAGTAATGCAAGCCGCCGTTTATCGTTTGTTAGGCCGCTTTTTCTTCTGTTTATCGAGATAATCGAGGCTAAAGTGAAAAATATTTTGCTTATTTTTTCGAGTGTTCATGGTCAAACCCGTAAGATTACCGAGCAGTTAGCCCAGCAGCTGCGCTCGTTAGGCAATACTGTGGTGGTGGCGGATATTAAAGCGCCGCCTGCCCTGGATGAGTTTGATAAAATCATCATTGGTGCCAGTATTCGCCATGGTAAACATAATCCCCTCGTGTTTGAGTTTATTGAACGGCATCAGGCCCTGTTGAACCAAAAGGTCAATGGATTTTTTTCCGTCAGTTTAGTGGCCCGTAAACCCCAAAAGAATACCCCTGAGACCAACCCTTATATGCAGGCCTTTTTGGCCAAAACCAGCTGGCAGCCGCAGTTGCTGCAGGTCTTTGGTGGCAATCTAAATTATCAGGGTTATAACGCCATGGATCGCAATATTATTCGGTTTATCATGTGGATAACCAAAGGACCAACGGATCCGATGACCAAGGTTGAATATACCGATTGGCAAAAAGTGCAGGAATTTGGGCAGTTAATCCACCAAGCCTAAGATTGGCGCAAACGCCAAGGGGGGTGAATGAAAGAAAATAAGTTTGGCCAGCTATGGCAGCTGTTGTTAGCGCGCTTACATGTGTGGATTGTGCTGTGTTGCTTGGTGTTGGTGTGTACTAGCCCGTGGATTTTTATCGGCAGAAGTTTGCGCAGTAATGCCAGTGTGTTTGATTATCTGCACGTTTATCTGGGCTTAGTGTGTGCACTCTTGAGTCTGGGATTTTTACTGCGCAATAGCCTACAGGGCAAGTGGCGCCAGTATTTTGCGTGGCTAGTTGGCGACTGGGCGCAGTTAGCTCAAGATTGCCGAGGATTGTTAAAGGGGAAGTTACCCGTTGCCGGGGGCAAGGGGTTATTCAGTACCGTCGAAGGCATAGGGCTACTGCTGCTATTGGCTACAGGACTGACGGGCGTGGTGTGGTTTGTGTACCAAGGTACGCCGCTTGCTATGGCATGGCGTGGTTATCATCAAGGGTTTGCACAAGCCTTTATCGGTTTTTTAGTCGTGCATACCCTGCTCGCCGCGAGCCATGTGCTGGAGTTTATTCGGCAGTAATGATGTGCGCCCAAGGGCGGCTGAGATTTTGCAAAAATAATCATCTGGCAAATAATCGTATTGCAAATAATCATTCACTAACAATCAAAAGGCCTCCAGTGGAGGCCTTTATCTTTTTTGTTGGCGCTGGGCTTATCTTGCGCCTTGGCGGTGTTTAATCGCTTCGCCGCTTATTTTGCTAGCAGGCGTTTTTGACGGCCTAGGCCAATGGCGGCGGCAAATGCAAGGAAGAACCAAGCTAAACTACCACCAGAGCTTTTTGGCGCTGGCACATCCTTTTCAATGGCCAGATAATTAATCAGGCTATTGAGTTCGTCTACTGTTTTGATGCTACCAAGATTGATGGCATATTTGTCGTTAACAATAAACGCTGGCACGCTTTCTACGCGGAACTGTTGTTGCTGGGTGCGCCACAGGGCCAGTTTTTCGTTGGTGCTTTTGCTGTCGGCCAACTCATCATATTTGGCGCCATCAATACCAAACTTGGCGAATACCTTTTTAATGTCATCGCGATTGTTGATCAGTGACTCATGCTTGTGGCCTGGAGCACTGTGATCGTGGCCATCGGCGCCTTCTTCACCTTGGATGGCGGCAAACATGGCGTGGGTCAGTGCCTGTTGGTGAGTATCGACACTCTGGATAACGGAGAGGGCGCGCATCACTTCGGTGCCAATGGCGCTATTCATAAAGTCGACATGCTTGCTGTCAAAGGCAATTTTGGGGTTTAAGTTAGCTTTGATCCCAGGGAGGTAGTTAGTCTCCATGTAGAAACAGTTATGGCAGTAAAATGAGTAAAACTCGGTCAGTTTGGGTTCGCTGCTGGCTTTATCTGACACTTGGGTGAAGTGTGTGCCTTCAATAAAGTTGTTGGCAAACGCGCTAAGTGGAGTGATAAGTAAGGCTGCTGCCAAGGCTAATGGTTTGATCATAGGTTCCTCAAAGTCGGTTAGATGAATTCACCGCGTCTGTTAAGGGCTTGACGAAATGAGCCGCAGATAAACAGCGCTGTGTTTCCTCTTGATGTGACGCTTACCACGCATCGGTGTTAAAACGAGCGTCAGCGGTAATACCCGCGCCAGTGTTGATACTGTTGGGCTAGGGTAAATTGCAAGCCTTAATTATCGCTGAAGAGGCGGACAGATATCACGTGAAATCTGTCATCCTTACGGGAGTTTTCCGTCGGATTAACAGGAGTGCTGAGGGGATCACATAAATCCATAGGGTTGTTGATGTGAGTGTTGCCTATCAAAGGGCAATTTGGGCTTGAGTCACTATGCCGTGGTTAGTGTTGTTTTTTTGACAAAGTGTATACAGCCCAGTTATCCACTTAACGTTAATGCATAAGCGAATGATGCTCTTGCTGAGTTAGGTGGCTCAAATCAGTTGACTCAAGCCAGTTTAATCAAGCCAGTTTAATCAAGCTAATAGGCTCAAAACCAATCGACTCAATCCGACTCAAGCCAATTTAATCCTTCACTTAAGGTTGGCTTGAGTCACAAGGGCATGCTTGATGAGGGCTAATCGCAATTAAATCTCGGTGAAGATCACTTCTTGAGCGAGGCGCGATTTCGGTAATTTCGCGTTAAAGTCATCTTCTGAATGATAGCCGAGCGCGACGATCACCGAGGCGCCAAAGCCTTTTTCCCGTAATCCCAAGGCTTGGTTAAGTACCACAGGATCAAACCCTTCAATCGGGCAGGCGTCGATATCGAGTACGCTGGCGCCGAGCATTAAGGTCCCAAGGGCTAAGTAGACCTGTTTTTCCATCCAATGCTGGGCATCTTTCATCTCGTGTTTTTGCATGTTTGCAAAAAACGAACGGCCTGCATGTTGGCTGTTTTTGCCTGCTTCGTCGGCAAAGCGGCCATCTTTGGCTTCTTGTTCAAGTACGTTAAGTAAATGGGCTTCATCTAATTGGCTGCGGGTGCACAGCACTAACACATGGGAAGCATTGAGGATCTTTTGAGTATTAAAGGCAAAGTTTTCAGTGGACTTGGCAATTAAAGCTTTGCCTTCGGCGCTGCTCGCTAAAATAAAATGCCAAGGCTGTGAGTTAGTTGATGATGGGCTGTACTGTAACAGGGTTTTGATTTCGGCAATTTTATCCGCCGCAATTGTCTTCGTCGGGTCAAACGCTTTACTGGTGTAACGCTTTTTCGCAAAAAAACTTAAATCACTCATGTAACAGCTCCATATCATTGAGGAATAGTCAGTGACGGCATTTTATACCGGTTTGAATAAAAGACAATTAGCCCAAAGAAGATAAGATTGAGCCTAGTGCTGCTATGGCGATTTGACATCCGTTAACGCCATGGCGCCGATTGGGGGCGAAAGGGGCAAGAGGGGAAGGCTACCTCACCTCGTTGATAGCGCTGACGCTACTCAATTGGGCTGCTCAATTCAGCGGCGGCGATGGGGTGAGCGATGAGCGTTCAAAAAGGATAAAAAATACCCATAAAAAAACCGCTTGGTAGCGGTTTTTTTTAGAGTCAATCGAGAACGATTATAGGCCAGCGTCAGCGCGCAGTGCTTCGGCTTTATCCGTCGCTTCCCATGGGAATTCGCTGCGGCCAAAGTGACCATAGGCGGCGGTGGCTTGGTAAATTGGGCGAGCTAAGTTCAACATTTCAGTCAGGCCGTATGGGCGCAGGTCGAAGTGTTGACGCACTAATTTGATCAGCACTTCTTCTGACACTTTACCAGTGCCGAAGGTTTCGATGCTGATTGAGGTTGGCTCAGCCACACCAATGGCGTAAGAAACTTGCAGCTCACAACGATCGGCAAGGCCGGCGGCCACGATGTTTTTCGCGACGTAACGGGCAGCGTAAGCCGCACTGCGGTCAACTTTTGATGGATCTTTACCCGAGAAAGCTCCACCGCCGTGACGCGCCATACCACCGTAGGTATCGACGATGATCTTACGACCCGTTAAGCCACAGTCACCCATTGGGCCACCGATAACAAAACGGCCTGTTGGGTTGATGAAGTATTTGGTGTCTTTATTCAGCCAGTGAGCCGGCAGAACGGGCTTGATGATGGTTTCCATCACGCCTTCAATCAAATCTGCTTGGCCGATGTCTGGGCTGTGTTGGGTTGACAGCACGATCGCATCGATGCCAACAATCTTGTTGTCTTCGTAGGCGAAGGTTACTTGGCTTTTCGCATCGGGGCGTAGCCATGGCAGGGTGCCATCTTTACGCACTTCTGATTGACGTTTCACCAATGCGTGGGCATAGGTGATAGGCGCTGGCATCAGAATGTCGGTTTCGTTGCTGGCATAGCCAAACATTAAGCCTTGGTCGCCGGCGCCTTGTTCTTTAGGATCGGCGCGATCAACCCCTTGGTTAATGTCGGGAGACTGCTTACCAATCGCATTTAATACGGCGCAGGAATCGGCATCAAAACCCATGTCTGAGTGGGTGTAGCCAATCTCACGAACCGTTTTACGGGTCAGCTCTTCAATATCAACCCAAGCAGAAGTCGTGACTTCACCACCAACTAATACCATGCCGGTTTTTACATAGGTTTCACACGCAACGCGTGCTTTAGGATCTTGGGCCAGAATTGCATCTAGCACAGCATCAGAAATCTGATCTGCAATCTTATCGGGATGACCTTCTGAGACCGACTCAGAAGTAAACAAGTGCTTTGCCATAGTAGGAAAATCTCGTCGTTAGCATTCAAACGTGTAGAAGCATCTACATCTAGACGGCTATTTTAGTGGAATTTCGTCGCGATGACACCCCCAAAGCTAACTATTTGTGTACTTAGTGAGGTAAATCCCAGCTTTGATATCTCGCCTAAAAAGTATCTAAATGCCTTAAGTTTTTGAAATTAAATTATTAAACACTGTTACTCATCCTCGGGCACGCTGCTGTCTTAGGGTGTTTTTTACCGCAAGATGGCTAGCGATTATGCAAGGCAACGTGCGTGCGGCGTCGTTACTCTCACTCAATGGACGATAACGCCGCCGAAACGGTGTGCCCAACGCTGCCCGAAAGGGGCGTTTGGCAAGCGCTTGCTCTTACGCTTATTTGCTGCCATAAGGCTGCCATAAGATGTGAGTCGGATAACGACACCTCATTCCTTGCCTCGCGAGCTTAAGTTTGCCAAGGCGAACAGCATGACTCTCGCCGCGCCAACACGCCCTCGTGATGTACACGGGGTTGGATGAGACATACTCAACTGGCATGTGGCAGCCAGTGAGCAGATACACCGCGGCGCTGGCGTCAGTAGAGGCAAAGGATTACGCGGTGGGCTCGATAAAAGTTCATCGTGGGCGCTTTTTTATCGTAAAAATGTCGATTCGGTAGCAGCAGCGACATTGTGGTGAATTTTAGTTTGCGTCATCCCTTTATGTAGGGGAAAATGTGCGTCCAAATTGCCCGCTAGCTAGATCTTATAATATTAAGCAGGAGAGAGCATGTCTTCCCGTAAAGTACTCGCCAACGCAATCCGTGCGTTAAGTATGGATGCCGTTCAAAAAGCAAATTCAGGCCACCCCGGCGCCCCGATGGGCATGGCAGATATTGCTGAAGTGTTATGGAATGATTTCCTTAAACACAACCCGAACAATCCAAAATGGGTAGATAGAGATCGTTTTATCCTCTCTAACGGCCACGGCTCCATGCTGATTTATTCTTTATTGCACCTGACTGGCTACGATCTGCCGATTGATGAGTTAAAACAGTTCCGTCAATTGCATTCAAAAACCCCTGGTCACCCAGAGTACGGTTACACCCCAGGCGTTGAAACCACCACCGGCCCATTAGGCGCGGGGATCAGCAATGCCGTGGGGATGGCGATTGCAGAAAAAACCTTAGCGGCACAGTTTAACCGCGCAGGTCACGAAATTGTTGACCACTATACTTATTGCTTCCTTGGCGATGGCTGCTTGATGGAAGGTATTTCCCACGAAGCCTGTTCTTTAGCGGGCACCTTAGGCCTAGGCAAACTCATCGCCTTCTGGGATGACAACGGTATTTCTATCGACGGCCACGTGGAAGGCTGGTTTACCGATGACACACCAAAACGTTTCGAATCCTATGGCTGGCATGTGATTGCGAACGTCGATGGTCATGATAGCGCTGCCATTCGCGCGGCGATTGAAGCGGCTAAAGCGGTCACCGACAAACCCACCATGATCTGCTGCAAAACCATTATCGGTTTTGGTTCGCCAAACAAATCTGGCAGCCACGATTGCCACGGCGCGCCACTAGGTGATGCTGAAATCGCCGCCGCCCGTGAATTTTTAGGCTGGCCACATGCGCCATTTGAAATCCCGGCCGATGTTTACACCGGTTGGGATGCCACCGACGCCGGTGCTGCGCGTGAAGCTGCATGGAACGATAAGTTTGCCGCATACGCGCAAGCTTACCCAGAGCTGGCCGCCGAGTACGAACGCCGTGTATTAAAAGGCGAGTTACCCGCGGATTTTGAAGCGAAAGCGCAAGCCTTTATCCAAGAATGCCAAGCCAAAGGCGAAGGCATTGCCAGCCGTAAAGCCTCACAAAATGCCATCGGTGCTTTTGGGGCGATGTTGCCTGAGCTGTTAGGTGGCAGTGCTGACTTAGCGGGCTCTAACTTGACCTTGTGGTCAGGTTCTAAAGGGATTCAAGACGATCCTGCCGGTAACTATGTGTACTACGGTGTGCGTGAGTTCGGTATGAGCGGCATCATGAACGGTGTGTCACTCCACGGTGGCTTTATCAACTATGGCGCGACTTTCATGATGTTTATGGAATACGCCCGTAACGCAGTACGTATGTCTGCGCTGATGGGCATTCAAAACATCTTCGTTTATACCCATGACTCTATCGGTCAAGGTGAAGACGGCCCAACGCATCAACCGGTTGAGCAATTAGCTAACCTGCGCATGACGCCAAACATGGCGGTATGGCGCCCTTGTGACGCGGCTGAAACCGCAGTGGCGTGGAAAGCAGCCATTGAACGTCGTCACGCGCCAACCTCACTGATCTTCAGCCGTCAAAATCTGAAGGCGCAGGCGCGTACTCCAGAGCAATTAGCTAACGTTGCCAAGGGTGCTTATGTACTTAAGGATTGTGTTGGCACGCCAGAGTACATCCTGATCGCCACCGGTAGCGAAGTGCAACTAGCAATGGATGCGGCTGCAGCATTAACTGAACAAGGCAAGCAAGTGCGCGTGGTGTCTATGCCATCAAACACCGAGTTTGATAAGCAAGATGCGGCGTATAAAGAGTCAGTTTTACCAAAAGCGGTCACTAAGCGTATCGCTATCGAAGCGGCTCATACGGATTTCTGGTACAAGTATGTAGGCTTTGAAGGCACCATCGTTGGCATGACCACCTTCGGTGAGTCGGCGCCTGGCAATGTGCTGATGGCCCATTTTGGTTTCACCGTTGACAATGTGCTCAATGCCGTAAAATCCTTAGGTTAATCGCCGCAGGATAAGATTAAAAACAAAAGGTTAAACTTTTGTGCTGTTAATCTGTATAATCCGGCCTGCAATCCTGTGCAGGCCGTTTTTGTAT